>NZ_JALNPM010000002.1:136747-215077 GCF_024520875.1 Pantoea sp. Ft-CA_14 | reverse complement strand
AACATGCTGTCAGGGCGACAGCGGGGACGAATATTAACGGCAGCGTGTGAGGCTGGCAAGGGGAAAATAGTTTTTTCGCCATGACTGCACAGCAACTGTGCTAACCGTCGTTTTTTTCGTCATTGCGGGCCATGAATGACCCGCCTCGAACGTTATCGCGCTGCACGCGTCAGGATAATCTCCGCCGGAGATTGCTGTAACCGTCTGATGCGCCAGATCATCATCACCGCAGCCGAGGTCAGGCCGATAATAAAGCCGCACCAGAAGCCCGCAGGTCCCATGCGCGGCACCACCCAGTCGGTCAGCGCCAGCAGATAACCGGCGGGCAGCCCCAGCAGCCAGTAAGCGATAAAGGTAATAAAGAAAATCGACCGCGTATCTTTATAACCGCGCAGGATCCCGCTGCCAATCACCTGTATCGAGTCTGAGAACTGATAAATTGCCGCCAGCAGCATCAGCTGTGCCGCCAGCGTCACCACTTCAGGGTTGTCGTTATAGAGCAGGGCAATCTGATGACGAAACGTCACGGTAAAAATGGCGGTCAGCGCCGCCATGCTGATGCCAACACCCTGGGCGGTCCAGGCCGCGACCCGGGCCTGCTCGGTGGAGCCCTGACCCAGACGATAACCGACGCGGATGGTGGTCGCGACACCCAGCGACAGCGGCAATACGAACATCAGTGAACTGAAATTGAGCGCAATCTGGTGACCGGCCACGTTAACGATGCCCAGTGGCGAAACCAGCAGGGCGACAACGGCGAACAGCGTGACCTCAAAGAAGAGTGCCAGCGCCACCGGCAATCCCAGCGTCATCAGGCGGCTCAGAATCGGACGGGAAGGGGGTGACCAGCGGCTCTCCATACGGATATCGCGCATGCTACCCATCCGGCGCACCCAGAAGCGCATGCAGATAAACATCACCCAGTAGACCGAGGCGGTCGCCACGCCGCAGCCGACACCGCCCAGGGCAGGCATGCCGAAGTGGCCATAGATAAAGACATAGTTGAGCGGGATGTTGAACATCAGGCCTAAAAAGCCCAGCACCATGCCGGGTTTGGTTTTCGACAGCCCCTCGCACTGATTGCGCAGCACCTGGAAGAAGAGGTAGCCAGGCGCGCCGAACAGCAGGGCATGCAGATAACCTTCTGCCTTCAGCGCCAGCACTGGATCGATGTCATGCATCGCCCGGATAAGATAACCGGCATGCCACAACAGCACCATAATCAGCAGGGAGACGAAAAAGGCGAGCCAGTATCCCTGGCGGATCTGTTCACCGATGCGTTCGCGGCGGCCAGAACCATTGAGTTGCGCAACGGTGGGCGTCAATGCAAGCAGAAGACCATGACCAAACAGGATGGCCGGTAGCCAGACAGAGGTGCCGACAGCAACGGCGGCCATATCCGTGGCGCTGACTGCGCCGGCCATAATGGTATCCACAAATCCCATTGCGGTTTGAGCCACCTGAGCAAGGATGACCGGAATCGCAAGGGCCAGCAATTGACGCGCTTCTGTTAAATACTTCTGCACGTTAACACCTGACTTATTGAATGAATTAAAAGGGGCAGGAAGCCCGGGGAATTTCGCGAGCTAGTGTAACTGGCGTAACAGAATTCGCCAATCTTTGTCACACAATGCGGTTTGCTCCGCTATAAAGCGGCGGTGCGGGCTGAAATCTAACAGCCGACCTGAGCTGTGATAAACTAGCGTAAACTTCGCAGAGGCAAAGACTATGTTTACCGGTATTGTGCAGGGCACCGCAGAAATCGTGTCCATTGAAGAGAAAGAACTGTTTCGTACCCATACTGTCCGCCTGCCGGAAGAGCTCTTACCGGGTCTGGCGCTGGGCGCATCCGTAGCCCATAACGGTTGCTGTTTAACCGTAACAGCAATTGAAGGCGACCGCGTCAGTTTTGATTTAATTAAAGAGACATTGCGGGTGACTAACCTTGGCGATTTACGTCAGGGCGATGTGGTCAATATTGAGCGTGCAGCGAAATTCAGCGATGAAATAGGCGGCCATCTGATGTCTGGTCATATTATGACCACCGCTGAAATTTGCAAGATTATCCAGTCAGAACATAACCGCGAAGTCTGGTTTAAAATCCAGGATGCGGCGCAGATGAAATATATTCTGCATAAAGGGTTTGTCGGCATCGACGGTATCAGCCTGACGGTAGGCGATGTGACTAAGACTAAGTTCTGCGTCTATCTGATCCCGGAAACGCTGGAGCGAACCACGCTGGGGGCGAAGACCTTTGGCGATCGGGTGAATATTGAAATCGATCCGCACACGCAGGCAATCGTGGAGACCGTTGAGCGGGTGTTAGCACAGCGCGATGCCGCGGCGGCGATGAGCATGCTGACCGGCCAGTCAACGACAGAGAGTTAATAAAAGGCGCGTAAGCACCGCAGACAGCCCAATCGGTTTTACTCTGTCAGCAGTATAAAAGCGCAGGGCGCCGGGTCAGAAGAGGAAAGCGTCCCACCGCCCGGATAAAAACGCCGGGAGCGTTTTTGAACAACGCAACGCGTTGGCCCGGCAACGGGCGCACCTCAGGGATGAGGTGCGTAATCGCGTGGGCCGCGCGTGTCAGGGATGACAGGTTTTGCGACTTTCCGATCTGACCCTGTTCCTTACGCAATGCTCTCTCTTAAAGCAAAGCAGGCCCTTCTTTTCAAGTGTTCAGCCGGGGCAGCGCCTTCTTAATTGCCCGCTTTTTAACCCCTACCGCGCCACCCGTAATCCCCCCTCAACGCCGCGACTGAACACGATCTGCCACAGCTGAATATCACGCGCCCGGAAGGCACCGGCACAGGCATTCAGATAATAGGAGAACATCCGTTTAAAGCGTTCGCCATATTTATCGGCCAGCTCTGGCCAGGCCTGCAAAAAGCGTTCATGCCAGGCCATCAGTGTTTTGTCGTAATCTGCGCCGAAATTGTGCCAGTCTTCCAGAATAAAATGGGGTTCGCTGGCATCGGCCACATGGCGCACCGAAGGCAGGCAGCCGTTGGGGAAGATATATTTATCGATCCAGGGATCGACACTCATATCGGTTTTAATCGCGCCGATGGTGTGAAGCAGGAAAATACCGTCAGGCTTTAAATTACGATCGACCACGTCAAAATAGGTCGCGTAATTTTTCGGTCCGACATGTTCAAACATACCCACCGACACAATACGATCAAACTGCTCATTCAGGTCGCGATAATCCTGCAACAGAATCGTGACGTCTAATCCGCTGCAGCGCTGCTGCGCCAGTTTCTGTTGTTCGGCGGAAATCGTCACGCCATGCACTTTAACGCCATAATGACGTGCGGCAAATTCCGCGAGTCCGCCCCAGCCACAGCCGATATCCAGCAGTGACATTCCGGGTTCCAGCGCTAATTTACGGCAGATCATATCCAGCTTGGCTTCCTGCGCCGTCGCCAGTGTCGTCGCCTCTTTCCAGTAGCCACAGGAGTATTGCATATAGGGATCGAGCATCAGTGAAAAGAGGTCGTTGCCCAGGTCGTAATGCTCTTTACCGACAATCCACGCCCGTTTTTTTGACTGCAGATTGGTTAAGCGTGCGGCGGCAATGCGCAGCGTATCTTTGAAGTGATGAGGCAGCTGCTGATCGAGTTTATGTTTAAGTACCTGGTGGAAGAAAATATCCAGCCGGTCACACTCCCACCATCCATCCATATAGCTCTCACCGAGCCCAAGAGAGCCCTCCTGCAGAACACGTTTAAAAAAACCAGGATGATTAATATGAATATCCCAGGGACGTGAACCATTAATTTCGATATCCGCTTTTTCCAGCAGTTCATGAACGATGCGATACCAATGGTTTTCTTCGAGGCTCACTTCTTCTGCATAAGATGAACTCATAGATTTTCCACCACCTGTCCAATCTGAACCTGAACAAAGAGTAGCCAATTTATTCAGGCAATGAGAAACGATGCGGATGGCTCCGCAAACCGGTTATCTGTTTGATACAGAGGACTGGAACAGCCTGCAGCAGGTCGGGTAAGGTGAGAATAACGCGCGCGAATACCGTCCCGGCAGCAGGGTGCCAATCAGATTATTACGTTATTATATTGTTGATTTATTACAGATTTGTTGACCCGGATGAGTATATGCTCACGCGGGTCAATATTCAATAACTTATTGTTAGGGCGCTAACTAAAAAGTCAGTGTGTCACTGATTATCCTGGCAGGCAGTTTGCGCAGAGGCAACAACAGTTTGTGCGCTTGCGGCACGCTGCATGGCGTAACCCAACAGCGCCAGCACAATTGTCACCGTCATCATCAGTGTGGTGGTAAATAGCGGCTGAGTTAAGCCGGCCGACACTGCCAGGCTGGCAGCGAAACAGAGTCCTAACTGCAGTGTATTCTGCAACGCGGCGGCTTTACCGGTAGCGGTTGGGAAGGGCATCAGCGCACTGGACACCACAATCGGATAGATCGCGCCGTTAGCCAGCGCCATACCGCAGAACGGTACCATCAGACTCACCAGCGTGCTGCTGCCAGCAAGCGCAACAGCAAACAGCGCCAGAATGCTCAGGCTGTAGACGGCCAGCAGCCAGGGCAGCAACTGTGCGCCGTTAAAGCGGTTGAGCAGGGTGCGACAGCCGAAGCCACCAATTAAAAAGGCGAGCGTCTGGGGCACATAACTCAGACCGATATCGGCGGGCGACAGACCCAGATCCGCCAGAATAAAGGGCGATCCGGTCAGCCAGGCAAAGAAGCTGGCTGAGCAGGCGGAGTAGATCAGCACGTTGCCGCTGTAGACCCGTGATTTAAGCAGCGTGAAAAAGCCGGGCTGCGCACCTTTTTCTCCCGCGGCCTTGCGCACGGTGGGCAGACGCAGCGTGGTCAGAATCAACGCCACCGCAATCAGGGTCAGCACCAGGAAAATCGAACGCCAGTGGAAGTGGCCGATCAGCCAGGCACCCAGTAGCGGAGCCAGCGCCGGAGAGAGCGCAACCAGCGGCATAATGGTGGCAAAGACTTTGTTAGCGCGCGCTGCAGGGTAGCGATCCACCACCAGCGCCTGCCAGCTTACGGCAGCGGCACAGACGCCAATCGCCTGGACAAAACGCAGCGCCAGCATCAGATAGATATCATTCACCCACAGCATGCCTGCGCAGCCAGCGCCAAACATGGCCAGTCCGGACAGCAGCACCGGTTTACGACCGATGCGATCGGAAAGCGGTCCCCAGAAGAGCTGACCCACGGCGAAGCCGCCCAGGAAGAGACTCATACTGGCGCTGATCAGACCGGGTGAAGTGTTAAAGGTTTGCTGCATCGCACCAAAGGCGGGCAGGTACATATCAGTGGCTAAAAAGCCCAGCATGCTCAGCAGGGCAAGGTAGGGCATAAACCCTTTATTCGACAGCATCTGATTCTCATTTTTGCAGGATAAACGCGGCAGAGTGTAAAAGGTGCGTTTGCTGCTGTGAAACGGTAATATTTGCCGATTGCTGTTAAAATTTTTGAAGGCAGATTATGTGGTCAGAATATGCATTAGAAGTGGTTGACGCTGTCGCCCGTGGGGGGAGCTTCAGCGCCGCCGCGCAGGAGTTACATCGGGTGCCCTCTGCCATCAGCTATACGGTACGTCAGCTGGAAAACTGGCTGGCGGTACCGCTGTTTGAACGGCAGCATCGCGAAGTGGTTCTGACCCCGGCGGGTGAGCATTTTGTCCGGGAAGGGCGCAGCGTCATCAAAAAAATGCTTGCCACCCGGCGACAGTGTCAGCAGCTGGCTAACGGCTGGCGCGGCCAGCTAAGCATAGCCGTTGACCGTATCGCTAAACCTCAGCGCACCCGACAACTGGTCAAAGATTTCTATCGCCACTTTCCCGATATGGAGCTGATTATCAGCTATGAAGTCTTTAACGGCGTCTGGGATGCGCTGGCCGATGGCCGGGTGGAGGTAGCGATTGGTGCCACTCAGGCGATACCGGTGGGCGGACGTTTTGCTTTTCGCGATATGGGCACGCTTAACTGGCGCTGCGTGGTTGCGCCCGACCATCCTCTGACGCAGGCGAGCCAGATAGATGATGACACGCTGCGGAGCTGGCCATCCCTGGTGCTGGAAGATACTTCTCGCGCACTGCCGCGTCGTATGACATGGACGCTGGATAACCAGCGCAGGCTGGTGGTGCCGGAGTGGCAAACCGGGCTGGAGTGCGTGCAGGCGGGATTGTGTGTGGCGATGGTGCCGGGTCATCTGGCCAGGCCACTGCTCGACAGTGGCGAGCTGGCTGAACTGACGCTGCCGGTGGCGTTTCCGGATAGCCCATGCTGCGTCAGCTGGGCAGAGGATCGCGCATCACCGGCGACAGGCTGGTTGCTCAGCTATCTGGGTGATGCGCAAACGCTTAATCAGGAGTGGTTAAGCGAGCATTAACGGCGATAGTCGCGGAACGGGCCATCGGCCACGGAACGGCGCTCAATCAGCGTGGGATGGACCTCAATCGTTTGTGACACTTCGCGCTTACTGGTAATGCGGTCCAGCAGCATTTCCAGCGCTTTCTCACCCAGCTGGGCTTTAGGCTGATGCACTGTGGTCAGGGCCGGTGCAAAATAACGGGCGTTGCGCACATTGTCATAGCCAATCACCGAAATATCCTGGGGGACGCGCAAACCCATCTCGTCGGCGGCGCAAATTGCGCCCATCGCCATGATGTCACCGCCACAGAACACCGCCGTCGGACGCTGCTTCTGCGACAGGATCTGCTGCATCGCCTGATAGCCTGACTCCGGCTCAAAGTCACCCTGCACAATCCACTCGGCGCGTGGCTGAATACCCGCTTCTTCCATCGCCTTCAGGAAACCGGCATGACGTCCGCCACCGGTGTTACGCTCCATCTGGCCGGGGATTGCACCAATATCCCGGTGTCCGCGTTCAATCAGATAGCGTCCCGCCAGATAGCCGCCCTGGAAAGCATTATCCAGTACCGTGTCGGTGAAGTCGGCGCGCGACTCGCCCCAGTCCATCACCACCATCGGGATATTGCGGTTCTCTTCCAGCATCTGCAGCAGATCGTCCGGATATTCAGAGCACATCACCAGCAGCCCATCGACGCGTTTCTGCGCCATCATGCTGAGATAGGCGCGCTGTTTTTGCAGATCGTTATGCGCATTACCCAGAATCAGCGTATAGCCTTTGTCAAAGCAGTGATTTTCAACCGCTTCGATAATTTCAGCGAAATAGGGCGCTTCGCTGGAGGTGGCAAGCAGGCCCAGCGTCTTGGTGTGGTTCACTTTCAGGCTGCGCGCCACGGCGCTCGGCGAGTAGTGCAGTTCTTTAATCGCCTGCCAGACCGCGTTGCGCGTCTCTTCAGCCACAAAGCGGGTTTTATTGATGACGTGCGAAACGGTGGTCGTTGAGACGCCAGCGCGTTTCGCCACATCTTTAATTGTTGCCATGAAAATCGGACTCCAGTGCTTATCTAACTCTATGATAAGCGTAGTGTTAAACGTTTGCGTCTGCTCAGGGTTTTTTCCGCAAAAATGCAGCTTTCATGGCCAGGAAACAGGCCGCTGGCGGCGTAAAAGCGCCTGAAAACGTGCGCAAACGGAATCAGGGTTGCGCGCGTTGCGCAACAAAGGCGGGATTCTAACAAGGCTGAACGGATAAAACGAGATTTTTACCGGGCCCTGTGGGAAAATGCGATACCCCTACTGATTGTGTGACTAAGGAGCAAGCAATGAGTACCGATCTTAAACTGGCTTTAATGACCACCGCGGGCTGTCTGCTGATGATTGTGGCCTTTAGTTTTACCGCTATTCTGCACTAATAAAAAAGCCGGGATTATCCCGGCTCTCTTCTGGTTGTTCTGCTGCTCAGCGTATGGTTTTTGGCGTCATCACCCGACGGGCACCAATATAGTGGCGCTGCCAGTAATCTTCTCCTAACGCGCTGATCTGAATATCTTTGCCGGTGCGTGGCGACTGGATAAACTTGCCATCACCCAGGTAAACGCCAACATGGTCCGCAGTACCGCGTCCATTGATACGGAAGAAGACCAGATCGCCTTTCTCCAGCGACTCACGCTTGATCGGCGCGGCGTCACGCAGGTGGTACATCTCGTTAGCGGTACGTGGGATCTTAAACTTCACCAGATCTTTATAGGCGTACCAGACCAGGCCGCTGCAATCGAAACCGGTATGGGGAGAGGTGCCGCCCCACTGATAGGGTTTACCCAACTGACCCATCAGCTTGGTCATCGCGGTTTCGCGGGCCTTCTGATAGCGCTGACGGTGAGATTTGCTCATCTTAATCGTGCCGGTCTCGCTGGTGGTGACCTCAGCGGTTTTCAGCAGGCGCTGATGACCATAGCGTTTTTTCTCTTTGTTCTTACTGAGACGGGCGGTTTTTAGCGAGGTCTTTTTAGCAGGCGTCTGTTTTGCGGTGAGTTCGACTTTTTTCAGTTTTTTTGTTTTTAGTTTTTGAACCGGGCTGAGGCGAGTCTTTTTCGTCACCGTTTTGACCGGGCGACGCTTGCGACGCTCATCGTCGCGCGCACTCTTTTTCTCTGCTTTATGCGTACTGACGTTCACCGGTGCGTGAGGCGACGCAGCGGCGATGTTGAAAAACAGTTGCGCAAAGGCCAGCATGAAAAACGTAATGATTAAACGCATAGTCCGTTGATTAGTTAAGTTGTCAGGGCCACTACGCACCGCGACAAAGTTGAGATTAATCTGATCCAGGATCAGCGCCCAGGCCATTCTAGTCCAGTTCTTTTAAAAACTGTAATGCCTTTTAATATTAATCTTTGCAACCCACGCAATTGTGCTGAAAATGAACATTTTCAGCGTCTTATATCAACGAAATTATTACGAATTATTAATCTGTTACCTGCTGTTAATAATCAGGAATTCAGGTGTCCCGGAGCAGGACTTAACAATGATGGCGATTTAATCGGGCAGCGATCAAAATCTCGTTTTCAGTCACGCTGCGAAGTCGCTACAATAAACAAACACGATGTGACGAATTAAGGAAGGCAATTATGAGTACTGTAGAAAAAATTCAGCGCCAGATCGCAGAAAACCCGATCCTGCTGTACATGAAAGGTTCCCCGAAACTGCCAAGCTGCGGTTTCTCTGCACAGGCGGTGCAGGCGCTCTCAGCCTGCGGTGAGCGTTTTGCTTACGTGGATATTCTGCAGAACCCGGACATTCGTGCCGAGATGCCGAAATTCGCTAACTGGCCAACTTTCCCGCAGCTGTGGGTTGATGGCGAGCTGGTCGGTGGATGCGACATCATCGTTGAGATGTTACAACGTGGTGAACTGCAGACGCTGATCAAAGAGACTGCAGAAAAATTTAAAGAAGCAGAATAAAAAAAGGCCGACATCACGTCGGCCTTTTTCATTGCGGCATCCCTTATGCGGATGTCGTGGCTTCTGCATCGCCTTCCGCGAAGGGCAGTGGCCAGCCGCCTAACCGTTTCCAGCGGTTCACCAGCTCGCAGAATAGCGTTGCCGTCTGCTGAGTGTCATAGAGCGCAGAATGCGCCTGCGTACTGTCAAACTCCATGCCCGCCGCAATACAGGCCTTCGCCAGCACCGTCTGCCCTAAAACCAGCCCGCTCAGGGCCGCGGTGTCAAAGGTGGCAAACGGGTGAAACGGGTTGCGCTTCAGGCTGGCTCGTTCCGCCGCCGCTGACATAAAGTTCAGGTCGAAGGTGGCATTGTGCGCCACCATGATGGCGCGATTGCAGCCGCTGTCTTTAATGCCCTTGCGCACCATTTTGAAAATGGCGTGCAGCGCCTCATATTCACTGACCGCGCCGCGCAGCGGATTGCTGGGATCGATACCGGTAAAGGCCAGGGCTTCGGGATGCAGCAGCGACCCGACAAAAGGTTCGACGTTGAAATGCAGCGTCTGGTCAATCTGAATCCATCCCTCTTCATCCATTTTCAGCGTGATAGCGGCAATCTCCAGTAACGCATCGGTTTGCGCATTGAAACCCGCGGTTTCAACGTCGATCACCACCGGATAGAAGCCACGGAAACGTTGATTGAGTGCATTAGGGGAATTCGATTCAGACATCAGGATCTCGTTGCAGAAAAAGGGCAGCGCGTATTATGGCAAAAAACGGGGCCGGGTGCAGCAGATGAAGCGCAGAGAAGGGGATTCAGCCCACCCAATCGGGCAGGCTGACAGGCAGGTTTAGTTGCCGAGGCCGTTACCGGCATCTTTGTTTTCGATCAGCTCGATTTTGTAACCATCGGGATCTTCAACAAAGGCAATAATGGTGGAGCCGCCTTTAACCGGGCCAGCTTCACGCGTCACGTTGCCGCCATCTTTGCGGATACGTTCGCAGGCCGCTGCTGCGTCATCAACGCCCAGCGCAATATGACCATAGGCATCACCGAGGTCATACTTATCGACGCCCCAGTTGTAGGTCAGTTCGATCACCGCACCTTCGCTCTCGTCGGTGTAGCCCACAAATGCCAGGGTATATTTGTATTCGGTGTTTTCGCTCTGACGCAACACGCGCATGCCCAGCACACGGGTGTAGAAATCGATTGAACGTTGCAGATCGCCAACGCGCAGCATGGTATGAAGTAAACGCATAACATCCTCTTTTAAATAAAACGCCATCGCCCGATGACTCAGGCGCTAAGTATAGCGATGAAAATCGCTATTGAATAATGGCTGCCGTCATCATCCCGGACGGCAGCCCGAACCGGTTACAGCGTTGGGTAGTCGATATAACCTTCCGCGCCGCCGCCGTAGAAGCTTTCCGGACGCTGTGGATTGAGTGGGGCGTCCTGCTGCAGACGCTCAACCAGATCCGGGTTAGCAATGTAATCGCGACCAAACGCAACCGCATCGATCAGGCCGCGACCAATCAGGTCATCCGCTTTCTCAACGGTATAGGCACCGGCACCAATGATGGCACCCGGGAAGAGATCACGCACTTTCTGACGGAAAGCGTCGGTATAAGGCTGACCGCCGGCCCAGTCTGGCTCGGAGAGGTGCAGATAGGCGATGTTGCGTTTTGCCAGCTCGCCGATATACCACAGCGCCGCTTCCTCTTCATCCGGGCCGTTGTCCAGATTCTGGAAGCTGCCGATAGGTGAGACGCGAATACCAATGCGATCGGCTGACCAGTTAGCGATCACCGCATCAACCACTTCCAGCGCAAAGCGACCGCGTTTTTCGATGCTGCCGCCATATTCATCAGTACGCTGGTTTGAGCCAGGAGCCAGGAACTGGTGCATCAGGTAACCGTGCGCCGAGTGCAGCTCAAGCAGGTCAAAGTCCGCTTCACGCGCGTTGGCCGCAGCCTGGCCAAAATCTGCCACAATCTGCTTAATCTCTGGCACTGTCAGCTCACGCGGCGTTGAGGTATCTTCGCGATAGACGCTGCCATCTTCAGCACGCAGTGAGGTACGGGTGCCAGCGGCAATCGCCGATGGCGCAACCGGTGCTTTGCCTTCCGGCTGCACGCTGTTATGTGAGATACGACCGGTGTGCCATAACTGTACTGCGGTGTGACCGCCAGCCTGATGCACGCCTTCGTTAATCGCTTTCCACGCTGCAATCTGTGGCTGAGTATGTAAGCCTGGCGCACCGGCATAGCCTTTCGCCTGGAAAGAGATCTGGGTCGCTTCGGTGATGATCAAACCGGCGCTGGCGCGCTGGCGATAATATTCAGCCATCATCGGGGTAGGGATGTCGCCTGGCTCAATGCTGCGCAGACGGGTCAGCGGTGCCATAAATACGCGGTTTGGGACGGTAATTGCACCGACTTTTAGCGGACGAAACAGCTGGGTACTCGCCATAATAGCTCCTGATTAGTAGACCAGTCGTCTACAAACATGTTTTTTAAAAATCAGCGGCGTTCAAGCCACTGTTCGATGGTACTCAATGCCAGACGCAGTGGCTGCGCCTCGCGGGAAATTTTGCTCTGCAGGCTGGCACCCAGCCACAGCAGCGACAGCAATTCCGCCATCTGCGCGGGGGGCTGCGGCAGGCTCAGCGACTCCTGCTGCTCTGCGGCAATCAGGGTCCGGGCGTAGAGTGCCGTGATCTTTCCGGCACCCTGCTGCAGTGCATCACGCATCGGCTCTGAGAGATCGCACACCTCCGCGGAGACTTTGACGCCCAGACAGCCTACGATGTGGCCCTGCTGAACAAACAGATCAACGGCAGCACGAAAGTGGTTAAGCAGACGCTCACGCGGCGTGCCTTCGGTCTGGTTAAGCTGCAACGCCACATCCTGCAGGAAACGCGCAAAATAGCGCTCCAGTAACGCCACGCCAAACGCCTCTTTAGAACGGAAGTAGTAGTAGAAGGAGCCTTTCGGCACCGCCGCCTGCGTCAGCAGTTCGCTGAGGCCCATTCCGGTAAAGCCGCGTTGCAGACAGAGTTGCTCACCTGTCTGGAGCAGGTGTTCGCGGGTTTCGTTGCGTTGTAGCGTCTTATTCATGGCAGTGAGATTAGTAGACCAGTCGGTCTAATGCAACGCAACCCTCTCTATTTGGCACAGAGTGTTCACTCCTGAGTCAAAGAACAGGATAATTCTGACCGGGTGGGGCTTACTTCCTGCGCAACCAGGCTACGCTTTTTACTGGACTGTTTATTCTGTGAATCCGGAGGCGTGGTGGCCGAGCAGCTTGAGTTTTTCCCGGTTCCCAGCCCCTGTCGCGGCATCTGCCAGACGGATGCGCGCGGCTACTGCCTGGGATGTTTACGCAGCCGCGATGAGCGGTTCAACTGGCTGCGCTTTAGCGATGCGCAAAAGCGTGAGGTCATTCGTCTTTGTCAGCAGCGGCGTCAGCGTCTGCAACGGCAACAGAAAGGTGAGGAGCCACACGCGCCCCAACAGCCGGAGTTATTCTGACGACTTTGCGCTTTCCGTTATACTCTCTGACACGCTAATTTCAGCCAACGCGCAACAGGGAGATCGTCATGTTAGAACCGCAAGCCATCGCTTCACAGGGGCCCGATTTTTCACCGCTGGTCATGGGGTACTGGCGTCTGATGGAGTGGGGGATGTCGCCACAGGAACGGGTCGCCTTTATTGAGCACCATGTGAGGCTCGGCATCACCACCGTTGACCATGCGGACATCTACGGTGACTACCAGTGTGAGGCGGCGTTTGGCGAGGCACTGAAACTGGCACCCGGCTTGCGCGACCAGCTACAGATTGTCACCAAGTGCGGCATCGCCACCCGCGCCCAGCCTGAGCATCAGATAGGCCACTACATTACCGACAAACGTCATATCCTGCAGAGTGCTGAAAACTCACTGCGCCATATCCACACCGATCGTCTCGACCTGCTGCTGATCCATCGTCCCGATCCGCTGATGGAGGCTGACGAGGTGGCCGAAGCCTTTATGGCGCTGCATCACAGCGGCAAGGTTCTGCATTTTGGCGTCTCTAACTTCACACCATCACAGTTTTCCCTGCTGCAATCCCGTCTGCCGTTCTCGCTGGTGACAAATCAGCTGGAGATCTCACCCGTGCAGCAAAGTGTGCTGCTGGATGGCTCGCTGGATCAGTGTCAGCAGCTGCGTATTCGTCCGATGGCCTGGTCCTGTCTGGGTGGCGGTCGCCTGTTTAACGATCCCCATTTCCAGCCGCTGCGTGACGAACTGGAAGCCGTGCGGCAGGAAACCGGTGCCACCAGCCTTGAGCAGGTGGTCTATGCCTGGATACTGATGCTGCCATCGCGCCCGCTGCCAATCATCGGCTCAGGTAAAACGGCGCGGGTCAGCGAAGCCGCCGGAGCACTGAACTTATCCCTGTCGCGTCAGCAGTGGTTCCGTATTCGCAAGGCGGCGCTGGGATTTGATGTGCCCTGAAGCGTAAAACTGCGTCAATCTCCGGCAAAATAGTGCAATAGCGACCAGACTTATCTCAAACCCTGGTATGCAAATGGAGTCACCATGAAAATGAAAGCAGTTGCCCTATTCGCACTGATCGCCTGCGGCTCAGCACAGGCTGCCAGCGAGCAGGTTACGATCCATCAGGTTACCGCTGAAGGGATTGGGAAATCGCTGGGCACCGTTAAGATTGACGAGACACAGTATGGTCTGCAGTTCACGCCGGATCTGCAGGGCCTTCAGCCGGGCATTCATGGTTTCCATGTTCATGCTAAAGGCAGCTGTGAACCGGGCGAGTCTGAAGGCAAAGTGGTCGCCGCCGGTGCGGCGGGTGGTCACCTTGATCCAGCCAACAGCGGCAAACATCTGGGGCCTTATGCAGAGGGGCACCTGGGCGACCTGCCCGCGGTCTATGTCGATGACAAAGGCAGCGCCACTTATCCGGTGCTGGCGCCGCGTCTGAAATCGTTAAAAGAGATCAAAGGCAAAGCGCTGATGGTGCACGTCGGCGGTGACAATCATGCCGACCATCCTAAACCGCTGGGCGGTGGCGGGGCACGCTACGCCTGCGGTGTAATCTGAGTTTCCGGGCGGCAGGCGATGGCCGCCCGCTTTTCTCCTGCCTGTTTATGAATTGTTGTACCATCCCTGACATTTCCCCCCTATGATATTGATTCAGGTAAGAAAGCGTGATGGGGAAAGGAGCAGGAAAATGAAATTCAAGGGCGCATTACTGCTGTGTCTGCTGCTGGTGGGATGCGATAAACCCAATGATACGCAACTGGTCACCGAAACCGGACGCGAACTGCAGCGCACCATCGATACCAACCCAATGCGTATCACCTGTGAAAAGATCGCGAAGGGTCGTGAATGGCTGAGCCGCAACATGGTGCGTAAGCTGGAAGCGCAGGGTTGCGATCAGGTCTTTCGCAGCGCCACCGAAACCAATTTCACGGATAGCACTATTTATCGCCGCACCATGACTATGGTGTGCGGTGGCATTCATGGTCAGAGTTTTACCGGTACCGAACTGACACGCCGGTTTATCTTCTCACCCGATGAGAAAGTGCTGGTGATTGAACCGATGACCGAAATGGATAAAACCCGCTTCGAAGGCCATAAAACGCTGCAACAGCTGCAGGATGATTTTAACCGGCAACAGCAGCAATATTGCCAGTGATCACTCCGGCACCGCCTGCTTCAGCTGTGCCAGTGAACAGCGTAACCGCCAGATAATCCCCGCCAGTTCGCTGGCCTCATTGCTTTCCAGTGCCAGTAACGCGGTGATGGTCTCCTCCAGTTCCGTCAGCATCCGATCCAGCGAGCTGTGGCGCACGCCGCGGCTGCTGATAATCTGCTGTAAGTCTTGCAGGCAGTGATCGCGAAACCCCATCAGTGCGGCTGAACCGGCGCGCCATTCACGCAGCTGCCAGACGATATGCGAGCAGTTGAGCAGCACCACGCCCCAGCGCAGTAGCCAGACGCGAGCCTGCTCATCCCGGCTGTGACTGAGCTGGCTGATACGGTGGTAAATCTGCGATTCGAAGCGGCTCTCACTGAGCCGGGGCCGCTGCCGCAGCTGATCGAGAAACGCCAGCCGCAGCGCCCGGATATGCCGTCGGCTGCGCCGCGCATCGGAGCTGGGTCGCAGAATCTGGAACGCCAGCCAGGCGAGCAGCACCCCGCAGACTTTGGCGATGTTATCGTTAAAGAAGTCCTGATAATCCCATGTGGGCGGGTTAGTCACCGCGATAAACGAGCCCATAAAGACGATGAACTGTCCCCACATCCCGGCGCGCTGTTTCTGTTGCAGCTTAAAGAGTTGCAGCGTCACCAGCAGCGGGAACAGAAACAGCAAAAACTGCCACAGCTGACTGATCTGCACCATCAGCCCAAACTTCATCACAAAACTAAACGCAAACAGCCACAGCAGGGTCTTCAGCAGCAGCGTGACGCTGCCGCCAGGTGAAGGTGAAGAAGCGTAGAGCACACAGGCTATGGCGGTTAAGGTGAGCGCGGCTGCACCTGAAGACCATTGCGTATTGATCCAGAAGGCGCAGCCCAGCACGATAACGCTGAAGGTACGCAGGGCGCTCCAGCCCGCCTCGGCGCTGTCACTGTCGCGCGCCAGCGCCGGAACCGGCGGTGGCTGAAAGCGGGTGTCGGCATCGGCGCGATCCAGCAGGCGGATCCAGCGCTGCACGTTGAGGTACATCCAGCAGAAGTAGCGCAGCCGCTGACAAAAAGCGCGCTGCCGGTAGTCGCCATCCGCTGCCGGGGTCACGCTGCGCAGGATTTGTGCCAGACGATATTTATCACACGCCGGTTTCGCCAGCTCCGCCATCAGTTGTTGCAGCGCCTCAAACAGCGCCTCAGGCGCGTCGGGCCAGTTCAGCAGCATGCGTCGCAGGCTGGAGAGCACGCTGGTGAGTCGCAGCTGCTGGTGCAGCACATAGTTCAGCACGTTGTTCTGTCGGCGAAAGCGGTAGTGGCTCCAGAACGCCTGAATCCGCAGCAGATTCATGGTCAGAATCTGGCTGATGACATTTTCATGCGCGGTCCGGATGGTCTCGCTGGCTGAGGGCTGCAGCAGTAACACCGCATGTTCCAGCAACCGGGCATGCATCTGTTTCAGTGAGGTAATCAGCGTCTCACCATCGGAGGTACTCGGCAGTACCATCATCATCAATCCGGCGCAGAGAATGCCGGAGATCACCTCGCAGACCCGTGCCTGAGCGATGGTCCATAGCGAGGTGATATCGGTGATGTTAACGCTGCTAAAGGCGATGATGGCGGCGGTGTAGCCCGCCAGCGAAAAGGCGTAGGCAACGTTATTCTGGTAGTGATTCGCTATGCCGGTACAGAGCGCCAGCCAGCCGGCAATGGCAAAGGTAAACAGCCACGGCTCATTAAGCGTATGTCCGGCGATCAGCAGCGCGGCGCTGGCCCCCATCAGACTGCCAACAATTCGCCCCAGACTTTTACTGATCGCGCCGCCGACAGTGGGAAAGCTAATCACGGCGGCAGAGGTCATTGCCCAGTAGGGCTCATCCAGATCCAGTCCGTAGGCGATGCTCAGCGCCAGGCACATCGCAATAGCGTTACGCAACGCATAACGCCACTGGCCGGCGTTCGCCTTAATCCAGGGAAGTTGATCCCAGGCCAGCCACTGAAAATTCATGGCTGGATGGTGATGGTGCAGCTGGTTCCCGCCACCAGGTCTGCATCGGCAGGGAGCGGGTCGAGACGAATACGCACCGGCACCCGCTGCGCCAGCCGCACCCAGGGCACGTTGGGTTTGATATCGGGCACCAGGCCGCTGTCGGTCTCAATGCTTTGGTCATAGATGGCGCGGCCAATGCTATCCACCTGACCCTGCAGCCGCATGCCATTGCTGTAGAGCACCACCTGGGCCGCTGCGCCTGGGTGAATATGGCGCAGTTTGGTCTCTTCGAAGTAGCCCATTACGTAGTAAGAGTGGCTGTCGACCAGGGCAAACAGAGGCGAACCCGCGGTGGCATAGTTGCCGGGACGCAGCGTCAGATTGGTGATCCAGCCATCCGCCGGTGCGGTCAGCGTCGTCTGCTGCAGATTCCAGCGCGCCCGTTCCCACTCCGCCTGTGCCGCTTTGGTGCTGGCGGCCGCCGCGCCGGCGCTTAATCGCGCGGCATCAAGGTCCTCTGCAGAGATGATGTTGCGCGGCAGGCTGCTGCGACGGTTAAATTCATGCTGCGCTTTCGCGAGATCCGCCTGCGCTTTGCTGAGCTGGGCGGCGGCATTGTCGAGCGCGATCTGCCACGGCACCGGGTCCAGCGTTAACAGCTGCTGGCCCTGATGCACAAACTGATTGTCTTTGACCTTCAGTTGCGTAATTCGTCCCGACACCTGAGGCGTGATATCCACCAGCTCTGCCCGTACTTTCCCGTCACGGGTCCAGGGCGACTGCATGTAGTAGTTCCAGAGCCAGCCAGCGGCCAGCAGCGCCAGGGCAAACACGATCAGCGTGGAGAAGTATTTTACCGCGTTAAATTTCATATCGATTATCCGTGACCGATGAGCCAGAGTGCGGCGGTAACGCACAGCACAAACAGGGAGAGATCAAACAGGGTGGGATGCCAGACATCGCCGGAGTAGATCCAGCCACGCACCAGAGGGTGGATCAGCAGCCAGAAAAAGAAGCCGACGATCACCGCTTTGAATATCGGCGGGAAAAACAGTGAGGCGCCCACCACCAGATCGGTCAGCGGATTCGCACCTGAAAAAGCAGGAGTGAGCACGTGATAACATCCTTCGTTAACCCAAACGTCAGACTGAAAGCGCTGCCACGTTATCGTGGCCTGGTCCGGGATTTGTAATTTGTCCTGTAAACTCGCAGAATAGTGTAAAATCTGGCTTGATAGCTAGCAAGCTAATTATAAGGAGATGAAATGGATACGCCCCTCGGAACGGATTTATCTCGCCTGGTGCGCATCTGGCGCGCGTTGATTGATCAGCGGCTGAAGCCGCTTGAGCTGACTCAGACTCACTGGGTGACGTTGCACAATATTCATCAACTGCCGCCCGAACAGTCCCAGATTCAGTTAGCCAAGGCGATTGGTATTGAACAGCCTTCGCTGGTGCGCACGCTGGATCAGCTGGAAGAGAAAGGATTAATCACCCGTTCGACCTGCGCCAACGATCGTCGTGCCAAGCGCATTAAGCTGACGCAGCAGGCCGAGCCGATAATCGAACAGGTTGAGAGTGTGATTGATGAGACGCGGGATGACATTTTGTCCGGCATCAGTCGGGAAGAGATCAGTCAGATGGTGACGCTGATCGCCCGGCTTGAAAAAAACATTCTCGAACTTCAGCATAAAGAGAAATAAAAAAACCGACGCCCAGGCGTCGGTTTTTTGTTTAGCTTCATTAGCGAGGTGAAACCGTCACCTGGCTGCCGTTGGATGCCATCACAACACGCTGGCCAACAGAGTAACGCGTGGCGGCCTGTTTCTGAACCACCATGATGGTGTTGCCATCATCCTTACGGATTTCCAGCTCAACGCCATCGGTTTTATTGACTGCGCCCTGTACGCCCTGGCCTGCTACGCCACCCAGAACCGCACCACCGGCTGTCGCCAGGCTACGTCCGCTGCCGCCGCCAATGGTGTTACCCAGGAAGCCACCCAGCACCGCACCACCGATAGCACCGATGACATTGCTCTCATCGCCGCCCTGGATTTTCACCGGACGTACTGAGACTAAGGTACCGTACGAAACGCTCTGCACCTGCTTAGCTTCACTGGCACTGTAGGTATCACCCGACAGCGTACTGGTATTGCTACAACCTGCCAGCATCACACCGGCCAGAGCGACCACAATTACACGCTTAATCATTTGAAACTCCTTTAGTCGAGAAGGTGCCACGTTTAACGCTGTATCCTGCTCACAGTATAAGACACAAACCTGGCAAATTAATCCCTGTCCGAATAAAACACGGCTGGACGAAGCATAGACTATGCAGGATCAACAATAATTCAATCGTGGACTAAAAATAGTCCCATTACGTTATCAGTCAGCACGATTGGATAAAAAGAATTTAATCATAGAATTAGCGATCATTATTTGTCAGGCTAACCGCAGATGAATTGCACTTCCGGCCGGAAGTAAGGAATGGCTATGAAATCAGGACGCTATATTGGGGTAATGTCAGGCACCAGCCTGGATGGAGTGGATGTGGTGCTGGCTGCCATTGATGAAAATATGGTGGCGCAGCAGGCCAGCTACTGCCATCCGATGCCACCAGAACTGCGTCAGGCGATTCTGGCGATATGTCAGGGACAGTCCCTGACGCTGTCGCAGCTCGGCCAGCTTGATACCCGCCTCGGCCAGCTGTTTGCTGAAGCGGTAGTGACATTAATGAAGCGCGAATCGCTTGAAGCCAGCGATATCACGGCGATTGGCTGTCATGGTCAGACCGTCTGGCATGAGCCGCAGAGTGACGCACCCAATACGCTGCAGATTGGCGATCATAATCAGATCGTGGCGGCCACCGGCATCACCGTGGTAGGGGATTTCCGCCGCCGTGATATGGCGCTGGGCGGGCAGGGCGCGCCGCTGGTGCCTGCCTTTCATCAGGCGCTGCTGATGGATGCTACGGAACGCCGCATGGTGCTGAATATTGGCGGCATCGCCAATCTCTCGCTGCTGATCCCAGGTCAGCCGGTGCGCGGCTTCGATACCGGCCCCGGCAATATGCTGCTGGACGCCTGGATCTGGCGTAATCAGGCTCAGCCGTATGACAAAGATGCGCAGTGGGCGCGCAGCGGGTCGGTGATTCCGGCACTGCTGGAGGCGCTGCTACGTGAGCCCTGGTTTGCGTTGCCGCCGCCGAAAAGCACCGGGCGCGAACATTTCAACCTCAGCTGGCTGGAGCAGCATCTGCGCTATTTCCCGGGTCTGGCTGCGCAGGACGTGCAGGCTACGCTGGTCGAGCTGACCGCCATCACCATCACGCAGCAGGTGTTACTCAATGATGGCTGCGACCGTCTGCTGGTGTGTGGCGGCGGCAGCCGCAATCCGCTGCTGATGGCACGACTGGCAGCGCATCTTCCGGGAACGGAAGTAACGACTACCGATGCGGCGGGTGTCAGTGGTGACGATATGGAGGCGCTGGCGTTTGCCTGGCTGGCTTTCCGCACGCTCTCCGGCCTGCCGGGCAATCTGCCTGCGGTGACGGGCGCACGGGAAAAAAGCGTGATTGGCGCAATCTTTCCGGCGAATTCACTCTACCGACGCTAAGCGGGGAGTCGGGGGCAATCTGCCCCCGCAGGATTACAGGTGGCCGTCAGGCGGCGCCGGAGAGATGCGTCAGGTTGCGAACGCCAGTAATCACCGAGGCAACCATGGTTTCACGTCGGGTAATCACCTCAACCTGATAAAACCGGCTGCGGTAGGCGATGGAATAGATAACGGGATGGTACTTATTACCTTCTCCGTAGCGGGAGTAGTGCGCTTCAAGCGCACGAGTCGCTGCGAGAATATGGGAGGGTTCTTTATCACCGCGGATGATTTGCTTCATTCAGTTCCTCAAATGCTGTCCCTGGAGTCACGTCGCACGCATGGCGCGTAGCGCTGGCCTAAACACTGAACATCTGACTGCTAAACATTTAATCACTGACTGGGTAATGACTGACTCTGCCGCGGGAAGATGACAGAAAGATGATCCCCCGAGGCTGTTAATTATTTAGCAGCCGCCGGGTGATCCAGCAAGGCAGGAAATCGCAAATTCATCCAAATAGCAGAGGCGGTCAGATCAGCTCCGGCCAGGCTACGGCCGCAACGCCATTGAGTACAGGTTTTGAGAACAGAAAGCCCTGAAACTGGGTCACGCCTGCCGCTTCAAGCCACATCCACTCTTCCGGCTGTTCAATACCCTCGGCGATAACACCGATCTCCAGCGAGGAGCAGCATTTCAGAATGGCATGAATGATCGCCTGCTTCGGCCCACTTTTATGCACATCAGCGATGATGGTTCGGTCGATTTTAATCTTGTCAGGCTGAATACGCGTCAGCAGCGACAGGCCGGCAAAACCGGCACCGAAATCATCCAGCGCCAGGCTGATGCCGGCCGCCTTCAGCTGCCTGATGGCGGCTTCAAAGGCCTCAGGCTGCGAGATAATTTCATTCTCGGTGAATTCAACCATGATCTGCTCTGGCACCAGTCCCTGCGCAGCAATCTCATCCAGCAAAAACGGGACGGCGTCGGGCACTTCCACCAGCGTCATCGGCAGCAGATTGATCGACAGAGTCATGCCCTCAATCCCCAGCTGCTTCGCCTGGGCGAAGGCGATCTTTTTCGACCTCAGATCGAGCTGATAGAGCTGCTCACGTGACAGTCGGGCAAAATAGTCGAGCGGCGATTCTCCCTGCGGGCCGCGCAGCAGCGCTTCCAGCGAGACGATTTCGCAGGCGAAGGGGTCAACGATCGGCTGAAAAGCAAAGCTGACCTCATCCGCAGCCACCAGCGATGCGTTGCCTTCACGCTGTTCTGACTCGTCACAGATAAACGTCCAGCCGCTGGCGGCCGGGATCTCAAAATAGTTCTCTTTTTCCCGCGCTTCGACAAAGGTGCGCAGGAACTGCAGTGCGCGATCGGCATAGGTCAGCTGATACTTTGTGGTGCACTTTGCCAGTACCGCCTCCAGTACCGTCTCTTTATCATGCAGCCGCAGATCGAACAGCTCCATACCGACGTGGCCAAAACGGCGTGCCGGGGCGTAATCGCGCAGCAGTTCGACCAGATTATGGTGGCGTGGATCCTGGCAAATCCGGCTGTAAACTGCATTGACCGCCGCCTCGGGGCCTTCCAGCAGCTGGAAAAAATGCGTGCCATTGAATAATAAAATTCCGGTGACGCTGGAGGATTTATTGATTTTATTCGCTTTCCGCGCCAAACCATTCAGGATCTCAAGCGGCACATGTTCAGTAATGTGGCTGCGATAGATGATTGTCGACAACATAAAGGTTTCCGGAATTTTTTATTTTTTGTTATGGCACCTTACCAGAAGCTTCTTCCGGGGAAAACGAGGGCCAGTACGTCTTTCTCACTCTGACTCTGTTTTAATCAACCGGCAGCGTGGTATCGCCCGTTCCCAGAGAGCGCTGCATAAAAACGGTATCCAGCCAGCGACCCTGTTTGAAACCCACCGAGCGCAGGATGCCTGTCATCTCAAAGCCTGCGGCGCGATGTACGGCAATCGAGCCCTGGTTCTCGCTGTCGCCGACGTTGGCGATCAACTGGCGGAACCCTGCCTGCTCAGCCCAGCGGATTACATGGTTTAACAGGCGCGAACCGGCTCCGCGCTTCTGAAATCCGGGATCGATATAAATTGAGTCCTCCAGCGTATGCCGGTAGGCATGGCGCGGGCGATAAGGCGTCAGATAGCAGAACCCACGTACTTCTCCGTCGCTGACAGCGATAAACCACGGCAGGCCCGCCTGCTGAATCTTCCGCATCCGCTCGCCAATCTCTGCCGCGTCGGGCGGCACTGTCTCAAATGAGCCGGTGCCGTTAAGGACATGCCAGGCGTAGATCTGCTGAATCGCCATGATGTGGCGTTCATCTGCCTCAAAAATTTCCATTATGCGGTTTTGCCCCGAAAGTCTGCACCTGGTGGAAAAACAACGGTATAGCGGGCGATGTGAGGGCGCAATATAAATATTACGCGCTCATGAAATTTTATGAGTGCGTCGTTCGCCAGGATTATTCCTGGCAGGAAGCAGATAAAAAATCACGTCGGTTTAGTGCCACTACTGAATGGTAATTAAGCCTATTCTGAAAACAGCGTCAGCCGGATGATCCGGGCCGGCGTTAAGGCTATTATCTTCGCGGTTCTGATGGGGTTGATTTATTAACTGGAGGCGCAGCGTGATGCGATTTGTTGATTTTCTGAATAGTAAGCAGGGGCTGCGTGCAGCAAGAAATCACTGCTTTGAATTAAATGGTGTGGTACTGGGCCATTTTACTGCGTTATTCCTGCATGATAACCAGATTATTTTTACCAAAGATGGTAAGCAGTGTGCTGTGCCTTATTATCTGGGGCCCGAAGAAGATTTGCTTCAGCAGAAAATAAATCCACGCATTAAAAATATCCGCGCGATCTGAACGGACGCCGCGATGAGTTTATCGCTTCAGCCATAACACCTGTGTAATAGTTTCTCATTAACCGGGCGATAATATTGGCGCTGTCTGGTAAATAGCATCGACGCTATTTCTAACTTCCCTGTTTTCTGCCAACCCATTCGTTTACGCCTGCTTATTTACCCGACTCGCTGCTGTTCTGCGCGGGTGCAATAAACAGCAGCAGCAGCAGGGCGCTGAACGCAAACAGCGTTAATGCCGTACTGGCTCCCAAAGAGGCGTAGAGCTGACCAAACAGCAGCGATCCCGCTACCTGGCCCACCGCCAGCATAAAGAACAGGATGCCGACGCCGGTCGCCGGATCTTCAGCAGTGGCGCGTGCGCCCCACACCAGCAGCACGCCCGATAGCGTGACGTAACCTGCGCCACAGCAGGCAACCGCGATCGCTAAGCCGGTGGATTCGCCCCGACTCCAGGCCAGCACCAGCAGTGGCACTGCCATCCCGCACAGTGAGAGCCGGTATACACCCTTCAGCCCGATACGGGCAGCGACCGGGCCGGTTGCCGCACCCACGATGCCTGCGCCTCCGGCAATCAGCCAGAGTAAGCGGGCGGTCTCTTCATCCACACCGACATGCTGTCGCAGCAGCGCTGACCCAAAGCTCCACCAGGCTGCACTGACCAGACCCGAAATCAGCGCAATACTCATCAGCCGATGCATGGAGCGGCGATACAGCCGCTGGTGCCAGTGACGCACTCTGGTGGGACGACTGGCGGCGTGACCCGATAACACGCGCATCACCGGCAGCACACAGGCCAGCGACAGCAGAGCGAACAGCAGACAGGTGGCACGCCAGCCGCCGGGCAGAACGCTCAGGATGACCACCGTCAGGATAATGCCCGCGCTGGTGCCGGCATTGATCAGGGTATTGATGCGCGGCTGACCTGCAGCAGGAATTCGATCGCTGACCGCCGCCGCCAGAGCAGGTGAAGCCAGACCGGCACTCAATCCGGCAATAAAGAGTCCGGCCGCCAGCAGCAGCGTTGATGAGGCACAGGCGAGCAGCAGCAGACCCGCCGTCGCACTGAGTGAGGCCAGCAGCGCCGTCAGCCGGGTGCCATAGCGATCTGCCAGCGCGGCTGCGGTAAGAATAGTGAGGCAATATGCCACAAAGCTGCAGGCTGACAGCATACCCGCCTGCTGAGGGCTGAAGGGGATCTCCGCTGAGATAGCGGGCAGCATCAATCCCCATGAGAAGCGCGCCATGCCATAGGTCACGGCGATCAGGCTGAAGCCGGTCAGCGCCAGCGCGATGGGCGATCTCATCCTGTCGCCCTGTTCTGAAGTAACTGACTGACGACCTGCGCCGCCTGTTGAGCAGCGGCGGGACCGGTAATCAGCGCCGTGGTAATGGCACCCTCAAAGAGTATCCAGATAGCATCACTCAGCGACTTATTTTCAGCACCGCGCAGATGCGTCACACAAAGGGTGATATAAGCCCGCATCGTGGTCCGGAAGGCCAGCGCCTGAGCGGCCAGTTCGCTGTCCCGCTCGGCATACTCTCCCCAGGCTTTAAGAAAGAAGCAGCCACGGGCACCGTTCGCTGCCGTCCACTCGCCCAGCACCCTGAACAGATGCGCTATCGCATCAGGCTGTTGCGGTGGCAGCAGATCGGCCATAAAGCGCTGCTCGCGCGCGTCGAGTACCGCTGCGGTCAGCGCTTCGCGTGAGGCGAAGTGATGATAAAGCGTGCGGGTAGAGACGCCCGCTTCGCGACAGATATTGTCGGTGCTGGTGGCGTGGAAACCGTGGGTGTAGAAGAGCCGCTCGGCGGCCTGGATGATATCGTTTCTCTTTTTCATGCTTTAAAAGTAAACCGATCGTTTTACTTTTTCAAGCCGGTCGCTGTTAATTACGCCCGCTGGTATTGATAAATCCCTGATGCCAGGGGAGCTGGCGTTCCGCTTAAAGGCACGCTGTGCACCACTTTCACTCTTATTCAGGTTCAGTTTATCAATACTCATAAATACCCCTGCGGGGATGATATTTTTCAGCTTCTGCTCTAATCATATCTGAGTAGCGCGTCATCCCTGGCGCGCAGGTTGATTTTATAAGGTATTGTTTTTAAGGTGTTGTTTTGATTTTTGCTTTTTTAATGATGCATTAGCAGTATAAATGTAAGCGGGGCGACAGTGAGGGTGAGGGCGTTACAGCGCGTGGAATGCCTGAAGCGACATAAGCAATGAAAAAGGGCATATTCTCAAAGTCAGCCAGACTCACGCAATAAAGTGGTTTTAGGGATAATTCTCAGTTAGTTTAATAAAGCTTCAGATTACAAAAAAAACCTCTTACGAATTTTGGTTCGTTTTTTAAGATACATACAGCAACTATCAGGATGACTACCATGCTCAAAGCCAGCTACTATTATCTGTGCCCGCGTCCCATGGGTGGATGGATTTTACACAAAGAAGGTTGCGTTAATCTGTCAAAGAACGATAAACGCGTTTTTATTGGTTCGCTTTATACCCGCCAGCAGGCGCTGGCCGTGGCGAAAGTCCATCACGCTAATGCCATACTCTGTAATGCCTGCCTGAGCACTTTTATTTGCCCGACCAGCAGCACGGCAATTAAACCGGCACGCGCGGCAACGCCAACCCGCCATACGCCAAAACATTAATTTGTATGCAGGCAGTTATTGTTCTGCTGTGGCAGAAGGATAATAAAGGGAATTAATGCTGCGGGCCGGTTAGAATAAAAAAAGGCAGCGTAAAGACGCTGCCCTGTTCTTTATTTAAGCCTGTTTAGGCTGGCCATTTGAAGCGGTAATTCCGCCATCAACCGGCAGATTAACGCCGGTAATATAACTGGCTTCATCGCTGGCAATAAAGAGAATGGCACGGGCGATATCATCCGCTTCACCGGCCCGGCGCAGTGGAATACGGTCGTAAAAGCGCTCCAGCAGCGCCTGATCCTGTTTGGCATCTTCGGTCAGATCGGTAAAGGTAAAGCCGGGACAGATTGCATTGACTCGTACGCCATCTGCGCCGTAGTCCATCGCCAGCGCACGGGTGAAGTTGGTAATCGCCCCTTTAGCCGCGTTGTAGATGCTCATGCCCCAGTCGCCGCCTAAACCGGAAACGGAAGAGATGTTAACCACGTTGCCTTTGCTCTTTAACAGGGCAGGCATGAAATAGTGTACGCCGTGGAAAACCCCATCAAGGTTAGTTTTCATCAGGGTTTTCCATGCGTCGAGGTCGACTTCATGGATGCGGCCCTGCACGATGACGCCGGCGTTATTTACCAGTACGTCAACACGGCCATACTTCTTCAGCACGGTTTCTGACAGCTGTTTAACCTGTGCGGCTTCTGAGACGTCGCAGGCAGCCACCAGGTGATCGCCTGGCGTCATGTCGGCCAGCGTCTCTTCCAGTTTCTGCGCGGTACGGCCCACCAGCACCACTGATGCACCCTCTTCAGCGAAGCGTTTTGCGCTGGCTTCGCCAATGCCGGATCCGGCACCTGTCACAACCACAACTTTCTGCGTAAATCTGGACATTATGCCTCCTTTTCAGCATCAATTCTCACTGTTAACAACCGGTTAAGCCTGGCAGCGATCGCCAGAAACACAAGCGCAGCGCGAAATGCGCTGCGCCAGATGACTGCTTTTTAATCGGGTCAGCGGCTATGGACGTCTGAACAGGGCGAAGCTGCGTCCTTCCAGTTCGAAATCCTTCTCCTTGGTGATCACCAGACCGCGCTTCGCGGTGTCGCTGGTGGTCAGTTCCAGCACCCAGCCGCCTTCACCAAACTGCGGGATCTGGAACGGTACATTGCCTTCAAACGGATTGAACAGCATCAGGACGTCGTGCCAGATGCCTTCCTCGGTCTGGAGGTCCGGTCGGCCGATATAAACCCCCAGCGTTGAGCCTTCGTCCCACTGCTCAGCCTGCTGGAAGCCGCCACCGGCGTTAAACCATTTGATATCCATGCCATCACGCCAGTTTTCACGGCGCAGTAACGGCTGCTGAGCACGTAACGTCAGGATCTGGCGGGTGAACTCGCGCAGCGCCTCGGCAGATTCCGGCAGGTTATCCCAGTGTACCCAGGAGATTTCGCTGTCCTGGCAGTAGCCATTGTTGTTGCCCATCTGGCTGCGGCCAAACTCGTCGCCCGCCAGCAGCATTGGCGTACCGTGTGAGAAGATCAGCGTGGCGAGGAAGTTGCGCTTCTGACGCTCGCGCACCGCGTTGATGCCTTCATCATCGGTCGGGCCTTCAACTCCGTAGTTGTAAGAGCGGTTGTCGTTGTGACCGTCGTTGTTGTCTTCGCCATTCTCCGCGTTATGTTTGTCGTTGTACGACACCAGATCGTTGAGGGTGAAGCCATCGTGCGCGGTGATAAAGTTGACGCTGGCCCATGGACGACGACCGTGCTGATCGTAGAGATCGCCGGAACCCAGCAGGCGGGCGGCAAAGTCTGTGGAGACGTTGTTGCCTTTCCAGTAGTCACGCACCGTATCGCGATACTGATCGTTCCATTCTGCCCAGCCTGGCGGGAAGCTGCCCACCTGATAGCCGCCCGGACCGATATCCCAGGGTTCACCAATCAGCTTTTTCTGCGACAGGACCGGGTCCTGCATGATGGCATCGAAGAAGCCGCCGCGCGGGTCAAAACCATCAGGCTCGCGACCGAGAATGGTACCCAGATCGAAACGGAAGCCGTCGATATGCATTGATTCTGACCAGTAACGCAGCGAATCGAGCACCATCTGCAGCACACGCGGATGCGAGGTGTTGACGGTGTTACCGGTACCGGTGTCGTTGATGTAATAGCGATGCTGGTCTGGCAACGTACGGTAATAGGAGAAGTTATCGATGCCTTTAAACGACAGCGTTGGCCCCAGCTCATTCCCCTCGGCGGTGTGGTTGTAAACCACGTCGAGGATCACCTCAATACCGGCATCATGGAAGGCTCGCACCATGTCACGGAAGCCCTGAATGCCGCGCGGCCCGAAGTAGCGGGTGGCGGGGGCAAAGAAGTTCAGCGTGTTATATCCCCAGAAGTTTTTCAGCCCTTTATCCAGCAGGTGCTGGTCATCCGGGAACCAGTGTACCGGCAGCAGTTCGACCGAGGTAATGCCCAGGCTTTTGATGTAGTCCACAGTCGATTTGTGGCTCATGCCGTCAAAGGTGCCACGCATTTCAGGTGGCAGGGCGGTGTTGAGCTGCGTGAAGCCCTTAACGTGGGTTTCATAGATGACGGTTTTCGGCCACGGCACATTCGGGCGGTTTTTATCCTGCCAGTCGAATTCGTTGGGATCGATCACCCGGCACTTTGGCGTAAACGGCGCGCTGTCGCGGCTGTCGAAGGTCAGATCTTTATCGTCATGATAGAGATCGTAAGCGAAGTGCGCCTCGTTCCACGCGATGTCTCCCGCCAGTTCACGGGCGTAGGGATCGAGCAGCAGCTTGTTCGGGTTAAAGCGATGACCATTTTCCGGGTCATAAGGGCCATAAACGCGATAGCCATAGAGCGCGCCGGGCTGCAGGCCCGGAATATAGCCGTGCCATACTTCATGGGTATATTCCGGCAGCTCCAGACGGGCAATTTCCGTTTTACCGCTGGGATCGTACAGACAGAGTTCAACCCGCTCGGCGTGGGCGCTGAACAGGGCGAAGTTCACGCCCTGACCATCAAAGTTGGCCCCCAGTAAATGGCTGTATCCCGCCGTAATTTCAAAACGCTGACTGTTTGACATTTATGCCTCGTTATTCAATGAACAGATTGACGCGTAATAAAAAAAGTTCTTTCCGGAATTCACTGTGCCACCAGCACGGCACACCACTGCGATGCCAGCCCGGTAAGCGGCAACTGGTCGCCCGCAGCCACCGTTTTACCGGTCAGCACATCCTGGTAGCGGCGCTGGCCCAGTGCGGTGGGCAGCGCAATGACCGTGTCAGCCCAGCGCGCAGCGGGCGGCTGGTCGAGATTCGCCGGCAACTGGTTAAAGACCCGGCGTGACACAACCACTATCACCGCCTGATCCTGTCCGGTGCGGGCAAAGGCCAGCACATTATTCTGCTGCTCGCCCTCTGCCGACAGTGCCAGATAGTCACCGTGGCGGAACAGGGCAGGCTGCTGCTGACGCAGCGTCAGCAGCTTCACAATCGCCTGCTGATTGACCTGACCGCGCAGCCAGTGCGCCTCGCTGCCGTCGTGCTGTGGCGCGTTAAGCATCGCCGCCAGCGCGTCGAAATCGGGTTCGCGGCGGTTATCGGGATCGACCAGGCTGAAGTCCAGCGCCTCGCTGCCCTGATAAATATCGGGTACGCCAGGCGCCGTAAGCTTCACCACAGTCTGGGTCAGACTGTTGACCAGACCGGCACGCATAAAGGGTTGCAGCGACTGGCAGAAATCATTGAGGAAGGTGCTGCTGGCGGGCGCAAGCAGGTGACGGGCATAGTCCAGCACTGCCTCCTCATAGGCGTCGTTGTTGTCGGCCCAGTCGGTACGCAGCTTGGCTTCACGCAGCGCTTTTTCCACATAGACCACAAAGCGGGCTTCCAGCGCCGCCAGACCTTCCGCATCCTGCGGCTGCAGGGTGGTTGGCCAGACGCCCGCCAGCGCTTCATACAGCATCCACTCCACGGCCGGTTCGGGTGCCGGACCATCTTTCAGGCGTACGACCTGATCGTGGTTCATCTCCCGCCAGCGGTTGACGCAATCCGCCCAGCGTTGCGGCGCTTCGGTAAGGGTATAGAGTCGCGCACGCGCATCTTCACCGCGCTTGGTGTCGTGTGTGGAGGTGCCCGACAGCGCATCGGGCTGATGTTCGCGCCGCGCCTGCATTTCAGCGTGAAACTGATCCAGCGAGAAGTGGCGCGCCAGCGGTTCAGCGCCCACTTCATTCAGCGCCAGCGCCATGTGCTGACGGAAGAAGAGGGTATCTTCCACCGATTTCGCCATCAGCGGTCCGGTCAGCTGCTGGAAGCGGGTGCGGAATTGCGTGGCATCGTCGCGAGCGGAGTCGGCAACCTCTGCGCGCAGAATATGGGTCAGGAAATCAAGCGCCTGGCTGTCGGGCGCATGGGCACTGGCTTTCACCTCGCTGACCACCTGTTGCAACAGCGCGGTGTCGGCTGGGGTCAGGCCCTGCGGCGTACCATAGGTGCGATAGACCGGGAACGCCACCAGCAGTTCACGCAGCGCATTCTTTAGTTCCGCTTCCGGCTGTGGCGTGCCTTCTGCGTCGGCAATCTTCAGTGCCAGCTGCAGTAACCGGTTAAATTCACCGGCAAAATTGCGGTTTGCCATCAGCAGTTTGGCGGCGCGCAGCTCCGCTTTCATATCAACGGTTTTACCGATGACGGCCTGATACGCTTTGCGCAGTCCGCTCAGTTGATCGCTGTCGACCAGCAGATTGGCGAGCGCGGCCATAAATTCATATCCGGTGGTGCCGGAAACCGGCCATGCATCAGGCAGCTGTTCATTGTCACCCAGGATTTTCTCCACGGTGAGATAGCAGTCGGGACCGGCAGCCTGGCGTAACTGTTCCAGATAGCCGTGCGGATCGGCCAGGCCATCCACGTGGTCGACGCGTAAGCCCTGCACCGCACCGCTGTGAACCAGTTCCAGGATCAGCTGATGTGCGGCATCAAAGACCGTTTTGTCTTCCACGCGCACGCCTGCCAGACCGGTCACTTCAAAGAAGCGACGGTAGGAGAGATCGTTGGGCGCATCGCGCCACGACATCAGCCGCCACGGCTGCTGGTCATGCAGTTCAGCAATCTCTGCCGCGTCGCGCAAGGCGAGCACCGCTTCTTCCCGATCCTGCCAGGTATCAGGTGCCAGCGGATAGAAATTGTCGAAGTAGGCCAGCGCCGGTTTGCCGGTCTGCGGATCGCGCTTCACGCTGATCTCGCCGTTGGCCAGCACCGCCTCAAAGGTGTCACCGAGGAACGGCAGCGTCAGGCGGCGTGACCAGTCGATATCGAAGTAATGCGCATAGCGGCTCTGTTCGCCATGCTCAATGACGTCGCGCCACCACGGGTTCTCCAGCGAGGCGGCCATATGGTTGGGCACGATGTCGAGGATCAGCCCCAGCCCGGCCGCTTTCAGCGCAGCAGCCATGCGATCAAATCCTTCACGGCCGCCAATCGACGGCTCGATCTGGTTAACGTCGGTCACGTCATAGCCGTGGGTCGATTCAGCAGTAGCGCTGAAGATCGGTGACGCGTAAAGATGGCTGATACCCAGCTGTTTCAGGTAGGGCACCAGCGCCGCCGCACGGTCAAACGTCATGCCGTTGCGGAACTGAATGCGGTACGTTGCGGTTGGAATATTCATTCTGCTTCTCTCTTAGCCAGGCGAACCACGATAGCGTTGGGAATCAGTTCGCTGGCGGCCTGCGGCCAGGCAAACAGCGTTTCGCCTGGCAGATCGGGGATCGGCTGTGTGCTGTTGCCGACGTTCAGCGCCAGTGACAGCGTGCCCTGCGGGAAGTCCCAGCGCACCGCGAGGAAACCTTCCGCCGTTTTCACCACCTGACCTGCATCGCCACCGGCGGTCTGCAGCAGCGGCACGATATGTTGCTGACGCAGGGCCAGCAGCTGACGCGTCAGCGCCAGCCACTGCTGACCTTCCGGCGTGTCTGTTCGCTGCCAGTTAAGCTTCGACTGTTCAAAGGTGGTGACATCGTTAGGATCCGGCACGGTTTCGCCGTGACCGGCATGGCCTTCAAACTCTCTGGCGCGACCTTCACGCACCGCTTTAGCCAGATCGCCGTGGAAATCGGTGAAGAACAGGAACGGCCGGGTTTCGCCATACTCTTCACCCATAAACAGCAGCGGAATATGAGGCGAGACCAGTAACATCGCCAGCAGCACCTGGGTGCGCTCTGCGCCGGCCAGGCTGATGAGCCTTTCGCCCTGCGCACGGTTGCCCGTCTGGTCATGGTTCTGGATGAAGTCGACAAAGGCGACCGGCGGCTGGCTGCTGCTTTTCACGCCGCGTGGCTCGCCCGACTGCGGCGAGACTTCACCCTGATAGACAAAGCCTTCTGCCAGCGCCCGCGCTACCCGCTGTTCCGGCTGGTCGGCGAAATCCTGGTAATAGGCGTGGCTTTCACCGGTTGCCAGCACATGCACGGCGTTGTGGAAGTCATCGTTCCATTCGCCAGTAAACAGCGGAGCGTCCCCGTTTTCGTCACGCGGATGCAGGAAGGTGACGTTACGGCAATCTTCGGTGGTGAGATGAATAGGGCGGTCGGTAATCGAGGCGCGGATGTGCTCAGCAATGTCAATCAGCACATGCTTGTCGCTGGGATCGTCAATCTGATCGATGGCGTCAAAGCGCAGGCCATCCAGATTAAACTCCTGCAGCCAGTAGAGCGGCGCTTCCACGATATAGCGGCGCACCGCATCAACGTCATAGGCGATACCGGCGCCCCACGGCGTCTGGCGCTCTTTGTGGAAGAAGTCTGGTGAGAGCAGCGGCAGATAGTTGCCCTCCGGGCCGAAGTGGTTCAGCACGATATCCAGTACTACCGACAGACCGTGGCCGTGTGCTGCGTCAATAAAGGCTTTAAAATCATCGGGTGTACCGTAGGCGGCATGCGGTGCATAGAGCAGCACGCCATCGTAGCCCCAGCCGCGATTACCGCCGAACTGCGACACCGGCAGCACTTCAATCATGGTAATGCCGGTTTCAGCCAGCGTTGGCAGCTTCTCAATCGCCGCCCGGAAGGTGCCCTCAGGCGTAAAGGTGCCGATGTGCAGTTCATAGACCACCGACTCCTGCCATGGACGACCCTTCCAGCTCGTGTTTTGCCACTGATAAGCGTCAGGATCGATCACCAGCGACGGGCCATTGACCTCTGCTTTCTGAGCGCGGGCGGCGGGATCGGGCACCGCTGTACCATCGGCCAGCACAAAATCATATTCGGCATTGGCTGCCACACCAGCGACCTGAGTTTCAAACCAGCCGTCAGCCTGCGGCGTCATCTCAATGTCTTTACCGGAGAGCCGCAGCGTCACGCGTTGCTGACCGGTTGCCCAGAGGCGGAAACGCACCTCGTCGCTGGCAACCCGTTCAGCGCCCCAACTTTTAAAAAAAGATTTGGATTCCATTCAGTTGCCTCATTTAGCCTGGAAATGCGCGATGGTGGCCACCGCACGAAAAGGATGTCGATGACGCAAGCGTCAAAAAATCTTAAAGCTATCAGCGAGACCAGGAGGCCAGGTGGGCTGGCGCGTCTCTTCAGTCAGAAAGCCGGACTGGTATTCAGCGTGGTGTGGCGGAAAACGGGCCGTGAGACCGCTTCCACGCGGCATACAGAGAGTAATCATAGACTAAGATGTTGCAATCGCAGGGCGGCGGGGGGTAGAGAGGCATTAATTTGCGTTAATTGCTGTGAATCTGTATCCGGCGGGGCGAAAGCAGGAGCCAGGCGCAGAAAAGCCTGCCAGATGGCGCCGATTCGCTATAAGCTTATGCGCGATGGCGCAGGTCGCTCCGGATGACCTGCGGCGCTGAACACTTCAGAAGGATGTTACGTGAGGAAAAGAGTTCTGTTAGCCGCGTTGTTGTTGCTGGTCTCCGCCTGTTCTAACCGGGTCGGACACAGGCTGGACAGCAGTAATCTGCAGCAAATTCATGCCGGTCAGACCACCAAAGCCCAGCTGATCGCGCTGTTTGGTCAGCCTGACAGTGAAACACCTTACCCGGACGGGCAGCGGTTGCTGAAGTGGACCTACAGCGAGGCGCGCACCCTGAATACCACCGAAGGGCAGACGCTGACCGTGCAGATGAAAAATGACAAAGTGCTGAATTATGCGCTGAGTAAAAGTTAATGCGCTGAACAAACGTGAATTACGGCGGCGGCAGATCGCCACCGCGCATTCTGGTTACTGCCCGCCGCTCTGCTGTGCGTCCCGGCTGTCGGGGCGCGGCTGAGCCAGACGGGCAAAATCGGATCCTGCCGGATGCTGATAAATCTGCAGCTCAAAGTGGCGGGCCATCGCGTAGATATACTCAAAAATCGCTGCCTGAGTATTTTCGTAATCGGCCCAGAAAATAGAGGAGGTGAAGCAGTAGATCTCCACCGGCAATCCATCCGGCGACGGTTTCAGCGGTCGCACCACGATATACATCTCTTTCTGAATGTCGTCACGCTGCGCCAGCCAGGCGGTCAGGTATTTACGGAACACCATCAGATTGGTGATGCCGTTCTCCATAAACCAGCGGTCGCCCACGGCATTGATATCACGCCCATCCAGCAGCTCAGTGATCGATTCGCCAGCGAGGCGGATCTGGCTCATCGCCTGCAGCATCTCCTGATTCACAAAGGTGATCGACTTCTGGTCAAGATAAAAGCTGCGCATGATGCGGCGTGCGCCCGAGGAGAACATCGCCTGCCAGTTGGTGTAGGTCTCGGTCAGGAAGTTCTTGGTCGGGATGCGCGAAATGGTGTTGTCCCAGTTGCGGATGGTGATGGTATGCAGAGCAATATCGATCACTTCACCACTGATATTTCTGTCCGGCATCTCAATCCAGTCGCCCAGTTGCAGCACATCGTTAGAGGAGAGCTGAATATTCGCCACCAGCGACAGCAGCGTATGCTGGAAGATCAGCATCAGCACCGCGGCGACCGCACCCAGCGAGGAGATGATAATCGCCGGCGACTTGTTGGACATAATCGCCAGAATCATGATCGCGGCGATAATATGCACCAGAATTTTTCCGATCTGGATATAGCCTTTGATCGAGTGATTCTTGCGTTTTGATTTGCGCGAATAGGAGTTGTTAACAATCTCCAGCACTTCGTTGAAGAAGATCGACAGATAGACAAAAAACAGGATGCCGCAGATGGTCTGAATCGCCACTTTCAGATTTTCAGGCAGGCCCGGCATAAACTGCAGGAAATTGTAGACCACAATCACCGGCACAAAATTTGACAGCTTCTGAGAGAGGCGGACATCTTTATCCAGCGGCACGCCCTTTTTGTGGCTGCTGAAAAAGACCTTCCTGATCACTTTGACGATGAAAAATTTGCAGATCAGGTGAGTGACCATCCCGGCCATAATCAGCAGCAACAGGCTGAAGCTGATCGACAGTACCCTGTTTCCCTCAATAAAACTCATCAGACTCTGAATGTAATGCATGATAACCACTTGCAAAAAAGATAAGGGGCGAATTCAACCACAGCACGGGGACGGTTGTTAAGCGCCGAATGCGTTCAGGCTGAGCCGCACCGCTTTTTTTGCGTAACGGTGCGCTGGCAGCACCCGGCATCCTGCGGATTGTTACCTTCTCTGGTGCAACACTCAGATAAACGCCGCGCTGGCCGATAACAGCTTTATCTCCTCTGATATGAGCCTGCGGACATGCTTAAAAATATTAAAATCACTCACGGTATCGCTGCTGTTCTGGTGGTCTTTGTGACGTTACTGACCCTGACCGGATTCCTGTTCTACAACGGCGTCTCAAAAGCCGACAAAAACTTCGTGGCGGCAGAGCAGCTTACGCTGCAGCAGCAGCACCTGAGTGACGCGGTAAAAACCCTGATCAAAACCCGCGTCACTATCAACCGTGTGGCAATCCGTTTCCTGAAAAATCAGCAGGATCCAAAATCACTGGCAGCTATGGCTGCGCTGCTGGAGCAGGCTGGAAAGTCTGCTGCTGCTGCCGATGCGGACTTCAAAGCCTGGCAGGCGCTGCCGCGCAAAGAGGGCCAGGGTGAAGCCCAGGCGACGCAGGTGCAGACCGCCTACCAGCAGATGCGTGACACCATGCTGGCCTCGATTACCTTTCTGAAGCAGGGCAACTACGCGGGCTACGGCAACCTTGAAGCACAGGCGGCGCAGGACCAGCTCGACAGTGCCTATGAGGCCTGGCGTGCAGTGAACATCCAGCTGATGAAAGCGTCCTCGGAGCATAACCAGCGTAGCCTGACGGATGCGCTCTGGGCGCTGCTGACTATTGGCCTGATCACCGGCGTGATTGGGGTCGCGGTCTGGATTGGGCTGCAGAAATTGCTGATTGGCCCACTGGGCAGGCTGACCGGCCATATGCGCGCCATTTCAGGCGGCGATCTGACCTCCGATATTCAGCATGAAGGCCGCAATGAGATGGGCCTGCTGATTCAGGAGCTGCAACAGATGCGTGATGCGCTGGTGGTGACCATTACCTCGGTCGATGACGCCACCCGCTCTATCTTTACCGGTGCAGCGGAAATCTCTGCGGGCAGCACCGATCTCTCTTCCCGTACCGAACAGCAGGCTGCCGCGCTGGAACAGACCGCAGCCAGTATGGAGCAGCTCACCTCAACGGTGAAACTCAATGCAGACAATGCGCAGCAGGCGACCACGGTAGCGAAAGAGGCTTCAGCCACGGCCATGCAGGGCGGTGAGACTGTCGCCCGGGTCATCGCCAACATGGATCAGATCAGCGAAAGCTCGAATCAGATTGCCGGTATCATCGCCATTATCGACAGTATTGCCTTCCAGACCAATATTCTGGCGCTGAACGCCGCCGTTGAAGCCGCGCGTGCCGGTGAGCAGGGTCGTGGATTTGCAGTGGTAGCGGGTGAAGTGCGCTCGCTGGCCGGGCGCAGCGCCAGCGCCGCGCAGGAGATCCGGGGACTGATCGACCGCTCAGCCGAGCGGATTAAAACCGGTGCCGGTCATGCTTCTCAGGCGGGCGTCGCGATGGAGAGCATCGTGACGTCGGTGAGTCGTGTCACGCAGCTGATCGAAGAGATCGCGGCCTCCTCGACTGAACAGACCCGTGGCATTGAGCAGGTCTGCAAAGCGGTCTCGGAAATGGATGGTGTGACGCAGCAGAACGCCGCGCTGGTGGAGGAGTCCGCGACTGCTGCCGCCTCACTGGAAGAGCAGGCGAGCTACCTGCGTAAAACGGTATCGGTATTCAAAACCGGCACTCTGCAGGTGGCGTTCTCTGCTGCGCCGGTGGCGAAAGCCCTTGCCGTGCCAAAACTTCAGCCTGCCCGCCTGGCGGACAACGATAACTGGCAGACCTTCTGAGTGGATGGCCGTTAGCCAGACGTGCGCTGATGGTTATTGGATAGTCCGGTTGAGTTCACTGCATTTGAGCTCAACCGGGAAGGTGTTTGATTGCTAAACAGCGGCGCAGGCTAACACGCTGCGCCACTATCGTGATCGGTACGCTGCGGGGGTAACTGATGAGTTTCGGGAAAGACGATAGCGCTAAAAAGCGGATATAGCATGCCCTGCGTGAAGTCTGATATTTCAACATTAAAACTTTAAATATCAGCAACCTTTCCAGCCTTTGGGACCGGTCGTGTGATGCAGTCTGATCTTGCTGTAAGCTAATAGTCTTCAGGAAAAAGAAGGTTTTTGAATGGCCATTCATATTGTAATTCCAGATGACTATCAGCTTGCCACTCAGCAGTTGGGTTTCCTCCAGCACAATGACAAGTTTCATTGCTCAGCGCTGGGAGACCTCAGCAAAGATTTACGGGCAGATCAGGAGTTATCATGTGCAGAAGCATTAATACTGATCCGCGAAAGAACCATCATTGATGAGGCTTTTCTACGGCGTACCCCACATCTTAAATTGATCAGTCAGACGGGTAAGCTGGCGAGAAATGTTGACATTGATGCATGCACCCGAGCGGGAGTTGCCATTGTTGAAGGTATTGGCTCTCCGATTGCGCCTGCTGAATTAACCTGGTTGCTAATCATGGCATCCCGAAGGAAGTTAGTCTCGTCGGTGAACGCGATGGCTGAGGGCCACTGGCAAACAGAGATAGGTTCGGCCGTCCACAATCAGGTTATAGGTATTCTGGGCTATGGCAAAATAGGTAAGCGTCTCGCCTCATTTGCAGCCGTTTTTGGTATGCAGGTGCAGGTATGGGGAAGTCTGCGAGCACAAGAAGAGGCTCGCGCTGCCGGATGGGTGGTTCCTGCCAGCCGTGAACAGTTTTTCGCAACAAGCGATGTCATAACGGTACATCAGAGGTTGGTGGCTGCGACAGAAGGGAATATTACTTCAGCCGATCTCGCGCTGATGAAAACAGATGCCTTATTCGTGAACACCAGTCGTGCTGAATTGGTTTGTGAAGGCGCGCTTTATAAAGCTCTGAAACAGGGACGACCTGGATTTGCTGCACTGGATGTTTACGAACAAGAACCTTTGTATAACACTCACAATCCTTATTTACAGATGCCAAATGTTCTTTGCACTCCACATCTTGGATACGTTGAAAAGGCCAGCTATTCGCTCTATTTCAGAACGGCTTTTGATAATGTGATACGTTTTTTTGAAGGTGATGCTTCACATGTCATTAATTTTTGATTTTTTTATCAAAAAAGCCTGAATCCGGTAGAGTACCGAATCCAGGCCAGTTAACCGCCTGATATAAACCGTCCAACTTTATGGGGTCAGTTCACAGGGGCGGTTTTTTATTTCGTGACGCGGCATCGTGCCGCTGACATCAGGCCGGGACGGACTGTGCCTTCTGGCTGCGCGACCAGACGCGGTGCGCTTTCATCGCCTGAGTGAACTCAGACATCAGCGCGCTCTCCGCCGAGTCGCCCTGCACAATACCTTCTTCCTGATCCGCATCTTCCAGACCGAACTGCGCTTTAAAGCGGCGCGCTTCGCCCACCAGACCAATCACCTTGAGGTGCTTGTAGGCTTCCAGCAGGAAGTAACGGGCATCGCCGCTCAGCAGCAGGGCATCGATATTGCCATCCGGCACCATCACCGCATCAAAGGTCAGAGAGGGCAGACCGGCGAACGTCGCATCGACCGGCAGCACTGAACCGTCATCGGCGCGCACCTGGCCCATATGCGGAGCCAGCAGTTTGGCGTGAACACCCACCGCTTTCAGCGCCTGCAAAATCGCCAGCACATCAGCCGCCTTCACACCATCGCTGAGCAGCAGTGCGACCTGGCGACCTTTGATCTCGCCATCCGGAATGGCGTAGAGGCTCAGGCTGTCATCTTTAGTCAGGCCATTCACCGGTGCAGGCGGCTGAATGTTGAGCTGCTCATCCGTCAGAGCGAGTCCCAGGTTATCCGCCACGCCCTGCGCCAGTTTAGTATCGATGCGTGCCAGATGATCCACCACACGCTCACGGATATAAGCACGCGCCACTTTACTCAGTTCAAACGAGTAGGCGCCAATGATGTGCTGCTGCTCGACTTCAGTCTGGCTCAGCCAGAACAGGCGCGGCTGCGCATAGTACTCACCAAATGAGGGGCTGCGCTCGCGCACTTTATGGCCCTCAATCCGCTCCTGATAGCTCTCGAAGCCGCCGCCTTCTGCAGCAGGTGGGGTTTCACGCGGCCAGTTATCGTTGATCGAGTTCGGCTCGTAGTTCGCCGGATTGGTGTCGATATCCTGACGATGCATGCCCTGACGCTGGAAGTTATGGTACGGGCAGGTCGGACGGTTGATCGGGATCTCATGGAAGTTCGGTCCGCCCAGACGACTGATCTGCGTATCGGTATAGGAGAACAGACGACCCTGCAGCAGCGGATCGTTGGAGAAATCGAGGCCCGGCACGATATGGCCTGGGTGGAACGCGACCTGCTCGGTTTCAGCAAAGAAGTTGTCCGGGTTACGGTTAAGTACCATCTTGCCGACAATCTCAACCGGCACCAGCGCTTCCGGGATCAGCTTGGTGGCATCCAGAATATCGAAGTCAAATTTGAACTCATCCTCTTCCGGGATCAGCTGCAGGCCCAGTTCATATTCCGGGAAATCACCCGCTTCAATGGCTTCCCACAGATCGCGGCGATGGAAATCGGGATCGCGACCGGTCAGTTTCTGTGACTCGTCCCACAGCAGCGACGCTTTACCGGCCACCGGCTTCCAGTGGAAACGGACAAAGGTCGCTTTACCTTCTGCGTTAATCAGGCGGAAGGTGTGAATACCAAAGCCTTCCATGGTGCGATAGCTGCGCGGAATACCCCGGTCAGACATCGCCCAGATAACGTTGTGCATGGTTTCCGGCTGCAGAGAGACGTAATCCCAGAAGGTGTCATGGGCGCTCTGGCCCTGCGGGATTTCGTTATGCGGTTCCGGCTTAACGGCATGCACAAAGTCAGGGAATTTATGCGCATCCTGAATAAAGAACACCGGCGTGTTGTTGCCCACCAGGTCAAAGACACCCTCTTCGGTGTAGAACTTGGCGGCGAAACCGCGAATGTCACGCACGGTATCAGCCGATCCGGCACCGCCCTGAACTGTAGAGAAACGCACGAAAACCGGCGTGGTCTGCTCGGGATCGCTGAGGAACTGCGCTTTGGTCAGATCTTTCAGGGAGCGGTAAGGCTGAAAATAGCCGTGTGCGGCAGAGCCACGGGCGTGAACGATACGTTCCGGGATACGCTCATGGTCAAAGTGCGTGATTTTCTCACGCATAATAAAGTCTTCCAGCAGCGTCGGACCGCGCGAACCGGCACGCAGTGAGTTTTGATCGTTGGCGATGCGTGTGCCCTGGTTGGTGGTGAGGGCGCGGTCGGTGCCGTTTTTGCGGCTGGCTTCAAGCTGGTCAAGTTTGGCGTTGTGCGTCTGAGGCGCTTTCAGGCTGCCGGGGGCGGTGGGTTGCTTACCTGGCGGGGTCGGTTCGGCTGGGGGCTGATGCGAACCATCTTTTGGTGCCAGTGAACCCAGACCCGGCTCTGAGGATTCCGGACCGGTGGTGGGGGCGCGCTCGCTCAGGGGTTTCTTCTCTGTTTCTTTCGACATTAATTCATGCTCCAGCTGTTATTTTACTTTCGACGACACTAAATATAGAACAACCTGAACAATACTGAGGTTAAATCGGGCATTTAACTGTGACGACTGTGCCTTTTTTGTCCGCCAGAAATGCGCACTTATCTCTCAATCCGGATTATCGCTTCGCTTATTCATGCCTTGTGCCGTCTGGCTTAACGGCATTCCAGCCCGCGCCTGCTATACGGATAGTGTGCTTTCAGAGGATGCAGAATCTGCCGCCGCAGGAGGCGCTCATTGCCTGATGCAGGGCATTAACCGATTAATAAAATTAATGCTGACGTTCGCCTCTTTCGGTTGAGATTAGAAATGTTATATCATAACATTTCATTTTGTAACGTTGACCGGGGTATCAGACTTTGATGAATCATGCAGGTAAATGGATTGGGCTACTGGGCGCACTGTTAGTCAGCCAGCCGTCGCTGGCACACGGCACGCATGCACATGGAAAACCGTTGTCGGCCCTGGAGCAGAAAGCGGCAGAAGGGGTTTTTGCTGACAGCGATGTGAAAGATCGTCCGCTCGCTGACTGGGATGGCCTGTGGCAGTCGGTTTATCCGCTGCTGCAAAGCGGGGAGCTGGACCCGGTCTGGCAGAAGAAAGCGCAGCAGGATCACAGCAAAACGGCAGAGGAGTATAAAGCGTATTACCGCAAGGGCTACGCCACCGACGTCGATACCATCGGTATTGAAAATGGCGTGATGGAGTTCCACATCGGCGACCAGGTCAGCGCCTGCCACTACCGGTATGCGGGCCACAAAATCCTGACCTATGCCTCAGGTAAAAAAGGGGTGCGCTACCTGTTTGAATGCCAGGACGCGGGCAGCAAAGCGCCCAAATATGTGCAGTTCAGCGACCACACCATCGGGCCGCGTAAATCTGCCCATTTCCATATCTTTATGGGCAACGATTCTCAGCAAGCCCTGCTGGCGGAGATGGATAACTGGCCGACCTATTATCCTTACCAGATGATGAACTCACAGGTCGTGGAGGAGATGCTGCACCACTGAGTGCCGGGCCGGTGTCAGATGCTCCGCGGATCAGAGCTGTTTCGCAAGGATAGCGACTGGATTCATTTCCCCCGTTTGAGGAAATATAGATCCTTGAGTTAAGTTAACTCATGAGTTAACTTAACTCCAACGGAGGATCTATGTTTGAGATAACGATACACAAGGACGCGCTCACTGAAATTAAGGCAATGCCAGAGATGCTCCGGGCTAAGCTGGCCCGGCAAATAGATAAACTGGCTGCCCGTGGAACTGATTTGAGAGAGCCGGATACCAAACCGTTAGGGTCGGGTTTTTTTGAGCTCAGGGCGAAGGCCAATGAGATTGGGCGAGCGGTGTATGTTTACCAGAAAGGCAGACGTATTTTTATCCTGAAAGCTTTTGTGAAAGAGACAAAGAAAACGCCAGCAGCAGTCATGACGGCAGCGGCGCACCGTTTAGAGGAGATGTTAAACGATGAGTAAGAAATCAGTTGCGTGGACGACGGCCCGCAAAGAAATTTTATCTGATCCGGCTGTTCGCGAACATTACGAGGCAGAAGTTCGGGCAGAGCACTTGCGCGAGCAGTTAGCCAAATGGCGGGAAAGCGCCGGAATGACCAGCGCTCAGGTCGCGGAGGCGCTCGGTGTCAGCCCGTCGGCAGTGTCACGCACCGAGCGTCGCGCAGATAAAGCCACAGTTGAAACACTCGCCCGCTATGCCCGTGCCTGTGGCGTTGAAAATCCCCAGATCTCTCTTTGATTGAGAGATGATGGCAGGTGCCAGAACAATGCTGGCCCTGCTATTTATCTTGCCTGCTATCAAGCAAACTTTCTTTCCGGTGCACACGTATCCCCTCCACGGGTTTTATCCCACCCAGGCCGGGCGGCGCGAGGCGGGTATACCTTTAACCACACGCTGATACGAATCCTCAACCAGCTGCTGAATCAAGCCAGGCGAGAGGTCGTCACCGGGATAGGCCGTGATCCAGTGACGTTTATTCATATGATAACCGGCGGTGATCGAGGGATAGATCACCCGGTGCAGCTCCGCCTGCTGCGGTTCGCATTTCAGGGTGATAATCGGGACACCCCGTAGTTCGGTCAGCAGTAAAAACACTTTTCCACACACTTTATAGACCTGATGTTCCGGCCCGAATGGATAGCTGCATTCAGCGGCGGGCAGCCGCTCAGCCGCTTCAATGGCGATGCGCTGGATCTCATGGCCCTGCATAGTGAGTCTCCCTGTAATTATTCAGCCTGAGTCTGCGGCCCGCGACTGGCTGGTCGCCAGGGGCCTGTTACACTTCTGATAAGCATAAATCAGGAGCAGACATGAAATTAGGCTTTGCATGTAAGTATCTCAACAGCGATGGCAAACAGTTTTTCCCGTTTCGCGCCACCACCCGTAAACGGTTTCTGAGTTTATCGCACGATGAACGCAATCAGCTGATCTATGAGATTACCGTCACCAACCTCAACAATCTCTACCTGACGCTTGAGCATCTGGCCACCTTACCTGAGCCACTCAGGATGATGCGTATTGGCAGCGATCTGTTACCGCTCTATACGGTTCCCGAGGCCACGCCACTGTTCACCGAATTTCTGCCCGAACTCTATCCGCTCTTTGCCCGCTGTGGCGAGCTGGCGCGGGCGCATCACATCCGTCTCTCATTCCATCCAGGACAATATACCGTGCTCGCCTCCGATAATCCCGATGTGGTGGTGCGCGCGCTGGAGGATGTGGAGTATCACACGCTCTGCGCCTGTCTGATGGGATATGGCAAGACCTTCCAGGATTTTAAAATCAACATTCATATGAACGGCAAGGCGGGATTCGACGGCTTCAAACGGTCGTTTAATCAGCTCAGCCCGGAAGCGCGGCGGATGCTGACGGTGGAGAATGATGAGATCTCCTGCTCGCTGGATGACGTGCTGCAGGCAGCACCGCTCTGTCCGGTGGTGCTGGATATTCACCATCACTGGGTAAAAGAGAGTGAGTTTATTCAGCCGGATGACGCGCGTGTTGCCAGAGTGATCGATTCGTGGCGCGGCGTGCGGCCGGTGCTGCACTATTCGATTTCGCAGGAGGGGATGATTCCGCAGGAGGGCTGGCCCGATCAGCAGCAGCTGGGCGTGAGCAAAAGCAAGCTGCGGGCGCACTCTGACTACTTCTTTAACCCGACGCTGAATGCATGGGCACTGTCGTTTCAGGATTTCGATATCATGTGCGAAGTGAAAATGAAGAATCTGGCGCGGGAACAACTCTACCAGTGGGGGATAACACAGAAGCTAATAGCTAATCCCCTGGCCGAAGAGACCAGGGAATCGGCGAACGTTAAATAATGGCCACACCGCCCGTCACGGCGATGGTCGCTCCTGAAATGTAGCTGGCTTCGTCACTGGACAGCATCACATAGGTTGGCGCCAGTTCAGCAGGCTGACCGGCACGCTGCAGCGGCACTTCGCTGCCAAAGTTCTTCACCTGTTCAACCGGCATGGTCGACGGGATCAGTGGCGTCCAGATAGGGCCGGGCGCGACCGCATTGGCACGGATACCTTTTTCAGCCAGTAAGGCTGCCAGGCCGCCAGAGAAATTAATAATGGCGGCTTTGGTGGCGGAGTAGGCGAGCAGCTTCGGTTTCGGCTGGTCAGCATTGATCGAGGCCGTATTAATGATCGATCCACCAGCAGGCATATGCCGTGTTGCCGCTTTAGTGATGTAAAACATCGCGTAAAGGTTGGTCTTCATGGTCCGGTCAAACTCTTCGTCGCTGATCTCATCCAGCGATTCGCGCGTCATCTGATACGCCGCGTTGTTCACCAGAATATTAATCTCACCAAAGGCTTCGACGGCTTTATCGACCAGGGCGTTGCAGTGTGACGCCTCAGTAATATCGCCAGGCACCAGAACCGCTTTCTGTCCCGCTTCTTCAACCAGCCGGGCGGTATCCTGCGCATCCTCATGTTCATCAAGATAGGAGATCAGGACATCGGCCCCTTCCCGGGCAAAGGCAATGGCGACGGCCCGGCCAATGCCGGAATCGCCACCGGTAATAATGGCTTTTTTCCCCGCCAGGCGGCCGGAGCCCTGATAACTCTGCTCGCCGTGATCGGGCTGAGGCTGCATCGCAGCGGTTTTACCCGGCGGCGTTTGTTGCTGTTCGGCAAAAGGGGGTTGCGGGCGTTGAGTCGATGACATGAATATTCCTCCATAAAAATCCGTTAGCGTAAAACAACCGGTGTCAGTTAAGGCTTCGGTGACGTAATGCCGTCAATCTGCTCTGACTGCGCACCAGAACCGGGACGGGCATTGCCGAGCAGCGGCTCATCACCCAGAATATCTGGCTGCTGTTTCGCGCTGAACTGACCATGGCCATCGTAAGCCGGGCCACTGCTCCAGCGACCTTCCGGCAGCGGTTTATCCAGCGAGGTATTCAGACAGTAGTAAGAGTGCTCCTGCGCCTCATGCTCCTGCGGGAAGCTGTTCGGGATCGGCAGCGACGCGTTCAGTCCGCCCATCTCTTCGATCACCGCCAGCCACTGCTGCTGGTGCATAGTGTCACGGGCGATCAGCAAGGAGAGGAAGTCCTTCATGCCCTTGTCTTCCGTCATGTTGTAGAGGCGGGTAGCCAGTACGCGGCCCGTGGCTTCTGCGGTGACGTTAGCCAGCATATCGGCCGCCACGTTGCCGGAGGCATAGATATGACTCATATCAAAAGGCATGCCGTTGGCGTTAACCGGCATCGCTGCCAGACCGGAAGAGAGGATATGGCGCGGGTTCATTCCGCCCAGAATCGCATTAACCACCGGATCTTTCGCTGACGCTTCCTGGTAAGAGAGCGGGGCGCCTTCAAGGTTAAGCGCCACGGCGTAGCCCAGCATTTCGATATGGCTCAGCTCTTCGGTAGCGGTCGAGATCAGCAGATCACGAATCCGCACATCACCGCGCGCGCCCATCGCCTGGAAAAAGTATTGCATCGCTACACGAATCTCACCTTCGACGCCGCCGATGGCCTGCTGGAGCAGCATGGCAAATTCTGGATCGGGTTTCTCTACACGAACCGGGAATTGAAGTTTTGATGAATGATGAAACATGATTATTTTCCTCGACTGTGTTTGCAGTGGATGCAGAAAAAGCCTGGACACAGATATCGGATAAATAAAGCGAAACGACAGCAATTAACCGGAATTTCAGGTTGAATAAATGGCGAAAACGGTGTTTTCCGGAGCTATATCTGGTCCGGTGGGGCAGGCAATCTTAGCGGTGTGAAGGGGACAAGTGATTCAGAGCAGAAGAAATAAAAAAAGCCCCATAACAGGGGCTGATTCCGGACGGGAAAAGCATCCATGCTAATTCGCGTTCCCTCATAACAGACACAGATTTTTAGCTGTCGCTGGTCGCCGAAGCGCGCTGCAGAACATGTTCAAGCGCCTGACGGTAAATATCCTGCTTAACCACGTCACGCTCACTCTCCAGGCGGTGAATCAGGCCCAGCACAATGTCTTTATCGGAGACATGGGTTTTCGCATGGGCAAGTTCGGCATGGACTGCGGCGATAACCTGTTTTTCAGTGGTCAGCGCTGTGCCAGAGTTCATGAAGTAATCAGAAATCTGAGACTCTGTATTCATCGTTGTTTGCATGTCAGGCCTCATAAGAAATGGGGGGAAGAACGCGTCGATTCAGATCCGGTCACCGGCTGACGCAAAAAAAATGCATCTGAAGGTGGAAATCCACAACACCTTCAGATGCGGTGCAAAGCACCTTTCGTTACAAGTGATTTAACATCACGAGACAAAGTTATACAAGAATCGCAAAGTTGTACAATGAAATTTGACAAAATTTAACTGGTCGGTGGTGTATGTAAAAAGCATGTTTAAAATGAAAAAAGAGGCTTTCGATGGTTAATTGAATAAATACAGTGAGTTGGTGAGGTTTTCAGAGGGGGGGCGATTTTCAGACCAGCAGACTGGGGATTGTGCTGACGACACATCAATGCGTTAAAACCGCTTTTTTCCGCAGATTTCAGCCAAAGTTGTACAGGTTTCAGCGCTGGAAAAGTGGCGGGTGCGATTGTGCTGCTGCAATCCTGGCCGTCTGACAGGCCATGCCGCATAATTCACTTCCCACGCCTGATGCAGAAGGCTAAGGTTGACCCCTTATTTATCACAAGGAAATGATCATGGTTCACGACTATTTCGCAATTCCGCCTGCGGGCATGACTCAGGAACAACATAAACGTTCGGTCGCCGTGGCTGCTGCTCTGTCAGTGGCAAAGGAGTCCGTCAGCGCCTCCACCTCTGCAACCGGCTCAAAAACCGCCTGGGATCTGCAGGCCGTGGCGAATGAAGTTGCTAATCTGGCCGACGCGATTCAGGATGCGCTGGAGAGTGACAGCGAGGTGTAAATACTAACCGGTATCGTCTGAGGCTGCTGCGGAGGCGGTGCAGGACAGGGCGGTGGCAGCGTTCAGGAGCCGGTAAAGTCCGGCAATCGGACGCTGCCGGAAAATCCGCTTATTCCATTGCGGGTGGCTCATATTTAATATACTGACGCAGGGCATCATGGATAGCCTGGTTATTGCCCTCTTCCAGACCGCGTTCGGCATACTCTTTCGCCAGCGCCGCCAGTACATCGTCAAACTTCCCTTTGTAATTGAGATTATTCAGCGCAATTTGCTGACCGAGTATCGCTTTTAATACCGTAGTCTCAACCCTTAACTGCGCAACTGCCTCTTCCAGATGTTTGATTCGATCGTCGTCTGCCATAATCCCTCCATGCTTAAAAAAGCAGAATAACCAGCCCGCCCGTAATATTCAAACCTCTCCGAATGCCAGAGAAGCGTTGTCAGATTTTCCTTAAGTAAAAATAATCAGCCGGTGAATTTATAAGATTCTTTACTGTAAGAAGAAATCGACGCTATTCCGGCGGTGCGGCGAAAGTAACCCGTTTCTGCTTACTCTGACGGCAATGCGAAAAAACGTTTAAAAAAAAGTGCATTACCATCAACCCTTTCGCTTAAAGATGTTCCATGTCACTTGATTAAAAGGGGGATTAGCTATTACTGTGTTTATATACAGTAATCTGAAAAAGGAGCGAAATTATGGAATTCATTAAACCTGCGGACATTCGTGCCGTTATGCCTTTACCGCTATATATCGAACGTGTGCCGTGCGGGTTTCCATCCCCGGCGCAGGATTATGTCGAACAACGTATTGATCTCAATGCGCTGATGGTCCAGCACCCCAGCGCCACCTATTTTGTCCGGGTCAGCGGCGAGTCAATGATTGAGGCGGGCATCAATGATGGTGACATGCTGGTGGTCGACAGTTCACTCACCGCCTCACACGGCGATATTGTGGTCGCCGCGGTCGAAGGTGAATTCACCGTTAAACGTCTCCAGCTTCATCCCTGCCTGCAACTGATGCCGATGAATACCAAATTTAAACCGATCGCTATCCAGACCGAAGATGCGCTGGAGGTGTTTGGCGTTGTGACCTTTGTTATTAAAGCGACCCACTGACCATGTTCGCGCTGGTCGACGTAAACAGCTTTTACGCGTCGTGTGAGACCGTTTTCCGGCCTGATCTTAAAGGTAAACCGGTAGTAGTGCTGTCGAACAACGACGGCTGCGTGATTGCGCGCAGCGCCGAGGCAAAGAAAGTCGGCATCAAAATGGGCGCGCCCTATTTTAAGATGCGTGAAGAACTAACGCGTCACGCGGTGCAGGTCTTCAGCTCAAATTATGCGCTCTACGCCGACATGAGCCATCGGGTGATGACCATACTGGAAGAGATGGCGCCGTCGGTGGAGATCTACTCGATCGACGAGGCCTTTATGGATCTCACCGGCGTGCAGAACTGTATGGCGCTGGAGACCTTTGGTCATCAGGTCAGAGAACGAATAGGCAAAGAGACCCATCTGACCGTGGGCGTCGGCATTGCACAGACCAAAACGCTGGCCAAGCTGGCGAATTTTGCGGCCAAAAAGTGGAGCAAAACCGGCGGCATTGTCGACCTGTCGAACCCTGAACGACAAAAAAAGCTGCTGGCGCTGATTGATGTGGCGGAAGTCTGGGGCGTGGGTCATCGGATCGGCAAACGGCTCAACGCTATGGGCGTTATGACGGCAAAAGATCTGGCCGGTCAAAGCACCGAGGCCATCCGCAAACAGTTCAGCGTCGTGCTGGAGCGCACTGTCAGAGAGCTGCGTGGCGAATCCTGCCTGGAGCTGGAGTCAGTGACGCCGGTAAAACAGCAAATCATGTGTTCGCGCTCGTTTGGCAGCCGTATCTCCGACTACGATCAGATGCGCGAGGCTGTCTGCGCGTATGCCGAGCGCGCGGCGGAGAAGCTGCGCCGTGAGAATCAATATTGCCGTCAGGTAGGGGTATTTGTGCGCACCAGTCCGCATGCGACTGACGAACCCTTTTATGGCAATCAGTCGATGGAGCAACTGCTGATTCCGACGCAGGACACACGCGACATCATCAGAGTTGCAATGGCGTGCCTGGATAACATCTGGATTGAGGGACATCGCTATATGAAGGCCGGCATCGTGCTGGGGGATTTTTTCAGCCAGGGCGTTGCTCAGTTTGATCTGTTTGACGAACATCAGCCACGCCGCAATAGCGAAGAGCTGATGAAGCTGATCGACACAGTCAACAAGCTCGGCAGCGGGAAGCTGTGGTTTGCCGGGCAGGGGATCAACAAAGCCTGGTCGATGAAACGCGAGATGCTGTCGCCTGCCTATACCACCCGGATAACCGATCTGCCTGTGGTTGCGCTTAAGTGAAGGCTGACCCGATGTTCCTCTGCTGCTGAAACCGCGGCCTCTGCTAAAAGCTTTTTTTATCACGCGATTAAAGTGGCAGGAAGTTATGCTTTGCCTGACCCGATGAGTAGTTTTTCATCGGGTATTTTAAGAAAATTACCAGGTAAATATAATGGATTTCAGGCAGTTTGAAGCCAGAGTGATGCTCTGGCCCGCAATACATTTCACAGCAATCATAAAATCCCGCCATCATGACGAATATGAGATTTATGCGATCGACGATAACAGCAATATAAAAACCCGACTTTTTCTCTGTTTTGCTGACAATGAAAACCACGCCAGCCTGCTTATTAAGCAATTTACGTTATGGCTGATAAAAATAAACGCGCTGAAGCGCAGCCAGCAGCGGGAAAAAGGCCGCACAGAGACAACATCCTTATCTGAATGAACCGCGTCCGGCTTGCACCGCAGACCAGACGGCGGCGAATCATACTAACGCGTCCGGGAAATAACGGGCCGTCTGCGCGTGACGGGTGGCGGACGGCCTGGCTTGTTACCCGCGCCTGGGATAGAATCGCCATTGATTTTGACAGCAACACACCTCCCCAGGCCGGTAACAATGACCACGACAGCCACAACGTATAAAAACAAAGAGCGGGGACGCCCCAGAGAGTTCGGGATCGAACAGGCTCTGGATCACGCCATGATCGTTTTCCGGCAAAAAGGGTATCACGCGGCCTCAATGAACGATCTGGGTGAGGCGATGCATCTCTCCGCAGGCAGCATCTATAAGGCGTTTAAAGATAAGCGCTCGCTCTTCCTGCTGGTATTCGAACGCTATCTGTTGCTGAGAAATAGTGAGTTGCACCGTCGTCTGGCACCCTGTGCCAGCGGGCGGGGGAAAATAACCGAGCTATTGCAATTCTACCTGGATTCGGCACGTGCCACAGAAGGGCGTTGCGGCTGTCTGGTCGTCGCCAGCGCGATTGCGCTGCAGACGATGGATCAGCCACTCGCGCAGCGCATTGATGAGGTCGTTCAGCGTAATCAACGCTTCCTGGTCTCGCTGCTGGAGCTGGGGCAACAGGATGGATCTATCGATAACACGCTGGACAGCGAGGCAGCAGCCGGTTTAATTCTCTGTATTGCTTTTGGATTGCGGGTGGCAGGTAAGGTCAGCGATGTGACTAACGAAGAAAAGACGCTGGCGCTGGCATTGAAAGTACTGGGGTAACCAGGCAAGGCCGCTCAATCAGTAAACAGACTTCCCGGACATGGGCTTCCAGACAGAGAAATTCTGCACTTTCCTTTCCCCCCATCTGATTATGTGCCAGGCTTTCACGCTTTATCCTGTAGCGAAGAAAATTAAGGCGCGTTTCGTGAAAACCTCAATCTTACTGACACTTGTGGCAGCCATTGGCTGTTCTGTTTTTGCTGCCCGTGGTGGGTTTGAAACCACTACAGCGAAACATCCAAAAACGCTGCAGGTGACTGAAAACGGGGAGCCGCTGACGCGCTGACCGTGACGGCAGGTGGAGAGAAGCCGACGAAGGCCGGTTAATGGCCAGATGGCAGGCCGATGAGTGCAGAGCAATAGCACTCATCAATCTGCGTGGAAGCCGTTTCAGGCGGACGCAGGAGCCGGGTGCAGAGCGTTGCAATGTACGTTCTGGCCGACATGCACTATTCCACTGCCACGCTGTCCCAGCGTCTCTGGCGGTGAGGCCAGGCGCGCGCCCGGCACCCAAAATAAACAGCAATGACCCGCACATAACTAACGATAATCTTTAAGGGAAACCGGTGCCTGTCCGGTCTCGACCAGCCAGTTTAATTCGGCACGGTCGCGCGTTGAGGATTCGATAAAACCTTTGAGCCAGTTGCGCGCATCGGCAATCTGCGTGACCCGCTCATCGTTGCGCTCCTGTTCGGCCATGTCGCTCAGCTGGCGAATCAGTGCTACCAGCGTAATCTCCTGTTCGTCAAACGCCAGATTAATTGCAGCTTCACCAAGAATCATATGACCCGTTGTTTTGTCGTGATAAACCATCTGCACCCTCCAGATTAAGTAGCGATATAAAGAGTCTAGTTAAAGGCGTTCCGGACTAAAAGGTGGGAAACAGCAGGGCGCTATGATTAAAATTTACCAAAAATAAAGTGAACCTTTAATCGAGGCGGTAAACCACTCATATCAAAGCATAAAAACAGGCTGAGTTTTTTCGTCAGAAATAAACTGAGCTATTATGCTGGTTAAAAAAGCTGGAAGTTGCCGGAAATTCAGATAAGGGCGGAACGGCGCATTTCGTTATCAGATTATTATCTGCACCACTATCCGCACGGTTGCCTGCCATATTATGGCCACGCCGCAGCGGATATTTCTGATTTATAAACCACCGGGGAATAAAACCGGGCCTGTGCGCCACTTCGTGCCAGGCGCAGACAAAAATAAAGCCGCTCGTGGGCGGCTTTATTCATCGGGCAACAGCGATCGGATTATTTCTTCGGTACTTCAGAGACCGCTTTAACGTCCGCTTTATTAATCTGCTGCTTCACGCCATTTGCATCGGTATAAGCCAGCAGGCCGGCATCCGATTCAGAAGGCTTGCCATCACTAATAATGGTGCGTCCATCGTTAGTCTGAATCGCATAACTGGTACGGGTGCAGCCGGTTAATACGGTCATACCAATCAATGCGGCGAGAGGTAAAATCAGCGCTTTTTTCATCTTATTCACCTTATATTAGTTGTCGAGTTCACTCATATTACTGATCTCATTACGATTGATCTGCTCAGTTTTTCCTGTCTGAGCATCGCGGTAAGAAACCAGACCAGTATCTGAATCAATCTGCGGTTTGCCATCGGTGACAATCGTGCGGCCATCGGTGGTCTTAATCGACTGGTTTGAGGCACAACCTGCCAGCGTACCTAAAGAGAGAGCCAGCAACGCAATGGCTGACAGGGATTTCATTTTCATTTTTTCTGCTCCATGAAGTATATCCGAACGTTTACAGCATAGTCGGCTTTATCAGGTTTGCTGGCCCTGTCGCGTCTCGCTGCCTGTTTTTTAAACAAAACCGGAGTGTGTGGTGCTGATTAGAGGGTATGACGGCGCGAAATAGCATTTATTGCAAATGTACCCAGCCGTTCTGGGCCATTTCAGCAGAGGATGCGCTGTACCGAAATAAGATCGATGCTGATGCGGGAAATAAGCACGGCAGCCAGAGCGGATATTTCCGTAAAAGCCAGAATAGCTGTGCGGAAATAGTGAGCAATGGGGTGAATGTCTGGCGGGATTCACGGGTCCGATACCCTGAAGGCTATCGGACCTGTGGAGAAGGGGATCAGAGGATGGAGTCTTCGCCCGCTTTGGCGGCCGCTTTTTCTGCTTTCATGGCGCTGACCGGGTCTGATGCGCTCAGCCAGCGGTCAAATTTCTGGTAGGTGTCGATAAAGGTTTTAAAGTAGCTGCTGGCGATGGTGGCATTCTCTTTGTGGTTCATAAACGCCACTGCCAGCTTAAATGCATCTTCGTTATCAAATTTCATGTTTGTCTTCCTCGCTTAAGATCTATAGAGCGTAGCCTGAGAACGCGGCCTGTGCATTCAGACAACCGTCTGAAAAGGCGCAATAATTCAGCCTGAGTGACAGCATCTGCCAGATTGGCGTGGATTCCCACTTACTTCGCGCCCAATCCTTCTTATAATGCCAGCTTCACTCGTGAAGGAGACCCGCTTATGTTGAAAGGATTAACCGTTGCCGCGGTGCTACTGCTGTCAGGCTGTAGCCTGATGCATAAACAGCCGCCGTCGCCGCAGACCCTGCACTATCGCTGCGGAACCATGCCCCTGACCGTGACGCTGGACGAGGCGCAGCAGCAGGTCAGTTTCATCATGGATGGGCAGCCTCTGACGCTGAAGCAGACGGTATCCGCTTCCGGCGCACGCTACAGCGATAACACCTATGTGTTCTGGTCCAAAGGAAACGGCGCATTTATCGAACGTAACGATAAAATTGTCGTGAATGATTGTGAGCTGCAACCTGCCAGCTGACTTGTTATCTGAATAGGCGAGCATTATGAGCGACAGCGAAACGCTACACACCATTGCCCATCTGCGGCGTGAATATACCCGCGGTGGATTGCGTCGTAAGGATCTGCCGGACGATCCGATCGCGCTATTTGAACAGTGGCTAAGCCAGGCCTGCGAGGCAAAACTGCCCGATCCTACCGCCATGACCGTGGCAACCGTGGATGAGCAGGGCCAGCCATGGCAGCGTATCGTGCTGCTGAAGCACTACGATGCGCAGGGCATGGTGTTTTACACCAACCTCGGCAGCCGTAAGGCGCTGCAGCTGGCGCACAATCCGCGCATCTCTCTGCACTTCCCGTGGCACTATCTGGAGCGTCAGGTGATGGTGCTGGGTGAAGTGGAAAAACTGTCGCCCCTCGAGGTGCTGAAATATTTCCACAGTCGTCCGCGCGACAGTCAGATTGGTGCCTGGGTGTCGAAGCAATCGAGCCGTATTTCGGCACGCGGTATTCTGGAAGGAAAGTTCCTGGAGCTTAAACAGAAGTTCCAGCAGGGCGAAGTGCCGCTGCCCAGCTTCTGGGGTGGCTACCGGGTGAAATTTCACACGATGGAGTTCTGGCAGGGTGGCGAACATCGTCTGCACGATCGTTTCATCTATCAGCGCGATCACGACGGCTGGAAAATCGACCGTCTGGCACCCTGAATCTGCACGATTCGCCCCTATCAGCGCTGGCACAGAAAGCGTCAGCGCTTTATGCTATAGCCCTGATTTTTTTCGATTCCGCAACTCAGCGGAAAGCTGTGTACCAGCATAGGTGCAGTCTGATCAATTTGGAGTCAGTAATGACCAGCAGTAACCTGATACAACAATTGCAGGAGAGGGGCCTAATCGCCCAGGTGACGGATGAAGACGCGTTAACAGAGAAACTGGCGCAGGGGCCAATTTCGCTCTATTGCGGCTTTGACCCCACTGCTGACAGCTTGCATTTGGGCCATCTGGTACCGCTGCTCTGCCTGAAGCGTTTTCAGGATGCCGGCCACAAGCCGGTGGCGCTGGTCGGTGGTGCAACCGGCCTGATTGGTGACCCGAGCTTCAAAGCCGCAGAGCGTAAACTTAATACCAGTGAAACCGTCAACGAATGGGTTGAAAAGATCCGCCAGCAGGTGGCGCCATTCCTCGACTTCGATTGCGGCAGCAACAGCGCCATCGCTGCCAACAACTACGACTGGTTTGGCGGCATGAACGTGCTGACCTTCCTGCGTGATATCGGCAAGCACTTCTCCGTTAACCAGATGATCAACAAAGAAGCGGTGAAGCAGCGTCTGAACCGTGACGATCAGGGCATCTCCTTTACCGAGTTCTCCTATAATCTGCTGCAGGGCTATGACTTCGCCTGTCTGAACGAGCTGCACGGTGTGTCCCTGCAGATTGGTGGTTCTGATCAGTGGGGCAACATCACCTCCGGTATCGATCTGACCCGTCGTCTGCATCAGAACCAGGTCTTTGGCCTGACCGTTCCGCTGATCACCAAGTCTGACGGCACCAAATTCGGTAAAACCGAAGGCGGCGCAGTCTGGCTGGATGCGAAGAAAACCAGCCCGTACAAGTTCTATCAGTTCTGGATCAACACCGCGGATGCTGACGTCTATCGCTTCCTGAAGTTCTTCACCTTCCTGAGCATGGAAGAGATCAACGCGCTGGAAGAAGAGGACAAAAACAGCGGCACCGCGCCACGTGCGCAGTACGTGCTGGCTGAGCAGGTGACGCGTCTGGTGCATGGCGAAGCGGGTCTGTCTGCGGCGAAACGCATTACTGCCAGCCTCTTCTCCGGATCCGTCAGCGAAATGACCGAAGCCGATTTTGAACAGCTGGCGCAGGATGGTATGCCAACTATCGTGCTGGGCGCTGACGATGATCTGCAGCAGGCGCTGGTGAAAGCAGAGCTGGTGCCGTCCCGTGGGCAGGCGCGCACCATGATCGGCTCCAATGCCGTTTCACTGAACGGTGAAAAGCAGTCCGATGCGGAGTACCGCTTCAGCGACAGTGACAAACTGTTTAACCGCTATACGCTGCTGCGTCGCGGCAAGAAACATTACTGCCTGATTAACTGGCAGTAAGATTTCAGGGCCGGTTTCCGGCCCTTTTTTATGGCAAGGCAGGACAGGGCAAACAAGTGAAAAATATTTTAGCGATTCAGTCGCACGTTGTTTTTGGTCACGCCGGTAACGCGGCGGCTGAGTTTCCGATGCGCCGTATGGGCGCAAACGTCTGGCCGCTGAATACCGTGCAGTTTTCCAACCATACGCAATATGGCCACTGGACCGGCACGGTGATGCCTGCAACGCATTTAACCGACATTGTTAAAGGCATTGCTGACATCGACCGCCTGAAGACCTGTGACGCGGTCCTGAGCGGATATCTGGGCTCGGCAGAGCAGGGCGAGCAGATTCTGCAGATTGTCCGTCAGGTCAAAGCGGCCAACCCGAATGCCTGGTACTTCTGCGATCCGGTCATGGGCCATCCGGAAAAAGGCTGCATCGTGGCGCCGGGTGTGGCGGAGTTTCACTGTAAAATGGCGATGCCTGCCAGCGACATTATCGCTCCGAACCTGCTTGAACTGGAGATGCTGAGCGAGCGCACCGTCACAGACGTCGACGCGGCGGTAGACGCTGCGCGGGCACTGATTGCCCAGGGACCACGCGTGGTGCTGGTGAAGCATCTGGCGCGTGCGGGTCGTCGCAGCGATCGCTTTGAAATGCTGCTGGTGACGGCGGAAGATGCCTGGCACATCAGCCGTCCGCTGGTCGATTTCGGTGTCCGTCAGCCGGTCGGCGTGGGCGATCTCACCAGCGGTCTGCTGCTGGTGAATCTGCTGCACGGCAAATCATTACAGGATGCGCTGGAGCATGTCACCGCAGCGGTGTACGAGGTGATGCTGAAAACCCATCAGATGGGCGAATATGAACTGCAGCTGGTGGCGGCACAGGATGCCATCGCCACGCCGACGCAGCACTTCGCGGCAGAAAAACTGTAACGCATCAGGGCCGGATAACCGGCCCTGTTGACTCAGGCTAAGCCTTCCGCTTTAAGCGCCGCCTGCACCGCAGGACGTTCCGCGACACGATCAAACCACGCGCCCAGCGCCGTAAAGCCGGATAAATCCAGTCCCAGCGCTTTTGCCCAGCGCGTCACCACAAACAGATAGGCATCCGCCACGCTGAAATGCAGCCCCATCAGCCACTGTTTGTCGCGCAGTGACTCATCGACATAGCGGAATTTTGCTTCCAGCTGGCTGCGGGTCTGTGCTTTCACCTCATCGGAGTAACCGGGGCGAAACAGTGGCCCAAAGCTTTTATGCAGCTCACTGCCGATGTAGCTGAGCCACTCCACGGTGTGATAACGCGTCAGGCTGCCAACCGGTGCCAGCAGATGGCGATCGGGCTTCAGATCCGCCAGGTACTGAACAATGGCGACGCCTTCCGTCAGCACAGAACCGTCGCTGAGCTGCAGCGCGGGCACCTGGCCTTTAGGATTGATTTGGCGGAAGTCATCGCCCCGTTCAGTGATTTTTGTGGCCAGATCAACACTCACCTGAGTGAAGTCGAGTCCGCATTCACGCATAACAATATGGGGTGAGAGAGAGCAGGCACCCGCTTTGCAAAACAGTTTCATGACCAGGTACTCCTTGTTGCAATGGGATCCTTGCATAGTAAAGAGTCAAAGCGGGATTACCAGTGACAAAGATCAGGGATCTGCGAAGGGCGTTGCGGCAAGCCATAAAAAAAACCGGGCAGAGCCCGGCTTAGCTGAAGTGCAGCGTGAATTACGCCTGCACGTTATTTTTTTTCGCGTCAGGATCCTGCGCCATGCGGTTCAGCATCGGCGCCGTAATCAGCATCAGCAGGGCGATCACCGCCGTCACGATACCAATCTGCTGGAATACGCGGCTGTAGGTCGCCAGCGAAATCAGTGGATCGGTAACGTTTTCAGGCACGGCCATCAGGTTTGCCACTTTACCGGCGATCACCGCCGCGCCAGCGGTAGTCAGGAACCAGGAACCCATGATAAAGCCCATAAGACGCTGAGGCACCAGCTGTGCCACCATCGCCAGGCCGAGGCCAGAGATCATCAGCTCACCGATACTCTGCAGCGCATAGCTCAGGATCAGCCAGTTAACGGAAACGATACCGGCATCGCTGGCGAACTTCGCACCCACCGGCAGCACCAGGAACGCAGCGGAGCAGAGCACCATACCAAAGGCAAACTTGTGCGGCATAGGCAGTTTATCGCCCAGCTTGTTATAGAGCGCCGCCAGCAGCGGACTGGCCAGCATAATCCAGAACGGGTTAAGTGCCTGGAACTGCTCGGGGGCAAAAGTAATGCCGAGAATGGTGTGCTCAACGTTGCGGATAGCAAAGAAGTTGAGTGACGTTGGCATCTGCATATAAAGCACGAAGAACAGAATCGCTTCGACCATCAGCAGGAAGGCAACAATCATCTTACGACGTGCCGCACCCTGCAGTGCAAAGGCCTCTTTGGCAAACACCAGCACGATACCCAGGGCAATCACCGCCAGCACCAGTCGTGCGATAGACTGGTGATGCAGCATCCAGTTGGCCAGTGCGATCAGTACGACGATGCCGACCAGCGTCATCAGCAGTTTTCCGATCTGCAACGGAGCGAAATCGGGTTTAGAACCGTAATCCTTAACCATGCGTTTGCAGAACAGGAAGTTAAACAGGGTGATGATCAGACCGATAACGCACAGTGAGAAGGCTACGCTATAACCATATTTCGCCGCTAACCACGGTGTCAGCATCATTGAGAAGAGTGAACCGATGTTGATCGACATATAGAACATGGTGAAAGCGCCGTCGAGACGCGGATCATCTTTGTCATAGCAGGTAGAGAGCAGCGAAGAGGGGTTTGCCTTAAACAGGCCGCTACCCACCGCGATGGTCGCCATACCGATGTAGACAATGCTGACGTTATGACCGGAGAACGCCACCAGCGCATAGCCCAGCGCCAGCACCAGGACACCCAGCACGATGACGCGTTTGGTACCCAGCACCTTATCACCGAGCCAGCCGCCAATCGCGACCAGACCATACACCAGCGCACTGAATGAAGAGAACAGGGTAATGGAGTCTGATTCAGACAATCCCAGTTGCTTCACCAGGTAAACCGCCATAATGGCCTGCAGGCCATAGAAGCCAAAACGTTCCCATAACTCAATCGAGAAGATTAAGTAGAACGCCTTCGGCTGTTTAAACGCATTGAGACTGACAGCCTCATCAGTGTGTTTGTTTGCAGTTGACACATGTACCTCAGTTTTTTCATACCCTGTTTCGGGACAGGAATTAAGTCCGCGTCATGTGAGTTTTCCATGCGCAAGATTGTTATTAGAAGGGAAAAGCGGCGACTAATTTGGCTGATTACGGGCGGCAGGGCAAGAATTTTCTGACAACCCGCCTGACCCTGGAATGTTGGGTTAAAAAACTTATAGCAAACTGTTAATTGGTTTTTAATTTTGAGTGTAGTGAAAATAGCAGCGCATAAACGCTGGATAAGCGCCTCGCACTGGAGAGTATTAACATTAACTGCTAATGCGTGATTAACCAGATAAATAGTTTGCTGAATGATAATCAGGCAGCACTAACGGCAGGTTGCTGATTAATTCACAGTCAATCTGCCGAATTATCGGACATTACACGCCTGGCATTGCCGGAAAAACCGTCAAATGATGATCCTGTGCACAAACAGATGATTTATTTCAGAAAGGAAAAAAAGAAACCGGTTGCGTCGTCTCGTCTGACGCGGGAGCTGAGGGGGCTCGCAGGCGCAGGCAAGATAAAAATCAGCTCAGCCTGCCGGTGAAAAGCCGCCCGTGCGTGTTAAAAAACGTATCGCGATAATCCGCTTTCAGCTCGCCCTCGACAGAAAATTAACATTACTGTAACCTCTCAATTTCCCCGAGAAGGATCTGTTTATGTCGTCCCCCCTGCGTTTATCTCTGGTTGGTGACTACCGCGCCGATGCGGTTGCCCATCAGGCTATCCCCCTTGCTATTGAACGTGCTGCCCGCTGGCTGAATATCAACGCTGAAGCGGAGTGGATCGCCACTGACCGACTGGATGAGTCAGAACTGCAACTCAGCGACGCCGTCTGGGTGGTGCCCGGTAGCCCCTATCGAAATGATGCCGGCGTGTTTGACACACTCCGCTGGGTGCGTGAAACCGGAAAGCCTTTTCTTGGCTCCTGCGGTGGATTCCAGTATGCGCTGATCGAATATGCGCGCAACGTACTGGGCTGGCAGGATGCCAGTCATGCCGAGACAGACACCGAGGGAAGGATGGTGATTGCCCCGCTGAGCTGCTCGCTGGTGGAACAGCGCGGCGCGGTGAGGTTCGGACCCGGGTCACGCATTGCCAGAGCCTATGGCGCGCTGGAGAGTGATGAAGGTTATCACTGTAACTTTGGTGTTAACCCGGAATTCAGTGCAGCGCTGGGCGATAATACGCTGCGCATTACTGCCTGGGACAACGCGGGCGATGTGCGTGGCGTTGAGCTTCCGGATCACCCATTCTATGTCGCGACGCTGTTTCAGTCGGAACGCGCCGCCCTGCAGGACAAAGATTCTCCGCTGGTGATTGCCTGGATGCAGGCGGCGCTGGCGCAACGCTAAACGCAATCATCCTGTGACACTGTCACAGGATGATGTGTATCAGCGCAGCATGGCCGGACGTTTTGCGTTAAAGGACCAGTTATCGATCAGAAACTGCATGCCCAGCGCATCGTTTCGGTTTTTGTCCGGTAGGGAGTTGTAGAGCGCATGTGCCGCTTCAACCCGTTCCATATTCAGGGTAATCCCCAGCCCTGGCCCCTCTGGCAGTTCCAGATAGCCATCCCGAATCTGCGGCGCACGCTGCGTCAGCTGCTGCCCATCCTGCCAGATCCAGTGGGTATCAAAGGCGGTCAGGCGATCACCGGGTGCGGCGGCCCCCAGATGCGCCACCATCGCCAGCGACACGTCAAAGTGGTTGTTTGAGTGGCAGCCGGTGGTCAGGCCCCACTCATGGCAGAGCTGCGCCACGGTGTGTGCGTTACGCATCGTCCAGAAGTGTGGGTCGGCCAGAGGAATGTCGATGGCATTCAGCTGCAGCGCATGCTGCAACTGTCGCCAGTCATTGGCGATCATATTCGTGGCAACCGGAATGCCGGTGGCCCGCCTGAATTCTGCCAGCGTTTCCCGACCGGAATAGCCATGCTCCGCGCCGCAGGGATCTTCCAGATAGGGGATGCGGCCCGCCAGCTGTTTGCCATAATAAATGGCCTCATCCAGCGACCAGCTGGCGTTGGGATCAACCGTTACCCGGGCCTGCGGGAAGCGCGCCAGCAGGGCGTTGACCGTCTCCACTTCCACTTCGCCGTGATGCACACCGCCCTTGAGTTTGAAATCGCGGAAGCCATAGCGATCCGCTGCCGCCTCCGCCAGCCGCACCACGCCTTCCGCGTCCATCGCTTTCTCATGACGCAGTTGCAGCCAGGCATCACCACCCGCGTGGCCCGCCTGATAGTTCATGCTGGTCAGATTACGGTCGGCGATATAGAACAGATAGCCAAGGACCGGCACCCGATCGCGCTGCTTGCCGCTGGCAAGTAACTCGGCCACCGGCAGATTCAGGTGCTGACCCAGCAGATCAAGCAGCGCCGCTTCAATCGCCGCGGTGGCGTTGTAAAACTTCTCCGGGTTCATCTGCGGAATATGAATGTCGTCGGTATGCGCGGTCTGCTGGTGTCGTGCGTCGCTGGCAAACAGCGTGGCGATAGTGGCATTCAGCCGCAGGAGTTCGCTGCCCTCAATCTGCGGACGAAAGCGCTCAAGCAGCGCCAGCGTTGAAGCGTGACAGGGACTTTCGCCGACGCCGGTACGGCCAGCCGAGTCAGTCAGGATCACCAGGATACGGGTAAAGTAGCAGTTGTGTGCGCCGCCAATGTTCAGCAGCATGCTGTCATATCCGGCGACCGGCACTACCCGCATTGTTTTAATGACTGGACTGTCTGACATGTTGATTCTCCATAGGATCAAGGGAAGGCGGGGATGGCTTGCGGCGCAGCAGCAGCCACAGCCCGGTCAGCAGCGAGACGCTGGTCAGGGCATAGAGACCGCCGGTAGTGGAGCCGGTCTTCATCTCCAGATAGCCAAACACCGTCGGTGCGAAGAAGCCGCCAAGGTTGCCAACGGAATTCACCAGCGCAATGCCCGGCGCGACAATCGAGGCGGGCAGCTCTCCCTGTGGCATCGGCCAGAAAAAGGTCGCGCTGACTTTCGAGCCGATACAGGCCACGATCATCGCCAGGAAGCCAAACCACGGGGAACCCAGCGTGGCCATAAAGGTGCCGCAGGCCGCGACCAGCATGGCGACACCCAGCGCTTTATCGAGCTTGTCGCGGTGGCGGTCTGAAAAGCGGCTCAGCAGGTTAATGGCAATAATGGCGCACAGCCAGGGCACGGCGGTAAGAATGCCGATGCCAAAACTGCTGAAGCCCTGAATACGCTGAATAATCTGCGGCAGCCAGAACACCAGCGTATAGCCGGTCATGGTCATAGTGAAAAAGATCGCGCAGAAGAACAGCAGGCTGCGATTACGTAGCAGCGACATCTTGCCTGGCTCGCGGTTAAGCTCGTCACGCTGCGTCTCTTCATTCTGCAGCTGCTGCACCAGCGCCTGTTTCTCCGCAGCACTCAGCCAGCGCGCCTCGCCAGGTCGTGACACCAGCACCCAGGCGGCGAGAATGCCGACCAGCACCGACGCACCGCCTTCGAGAAACATCACCCACTTCCAGCCTGCAATCCCCATGAAATTGTGCATCATCAGGATCGCGCCGGTGATGGGGCCGGAGAAGAGAAAGGCGCCAGCGGTGGCACTCAGCACCATCGCGGTGGCGCGGCCGCGCCAGGCATTGGGCACCCACTGACGAAAATAGAACAGCACGCCAGGAAAGAAGCCTGCTTCCGCTACGCCAAGTAAAAAACGCAGCAGGTAAAACTGGATCGGTGAGGTGACGAAACCGGTCAGGACCACCACCAGTCCCCAGGTTATCATGATGCGCGTCAGCCAGACGCGGGCGCCGAAGCGCTTCATCATCAGGTTGCTCGGCACCTCAAACAGCGCATAGCCGATAAAAAAGAGGCCCGCGCCCAGCCCAAAGGCCGCCGCGCTGATCCCGGCATCGGTTCGCAACTCCGCTTTGATAAAGCCAATATTGGCGCGGTCTATCTGGTTAATAATCAGCATCACCACCAGCATCGGGATGATATGGGTGAAGAACTTTTTGATGGCGGAGGCGATCAGCTCATCGTGCTGCGGGGACAAGGCGCTATCCATCGGTCTTCCTCGTGAGAAACGTAAAGAAGAGCAAAGTGTAGGGCGCTGAATAAGCCAGCTCTATGGGCATCCGCCCAGGAGACGATGGGCGTACGGCCTGGACGGTTGTGTTATCAATATGTTACGGAGTGGCGTGGGCGAAGCGGCAGAGTAAAACTGTGGCAGCGATCAACTTCTCAGGACCAGGGTTCAGGGGAGACCTGAATGCCAGAAGTCGCGCCGACAGTGAAAGATGTGCCATTGCGGGCAGACAGGTTTCAGCCACTGAACTGACGGCGCTGGGCAATCTCTTCAGCACGCAGCAGCAGCGCCTGCAAATCATCCTCGTCAATATCCAGCAGTTCACCGTCCTGCAAAGCCTGATGCAGATCGGCGCGCGTCAGCGGCACCGGCATGGCTACCGGATCGGGTTTAACTTCTTCCGGGGCCAGCGGATGCGGATAGCGACGACCGGCCAGATTATTAAACAGCAGAGCCAGCAGGGCGAGGGTCAGTGAATTGAGCAGGATCGGCGTCAGGACGAAGTGATATCCAAGCTGCTGCACCGAAGGGCCGCCCAGAATAGCGGTCAGCGCAACGGCACCGCCGGGCGGATGCAGACAGCGCAGCTGGAACATTAACAGGATCGCCACACAGGCTGCGACGCCGCAGGCAAGGGCAGGATCAGGGATTAGCTGGCTGACGGTAACGCCCGCCAGCGCTGACAGGCTGTTGCCGCCGACGATTGCCCACGGCTGAGCCAGCGGACTGGCGGGCAGACCAAAGAGTAAAACCGCCGAGGCACCGACCGGCGCGACAAACCACAGGTTCAGCTCGCCCAGCACCCAGTGGCTCAGCAGGCTGGTCAGGATCAAGCCGATACCGGCACCCAGTCCGGCGATCACCACATGCTTTTTACTCACTGCCAGCGGATGTGGCCAGAGGCGCGCCAGAAACAGGCGCAGAGGATGGCTTCCGGCAGAAGCGCTTTTGTTCATTACTTTACTCACTGTGTCATAACATTTTCTTATCGTCAGGGGCGGCGATTTTCCATCATCAACATCAATGTAACAACCCGACAAACTGTACTGTTATTCGTACGAACAGGGAGAGCAGCGAAAAGGGGGATCGGGCAGGAGACGCGTTAGCAGAAGTGATCGCCGGATAATAAAAAACCCGCCGCAGCGGGTCTTTCATCAGTGCAATCACTCGACTTTGTCGGGATACTCACAGAGATCTTCAATCAGGCAGGAGCCACAGCGGGGTTTACGCGCTACGCAGGTGTAGCGACCGTGCAGAATCAGCCAGTGATGGCAATCAACCTTATACGCCGCCGGAACCACCTTCAGCAGCTTCTGCTCCACCTCTTCCACATTCTTACCCGGCGCAAATTTCGTCCGGTTGCTGACGCGAAAGATATGGGTATCGACGGCAATCGTCGGCCAGCCAAAGGCGGTGTTGAGCACCACATTGGCGGTTTTACGGCCGACACCGGGCAGGGCTTCCAGTGCCGCACGATCTTCCGGCACTTCGCCGTTGTGCTGCTCAAGCAAAATGCGGCAGGTTTTAATCACATTTTCCGCTTTGCTGTTAAACAGGCCGATGGTTTTAATGTACTCCTTCACGCCATCCACACCCAGCGTCAGCATCGCGGCAGGCGTATTGGCCACCGGATAGAGCTTTGCGGTGGCTTTGTTCACGCTGACATCGGTCGCCTGCGCCGAGAGCAGCACCGCGATCAGCAACTCAAACGGCGTGCTGAAGTTGAGTTCGGTGGTCGGATGCGGATTATTCTGCTGCAGCCGACGGAGAATTTCGGTGCGTTTGGTCTGATTCACACCGGTTTCCCGACAGCGTCCTGAGGCGGCGCGGTTTCAGCCGCCTGAGCACGCAGTGCTGCCCGCTGTTTCATCTTCTGATCGATCAGATATTTTCCGGCCAGCATCATGCCCAGGCCGATAAAGGCGCCTGGCGGCAGCATCGCCAGCAACATTGGCGAGTCGAAATGGACCACTTCGATACGCAGCGACTTCGCCCAGGGACCGAGCAGCTGGTCGGCACCGTTAAACAGCGTGCCACTGCCGATAATTTCGCGCAGCGATCCCAGCACCACCATGGCGCAGGTCGCGCCCATGCCGATGGCGAAGCCATCCAGCGCGGCAAGCGGGATGCTGCTTTTAGAGGCGACGGCTTCAGCACGGCCAACCACGATGCAGTTGGTCACGATCAGCGGGATAAAAATTCCCAGCGACTGATAAAGACCATAGGCATAGGCGTTGATCAGCATCTGTACACAGCTCACTACCGAGGCGATGATCATCACATATATCGGGATACGAATTTCCGATGGCACCCAGCGGCGCGAGGCGGAAATAAAACTGTTAGTCAGGGTCAGCACCAGCGTGGTCGCCAGACCTAAACCCAGCGCGTTGGTGGCGGTTGCCGTAACCGCCAGCAGCGGACAGAGGCCCAGCAGCTGCACCAGCGCTGAGTTGTTCTTCCATAATCCACCGACCAGCAGGCTTTTAGCTTCACTCATTTGCGTCTCCACATACCGGTAACGAAGAGAGTCTCTCCGGAAGCGTTTTCATTAACAGCGCGGTGCGTTTGGTCGCATTGACCACCGCGCGTGGGGTAATGGTGGCACCGGTGAACTGATCGAATTCACCGCCATCTTTTTTAACCGCAAAAGCTTTATCCGCCGGACCATGAACCACTTTGCCATTAAAGCTGTTGATCCAGTCAGAGATACGCAGTTCGATCTTATCCCCCAGACCGGGCGTTTCGTGGTGTTCAATCACCCGCACGCCCAATACTTTACCCTGGAAATCGGCACCGACCAGCATCTGTATCGCACCAGAATAGCCGTCAGGTGCAGTCGTCTCCAGCGCAGCCGCGACCGGCTGGCCGCCTTTACGCGCCAGGAAGAGATGATGCGGCGCACTGTTGCCCAGCGCTGCATCCGTGACAACGTAACAGTCCTGCTGGATGTTGTTGTCATAAAGCTCAACAGGCACCACCTGGTCCAGCAGGTTTTTCTGCTGCAACAGGGTCTGATGTTCCACCGTCGGCTTGGTTACCGTATTTACCACTGCCGTGGCGGCGGTAGTGATCGCAGCAAAAATCGCCAGCGTAACCCCGTTTTTGCGAATCGTCTCCAGCATCGCTTAATCCTTCTGATGGCCGTAAACGCGCGGCTGGGTGTAGTAATCGATGAGCGGCACGCAGATGTTCGCCAGCAGCACAGCAAACGCTACGCCATCGGGATAACCGCCAAAACTGCGGATCAGCCAGACCAGTAGTCCAATCAGCGCGCCATACACCAGGCGGCCACGGTTGGTGGTTGAAGCGGTCACCGGATCGGTGGCAATGAAGAACGCACCCAGCATGGTGGCACCGGAGAAAAGATGAATCAGCGGGCTGTTCAGCGATTCTGGTGAGAAGAACCAGCCCAGCGTCGCGCAGAAGGCCAGTGACAGCAGCATGGCGGCAGGGACATGCCAGCGGATAGCATTTTTCCAAAGCAGGAACAGGCCGCCGGCCAGATAACCCACGTTAACCCACTGCCAGCCGAGGCCCGCCAGCACGCCGCTGTAAATCGGCTGCGCCAGCAGATGTTCAGCACTGTGCCCCGCGCGTAAACCGGTTTTAAACGTATCAAGCGGCGTCGCCTGGCTGATGCCATCAAAACCCATCTGTAACTGCTGCATGGTTTCACCCGCCAGCGTGTGGCCCTGGAACACCATGCTCAGGCTGTCCATCAGCCCGGATTTGATCGCCTGAAGCGTATCGGGCGGCAACCAGCTGGTCATCTGCACCGGGAAGGAGATGAGCAGGACCACATAGCCCACCATCGCCGGGTTAAACGGGTTCTGACCCAGTCCGCCATAGAGCTGTTTCGCAATGACAACAGCAAACAGGGTACCGATCACCACCAGCCACCACGGCGCCAGCGGCGGCAGGCTGATACCGATCAGGACGGCGGTCAGCAGCGCCGAGTTATCCGCGAGGGTACTGGCAACGGGCGCTTTGCGCAGTCGCAGAATTGCTGCCTCTGTCAGCCAGGCGGTCAGCGTCGCCAGTAAGACCTGTAAAAAGGTGCCGTAGCCAAAGAAATAACACTGTGCAGCAAAACCTGGCACCGCGGCCAGCACCACCAGCAGCATGATATTGCCGGTGCTGCGGCGATTATGGGTGTAAGGAGAACTTGCGATACGAAAAGCCATTTAATCCTCAAGCGTCGTAGACGACTGCGCTTTACGCGCTTTGGCACGGGCGATGGCGGCAGCAATAGCGGCCTTGCGCGCATCATCGGGTTGATTCAGTTCAGGTGCCTGTTCAGGTTCTGCATTGGCGTTGTTTGCCTGCTCCTGGGCCTGCTCCGCTTTATCCACCGCAAAATGCGCGGCGGTAGCCAGTGCTGCGGCATCACGTGAAGCGGCATCCGCCTCACTTTCCGCCTGAGCGGCTTTCTTCGCTTTGGCGCGGGCGATGGCGGCCTGAATCGCGGCTTTACGCGGATCGGTCTCAGCGGCGGCGTCATGTGCGGCGTCTGCAGTGCTGTCGGTTGCGGCCTGTGGTGCCTCGGCGTTTTCAGCCTGTGCGGCTTTCTTCGCTTTGGCACGGGCGATGGCAGCCTGAACCGCGGCTTTACGCGGATCACTTTCAGCGGCGGCGTCCGGCGCGGCGTCTGCAGTGCTGTCGGTTGCGGCCTGTGGTGCCTCGGCATTTTCAGCCTGTGCGGCTTTCTTCGCTTTAGCGCGGGCGATAGCGGCCTGAACCGCGGCTTTACGCGGATCGGTCTCAGCGGCAGCGTCTGGCACGGCTTCTGCAGCGCTGTCGCCTGCGGCCTGTGGTGCCTCGGCGTTTTCAGCCTGTGCGGCTTTCTTCGCTTTGGCGCGGGCGATAGCGGCCTGAACCGCGGCTTTACGCGGATCGGTCTCAGCGGCGGCGTCTGTCGCGGCTTCTGCAGTTTTGTCGGTTGCGGCCTGCGGTGCCTCGGCGCCTTCAGCCTGTGCGGCTTTCTTCGCTTTGGCGCGGGCAATGGCAGCCTGAACCGCGGCTTTACGCGGATCGGTCTCAGCGGCGGCGTCTGGCACGGCTTCTGCAGCGCTGTCGGTTGCGGCCTGCGGTGCCTCGGTGCCTTCAGCCTGAGCGGCTTTCTTCGCTTTGGCGCGGGCAATGGCGGCTTCTACTGCCGATTTACGCGGATCGACACTGGCCTCAGCCTGGTTATCCGCCGCCTCAACCGGCACTGTTTTCTTCGCTTTCGCCCGGGCAATAGCCGCTTCAACCGCCGCTTTACGCGGATCGACGGTCTGACGCGTCACCGGCTGGGTTTCAGCCTGCGCCTCGGCCTGACGCAGACGCGCCTGCGCATGGCGGGCTTCACGCTGGGCTTCAAGCGTTGCCTCATCCGGTTCGGCCGCCTGGCGGGCTTTCACCCGCGCTTTGGCCGCAGCCAGTTCGCTGGTATCGGTGCGGGCAACGCGTTGCTTCGCCTCTTCATGACGCGCTTCACGAGCCTGCTTTTCACGCTCCAGTCGCGCCTGACGGGCTTCGAAGCGTGCTTTGGCTTCCAGCGTGCGTTTCGCTTCCAGATCGATGGCGCGCAGTTCCGCTTTTTCCTGACGGTAATATTGCACCAGCGGAATGTTGCTCGGGCAGACATAGGCGCAGGCACCACATTCGATGCAGTCATCAATATGGTGAGCGCGCGCTTTATCGTGATCGCCGCCCTGGCTGTACCAGTAAAGCTGCTGCGGCAGCAGTTTGGCCGGACAGGCATCGGCACAGGCTGAACAGCGAATGCAGGACTGCTCTTCGTCGTTGTTGCCCATCTCACTGGCAGACGGGGCAAGAATACAGTTGGTGATCTTCACCACCGGCACATCCAGCGATGGCAGAGTAAAGCCCATCAGCGGACCGCCCATGATCACCATCTGACGCGGCGCAGGCGTGAACCCGACATGGTACAACAGATGGCTGATCGGGGTGCCGAGACGACTCCAGACGTTACGCGGCTGGGCGATCGCCTCGCCGGTCAGCGTCACAACGCGTTCGGTGATCGGTTCACCATTAATAATGGCCCGCTTAACCGCCCAGGCGGTGCCGACGTTCTGCATCAGCACGCCGATATCGGAGGAACGTCCGCCGTGCGGCACTTCCTTCCCGGTCAGGATTCGGGTCAGCTGCTTGGCACCGCCGGAGGGATATTTGGTCGGGATGACCCGGATGTGCAGATCGCGCTCGCTACCCAGCGCCTGCTTCAGTGCGGCAATGGCTTCAGGCTTGTTATCTTCAATGCCAATCAGCACCTGTTCAGCCTGTAACACCCAGGCGAGAATACGGCTGCCTTCCAGGACTTCGGCAGCGTAGTCCTGCATCAGACGATCGTCAGCGGTGATATAAGGTTCACACTCCGCCGCGTTAATAATCAGGGTTTTAACCCCGCGCAGGCCGCCCTTCAGTTTGGTGGCGGTGGGGAAACCCGCGCCGCCGAGACCGGCAATGCCGGCGTCGTGAATACGCTGCACAATGTCGGCGCGCGGATGCTGCCGGTAGTCAGGCAGCGGATCCAGCGGCATCCAGCGGTCGTCGCCATCTGGCGTCAGGAAAATGCAAAGCTCAGAGAGACCTGAAGGGTGCGCGGTCATATGCTGACCGATATCTTCAATCACGCCGGAGGTGGGCGCGTGGACTGGCAGCATGCGGCCAGTGCCAAATGTCAGAGGCTGACCGCGCAGCACTTTGTCGCCAGGCGCAACGCAGATCTCACCTTCATGTCCGATATGCTGTTTCAGCGGGATAATAAAACGGTGCGGCAACGGCAGTTCGGAGAGCGGCGTGCCGTTGGACTGGGTTTTCATTTCCGGCGGATGAATACCACCCTGAAAATCCCAGACCTTATCTTTTTTCAGGAAGTTAAACAGATTAAGCATGAGTTTCTACCGGGATCACCCGTACAGGAATGGTATTTAAATCCCACTTCCAGTTAGCTGGCGTGGTGGCAACCGGACGCATTTCAATACAGTCAGTCGGGCAGGGCGCGACACAGAGATCGCAGCCGGTGCAGACATCGCTCAGCACGGTGTGCATGGCGCGGGTTGCCCCGACAATGGCATCTACCGGACAAGCCTGAATACATTTGGTGCAGCCAATGCAGTTGGCTTCATCAATAAACGCCACGGTGCGCACCGGCTCTTTCGCCGTTTCATCGCCATCAATCGGCTGCGGTTCAACGTTAAGCAGGGCTGCCAGCTTGAGCATGGTCTGCTCACCACCTGGCGCGCATTTATTGATCGCTTCACCATTGTTACCGACCGCATCCGCATAGGGGCGACAACCCGGATAGCCACACTGACCGCACTGGCTCTGCGGCAGAATGGCATCAATCTGCTCAACGATAGGATCTTCTTCGACCTCAAAGCGGCGCGAGGCGTAACCCAGCAGCGCGCCGAACACCAGGCTCAGCGCACTTAATACGGCAACAGCAATCCAGATCGCGGTCATCAGAATTTCACCAGACCGCTGAAGCCCATAAATGCCAGCGCCATCAGGCCCGCGGTAATCAGGGCGATGGAGTTGCCTTTAAACGGGGCAGGAACATTAGCCAGCACAAGCCGCTCGCGCATACCGGCGAACAGCACCATCACCAGCGAGAAGCCGATAGAGGCACTGAAACCATACAGCGCGGCCTGCATAAAGGTGTGGTTAAGGTTGACGCTCAGCAGAGGTACGCCCAGCACCGCACAGTTGGTGGTGATCAGCGGCAGAAAGATACCCAGCAGACGATAGAGCGACGGGCTGGTTTTACGCACCACCATTTCGGTGAACTGCACCACGACGGCGATCACCAGGATATAGGCCATGGTACGCAGATAGACCAGATCCAGCGGCAGCAGGATCAGATGGTTGACCAGCCATGCGCAGATCGAGGCCAGGGTAATGACGAATGTCGTGGCGAGGCCCATGCCAATCGCCGTTTCCAGTTTTTTGGAAACGCCCATAAAAGGACACAGGCCGAGAAACTTCACTAAGACGAAGTTATTCACCAGCACGGTGCCAACAAAGAGAAGCAGATAATCGGTCATTTTTTCGCCTGGGAGCCAGAAAGCGGCTTATTATCATTGATAGCGCGGCGTATCTCAACACCTGCGCCATCTGCTGAGCGGCAGACCGCACTCAGAATTAAATTCCTGACATAACTCACAGCGTTATGGCGCGATAAAGGTCGTTTTTACCCGTTTTGAGCGTTTGAAGTAGGGCGCAAACACCGCAGCGGCCAGCAGTGACAGCAGTAATGTCTGGAGGGCACGGCTATCGGTAACCGGCGTAAAGGCAAAGGTTTTCAGCGCCAGCAGCACGGTAATCAGCAGCCAGAGCAGGTAGTGACGCGGCAGGCGGCGGGAGCGCTTAAAGAACAGCCAGCTGATCCAGAGACTATAAGCCCAGACCGCCACGGCGGTGAGCAGGGAAATAGCCCAGTAAGAGAAGAGTGTGCTGCCGTGAGAAAACAGCGCCACACGCCATTCCGGATTAAACAGTGGTGTCAGATACATCGCCAGCACCAGAACGGTGGTTAACAGGGTCATTATCAGCCAGGCCAGCGGCAGCAAAAGCCAGCCACCAATACGCGGCGCAGCAACCTGTTCATTCATCGTGGTTATTCCTGTCTCAGGGAGTCGAAGCGCAGCAGAATAACATGTCCAGAGGGGCACGCCCATCCGGACAAGATCAGCGGGATAAACAGCGATAAATCAGCCGAAAATCAGACCACGTAGCGCCACACCGTTTTAGGGACACAGCCGAGATCATATAACCGTCCGCCAGAGACCAATTCAGCACGTCGGTGATCGGCAGCCCGGTACATATTGATGATTTCCAGATCATTCGTCAGGGAGTAATTAAGATGATCGAAAAGCTTTTCCAGACTGTCTGAATTATTTACTTTGCGGAATTTAAGCAGGTAATCGTGCGCAGTCATCATTGCCATAACAGATAGAAGTAACAAAGGAGTGCTCAGTATAGGGGGCAAGCTTATGCTGTCCAGATCATGCGGCTTAAAAAAGGCGAAAATCAGATAAAAGCACCTTATTAGTCACTAAAACTCCATATCTGGCTTTTTTACTATTGTCTGAGCCAGCAACTCAGCGTCTCTATCTTAAACACCTCACTAACTTATTACGGACAGAGCCGGCATAAAGCGTTTAAAAGCAGAGGTTAAATATTATTTTTTTCTTATTCAGCGCTGACAATGCATTAGTGGCTTCTTTCTCACCCTTTTAGCCCAAAAAAATTAACCATTCTGCACTTAGTGCCAGAGAAACGTTTCGCCCCTGACTCAGGCCAGCGATCTACTGTGCGGACTATCACAAATCCCATTTTTTGTTCATCGCAGGCCGGATAACCCGTTTTGTACGCCTGGCTGTAATCGTTTCCAGTGGCAGTAAGCATAAGCGATTCTGTTTATTACAATTATTTAACGAGCAGATTTTTTCTACTCAGCCGTTTTATCCATAGCTCCCTCGTCAGCCAAACCGTGTGACTACACGTAACCCCTTTAAATTGCTCTGTTTTGTGAAGTGTGTCGCCATTATGCACGCTTTTTTAGTCCAGTCTAAGCAGGCTCTCTACCCTAAACAGCAAACGCCTTTCAGAGGATTAAAAACTATGTGGAAACGTTTACTTCTGACCACGCTGGTCAGCGCCGCGTTAACCGGCCCGGTACTCGCTGCAGATATGACGGTCGGCTTCTCGCAGGTAGGTTCGGAATCTGGCTGGCGTTCGGCGGAAACCAACGTAGCGAAAAGCGAAGCCAAAAAACGCGGAATCACCCTGAAAATCGCCGACGGACAGCAGAAACAAGAGAATCAGATCAAGGCGGTACGTTCGTTCATCGCTCAGGGCGTTGATGCCATCTTCATCGCACCGGTGGTGCAGACCGGCTGGGAGCCGGTACTGGAAGAAGCCAAAGATGCCAAAATCCCGGTTTACCTGCTGGACCGCGCCATTGTGGTAAAAGACAAATCGCTCTATCAGGCGGTGGTGACGGCTGACAACGTGCTGGAAGGCAAGCTGATTGGCGACTGGCTGGTGAAAACCGTGGGCGACAAGCAGTGTAACGTGGTGGAACTGCAGGGCACGGTGGGTGCCAGCGTGGCAATCGATCGTAAGAAAGGCTTTGCTGAAGCGATCAGCAACCATCCAAACATTAAAGTGATCCGCTCGCAGTCGGGTGACTTTACCCGCAGTAAGGGTAAAGAGGTGATGGAGAGCTTTATCAAGGCGGAGAACAACGGCAAAAACATCTGCATGGTTTACGCGCATAACGATGATATGGCGATCGGTGCCATTCAGGCGATTAAAGAAGCTGGCCTGAAACCGGGCAAAGATATTCTGACCGGCTCGATTGATGGTGTACCGGATATCTATAAAGCGATGCTGGCGGGTGAGGCTAACGCCAACGTGGAGCTGACGCCAAACATGGCTGGCCCGGCGTTTGATGCGCTGGAAAAATTCAAGAAAGATGGCACGCTGCCGCCAAAAGTGATCAAGACCGAATCTAAGCTGTTCCTGCCTGCCGACGCGCAGAAGGAGCTGGATACCAAAAAAGGCATGGGTTACTGATTCACCGATCAGCCGCAGACCAGCCGCAGACCGCCTTACGGGGCGGTTTTTCATGACGTGAGGCGGAGTGAGCAGAATGACCACGCAAAATGAAACACCGCTGTTATCCATCAGCGGCGTCAGCAAAGGTTTTCCCGGCGTCAAAGCGCTGAATAATGTTTCCTTTGATATCCGTAAAGGGGAGATCATGGCGCTGCTGGGGGAGAACGGTGCCGGCAAATCCACCCTGATTAAAGTGCTGACCGGTGTTTACAGCCGTGATGCAGGGACCATCACCCTGAATGGTGAGCCGATTACGCCGCATAATACGGCGCAGGCGCAGGAGATGGGCATCGGCACCGTTTATCAGGAAGTGAATATGCTGCCGAACATGTCGGTGGCAGATAACCTCTATATTGGCCGCGAACCACGCCGCTTTGGCATGATTGACCGTCGCCGGATGGTGCGGGAGGCCGATGCGCTGATGCGGAACTATGGTTTTTCCCTTGATGTGACACGTCCGCTGGGCCACTACTCGGTGGCGATGCAGCAGATTATCGCCATCTGCCGCGCGGTCGATCTTTCCGCCCAGGTTTTGATCCTGGATGAGCCGACAGCCAGTCTGGATGCCAGCGAGGTTGAGATGCTGTTTACCCTGATGGCGCAGTTAAAAGCCAAAGGGATGAGCCTGATTTTTGTGACGCACTTTCTCGACCAGGTGTACCGCATTACTGACCGGATTACCGTGCTGCGAAACGGGCAGTTTATCGCCACCCGCGATACCGCCACGCTGCCGCAGATTGAGCTGATTAAGCTGATGCTGGGTCGCGAACTGCTGGAGACGGCGCTACAGCGGCAGGGCAGCACGCTGCGCAGCAATCAGCCGGTGGTGTCGTTTGAAGATTACGGCAGGAAAGGCACCATTGAGCCCTTTAACCTGGAAGTTCGTCCAGGCGAAGTCGTGGGACTGGCGGGGCTGCTGGGTTCGGGCCGCACCGAAACCGCCGAGGTGTTGTTTGGTATTCGTCGTGCCGACCGAGGAACAGCAAAGATCAAAGGCAAGGTGCAGCGCATTACTAATCCGGCGAAAGCCTCGCAGCTGGGCATGGGTTTTTGCCCGGAAGACCGTAAGACAGACGGGATTATCGGCGCGGCCTCGGTTCGTGAAAATATTATTCTGGCGTTGCAGGCGCAGCGCGGCTGGCTACGGCCAATTAAGAAGCGTGAGCAGCAGGCGATTGCCGATCGTTTTATCAAGAGTCTGGGTATTCGTACGCCGCATGCAGAGCAGCCTGTGGAGCTGTTATCGGGCGGCAACCAGCAGAAGGTGCTGCTGTCGCGCTGGCTGGTGACCAAACCGCAGTTTTTAATCCTCGACGAACCGACGCGCGGCATTGATGTGGGCGCGCACGCCGAGATTATCCGTTTAATTGAATCCCTGTGCGCTGATGGTCTGGCGCTGCTGGTGATCTCCTCTGAACTCGAAGAGCTGGTCGGTTATGCCGATCGGGTGTTGATTATGCGCGATCTGAAGCAGGTGGCAGAAATTCCGCTGGAGCAGCTTTCGGTAGCGTCGATCGTCAATGCTATCGCGGACGGAGGGGTAAAACATGCTTGAGTCCCCTATGACATCTGAAAAAACGCCACGTCGTAAGCTGAAACTCCCGCCAGGGATGCCGCAAATCGCCGCGCTGCTGTTGGTGCTGTTGATTGACAGTCTGGTGGCCAATAACTTTTTTGCCGTGCATCTGCAGGATGGGCGTCTGTTCGGCAGTCCGATCGATATTCTTAACCGTGCGGCACCGGTTGCCCTGCTGGCGATCGGGATGACGCTGGTGATCGCCACCGGCGGCATCGATCTTTCCGTGGGTGCGGTGATGGCGATAGCAGGCGCGACGGCTGCGACATTGACCGTAGCCGGACACGGTGTGCCGTTTATTATTCTCTGCACGCTGGGAACCGGTTTAGCCTGTGGCGTATGGAATGGCGTGCTGGTGGCGCTGCTGCGTATTCAGCCATTTGTTGCCACGCTGATTCTGATGGTCGCCGGGCGCGGAATCGCTCAGCTGATTACGCAGGGGCAGATTGTGACGTTCGACAGTGACAGTCTTGGCTGGTTTGGTAACGGCTCGCTGTGGATGTTGCCGGTCCCGGTCTGGATCACACTGGTGGTAGCGCTGGCGGTCTGGTTGCTGACGCGCAAAACCGCGCTGGGTCTGTTTATCGAAGCTGTGGGGATTAATCTGCGCGCGGCCCGTAACGCGGGGGTGACAGGCTGGCTGGTGGTGATGTCAACCTACGCCATAAGTGGCATTTGTGCCGCAGTTGCGGGGCTGATCGTCGCGGCGGATATTCGCGGTGCGGATGCGAATAACGCCGGATTATGGCTGGAGCTGGATGCGATTCTCGCCGTGGTGATTGGCGGTGCGTCGCTGATGGGTGGCCGCTTTAATCTGGTGTTGTCGCTGCTCGGTGCGCTGATTATTCAGTCGATGAATACCGGGATTTTGCTCTCCGGCTTCCCGCCTGAGCTGAATCAGGTGGTGAAAGCGGTGGTGGTGATGTGCGTGCTGTTGCTGCAGTCACCACGGTTTATTGCGATGTTGAAACGGAGACGCCCGACATGATTAAACGTCATCTTCCGCTGATGATCACCTTGCTGGTGTTTGTGGCGGGTTACCTGTTTTGTCTGAGTCAGTTTCCGGGCTTTGCCTCCACCCGGGTAATCTGCAATATCCTGACCGATAATGCTTTCCTTGGGATTATCGCCGTCGGCATGACCTTCGTGATTTTATCGGGCGGTATCGATCTGTCGGTGGGTGCAGTGATCGCCTTTACCGGCGTGTTTCTTGCCCGGGCGATCGGTGATTTTCATATCGATCCCTTGCTGGCCTTTGCGCTGATTCTGTCGCTGGGCGCGCTGTTCGGCGCCATGATGGGCTGGCTGATCGATGCACTGAAGATTCCGGCATTTATCATTACGCTGGCGGGGATGTTTTTCCTGCGCGGATGCAGTTATCTGGTGTCGGAGAACTCAATTCCTATCGATCATCCGTTCTACAGCATGCTTTCCAGTCTGGCGTGGAAAGTGCCGGGCGGTGGGCGTCTCAGCCTGCTGGCGGTGATTATGCTGGTGGTAGTGTCTGGCGGGATTATTCTGGCGCACCGCACGCGCTTTGGTAACCGGGTTTACGCCATCGGTGGCAATATGACATCCGCCCAGCTGATGGGCGTTTCGACCCGTGCGACCACCATTAAGATTTATATGCTTTCCACCACGCTGGCGACGCTGGCCGGGATCGTGTTCTCGATTTATACCTCGGCAGGTTATGCGCTGGCAGGGCTGGGTGTGGAGCTGGATGCGATCGCGTCAGTGGTGATTGGCGGCACGCTGCTGTCGGGTGGTGTCGGTACAGTTTTGGGCACGCTGTTCGGTGTGTTGATTCAGGGGCTGATTCAGACCTGGATTAACTTCGACGGTACGCTGAGTTCCTGGTGGACCAAGATCGCCATCGGAATTCTGCTGTTTGCGTTTATCGCCCTGCAGCGGTTACTGACGGTCATCTGGGATCGTCAGCAGAACGCGCCCGTTAAGCGATTACCTTCCTGAGTTCTTCAGTACTCCGATCAATGGCGGCTCGCAGGAGCCGCCTTTTACTGCGCCAGAGGCAGCACCATTACCGTAACTTCTTCACCCGCGATTTGCCGCTGTTCCACCGCCTGCCATCCTGAACGCTGATAGTACGCCTGTTGATCGGGTGTATAGAGCCACAGTTCACCCATCTGCTGTTGTCTGGCTCGCGCAATCGCCTGCTGTATTAACGCTTTTGCCACGCCCTGACCCCGGAATGCCTTGTCCGTCACCACCTCACCAATCCAGAATTCTCGTGCCGGAATGTCATCCAGTTCATAGCGAATGACGCTGCAGGTCGCGACCACCGTTTCGCCATCCGGTGTGGCAATAAGAGTAAATTCTGCCGAAGGTTTCTGATTGCGCTGTTTTAAACGCTCAAGGATGGCAGGCGGGTGAGACCATGCAGGAAGGTGTGACCATTCAGTGTGCAACAGTTGTGCGGTTTGTCCGGCGAAGCCGGGATGTTGGTTTAGCTCGGCAATGTGCATGGCGCTGGCGACCTTTGTTTTTTCAGGCTACAAGCAATACAGGCTGGTGGGGGAAAGTGCAAGTTCAAGAAAGGGTTAAGTTATAGCAAAGACTTAGGTTGTCTTTTGTATGACAGCAAAAACAATCGCTATTGGATTTAGGTGCAAGGTCAGGAAAGGTATGCCTGATCGCAAAGGATTCCCGCATCCATGCGGATCGGCCGCGCCATCCCTGGCGCGGAC
>NZ_JALNPM010000002.1:0-136647 GCF_024520875.1 Pantoea sp. Ft-CA_14 | reverse complement strand
GATCGCAAAGGATTCCCGCATCCATGCGGATCGGCCGCGCCATCCCTGGCGCGGACGCTTTGCTCTTCAGGCATACCTTTCCTTCCCGGTTGGGCTGATGCATCGCTTTAAGAAGCAGGACAGTGGATATTTCTATTGATGGCGGATTAATACAAATTGCTGTTGGCTGATGAGAGAGGTCAGGAAAGGTATGCCTGATCGCAAAGGATTCCCGCATCCATGCGGATCGGCCGCGCCATCCCTGGCACGGACGCTTTGTTTTTCAGGCATACCTTTCTTTCCCGGTTGGGCTGATGCATCGCTTTAAGAAGCAGGACAGTGGATATTTCTATTGATGGTGGATTAATACAAATTGCTGTTGGCTGATGAGAAAGGTCAGGAAAGGTATGCCTGATCGCAAAGGATTCCCGCATCCATGCGGATCGGCCGCGCCATTCCTGGCACGGACGCTTTGCTTTTCAGGCATACCATTCCTTCCCGGTTGGGCTTGATCATTGCTTTTAAAAACATGCGAGAAAGTATTAATAAGGGGTAGATAACGAGCAGTGAATTAAGGTGTTCGCCGCATGGGATTTTCAATTCCCGACTGAATAGCACAGTATTTATTAAAAAACGATGCCGCATAATCCTGCGTCGGCCGTTTCATTAACTTACTTAAGAGCGCTGCTAATTAAAAAATCGAACAGCGCCCTTTAGTTATTAACGTTTCAAACGGTAATACGCTTCGTTCCAGCGCAGTGCGTCTTTAAACGCAGGTAAACGCGTGTGCTCATCAATCACCAGCACTTCAATGTCGTTCATCTCACCGTACAGATACATATCATCCAGCGTCAGCGCCTGGCTGAACACCGTATGGTGCGCGCCGCCGCCCAGAATCCACGCTTCGGATGCCGTTGCCAGTGACGGCTGGGCTTTCCACAGTGCGCGCGCAACCGGCAACTTCGGCAGCGGTTTCGGCTGTTCGATAGCATCCACCACGTTAACCAGCAGACGGAAACGATCACCCATATCAATTACGCTGGCGTTAATCGCGCGACCCGCTGGCGTTGAGAAAATCATGCGCGCCGGATCGGCTTTATCACCAATGCCCAGGAACTGCACATCGATCAATGGCTTCTCTTCAATGGCAATCGACGGGCAGACCTCCAGCATATGCGAGCCGAGAACCAGATCGTTACCGGGTGAGAAGTGATAGGTGTAATCCTCCATAAAGGAGGTGCCACCTTTGCGATCGCCTGCCAGCACTTTGAAAATGCGCAGCAGCGCAGCGGTCTTCCAGTCACCTTCACCTGCGAAGCCATAGCCCTGACCCATCAGACGCTGAACCGCCAGACCTGGCAACTGCGTCATGCCATGCAGCGTCTGGAAGTTGGTGGTGAAAGCGTGGCAGCCTTCTGCTTCCAGGAAACGCTTCAGACCCAGCTCGATGCGCGCGGCATCCAGCACGTTCTGACGCTTTTCGCCGCCGGAAGCGGCAACATCGGTAAAGCGATAAAGGCTTTCATATTCATCGACCAGCGCATTCACGTCGCCATCGCTGACGCCATTGATCACCTCAACCAGATCGCCGACGCCCCAGCCATTCACCGAATAACCGAACTGAATCTGCGCGGCGACTTTATCGCCTTCGGTCACGGCCACTTCACGCATGTTGTCGCCAAAACGCGCGACTTTCAGCTGCTGACTGGCCTGTTTTGTCAGTGCTGCACGCATCCAGTTGCCGAGGCGCTGCTGGCTGGCGCTATCCTGCCAGTGACCGGTCACCACGCTGTGCTGCAGGCCCATACGGGCGCCGATGAAACCGAACTCGCGGCCGCCGTGTGCGGTCTGGTTCAGGTTCATAAAGTCCATGTCCATGCTGTCCCACGGAATCTCCGCATTGAACTGGGTATGGAATTGCAGCAGCGGCTTATTCAGCACGCTCAGACCACCGATCCACATTTTGGCCGGGGAGAAGGTGTGCAGCCAGGTAATAATACCGACGCACTCCTTGTCATAATTGGCGTCGCGACACAGAGCCAGCGCTTCATCCGGTGACTTAACCAGCGGTTTCAGCTCCAGACGCAGCGGTAAACCGGCCTGATTTAAACCCTCTACCACCTGACGTGCATTCTGTTCAACCTGGCGTAACGTCTCCGCCCCGTAGAGGTGCTGCGTGCCGATGACAAACCACACGCTGTAGCTGTTTGACTGTTCCATAAAATCACTCCTTTACTTTGAGCCTACCTCAATAGGCTATTTTATTTGTCAGTCTGAACCTGGGCAGTGCTCACACAGGCTGCTTTAGCAACCTGAACGCCCGTCAGGGCGGCCCTGAAAGAGCGAGCGTAGCGAGTCATCCTCACGTACTCCGTGTACTACGGATTGTTCCGCGCTGTCCGTGTCCAGACTGCCTGCAACATTACGCCTGCTGAGATAGGCTCTTAGCGGAAGCGGGGCGTGCGGCGTATTGCGGTTCAGCCGCCACGCACCATTGTTGATAGCGTTGATAAAGTTGTTGATAGCGTGCGACGCGCGCCGGATCGGGCTGCAGCGTCACGGCAATCGGGCTGGCCATCACCTGCTGGGCGTCGGGAACGCTGGCATGCACACCGGCGGCGACGGCGGCGAAAATGGCCGCACCCAGCGCACAGCACTCGTCAGAAGCGACGATATCCAGTGGGCGGTTCATCACATCGCAGCAGGCCTGCATAATCGCCGGGGATTTCCGCGCGATGCCGCCCAGGGTCAGAATGCTCTCGACCGGGATCTGCTGTTGCTCGAAGCACTCCATAATTGCGCGTGCACCAAATGCGGTGGCGGCGACCAGACCACCAAACAGGGCGGGGGCATCGGTGCCCAGATTGAGGTCGGTAATCACCCCTTTCAGCCGCTGATTAGCATTTGGCGTGCGGCGACCGTTAAACCAGTCCAGCACCACCGGCAGATGGTCGAGCTGCGGGTTTGCGGCCCAGGCCTCGGTCAGATCTTTAATCAGACTCTTTTGCATCTCAGCCAGCTGAGGCTTCAGCTCCGGATGCTGCTGCGCCGCCAGCTGCAGCGGCCAGCCCAGTAAACGGCTGAACCAGGCGTAGATATCACCAAAGGCAGACTGACCCGCCTCCAGCCCGATAGCGCCTGGCATTACGCTGCCATCGACCTGACCACAGATGCCTTTGATGTCGCGATCGCCGACCTTTTCACTATCTGCAATCAGGATGTCGCAGGTCGAGGTGCCGATCACTTTCACCAGGGTATAGGGTTTGGCACCGCCACCGACCGCGCCCATATGGCAGTCAAATGCGCCACCCGAAAGCGTCACGGTTTGCGTCAGGCCAAGACGCTGCGCCCATTCAGGGCTAAGCGTGCCGACAGGCAGATCAGCGGTCCAGGTATCGGTAAACAGGGGAGAGTCGAGCTGTTGCGTTAACAGCGGGTCCAGCGCATTGAGAAAATCCACATCGGGCAGGCCGTTCCAGTCGCCGTGCCACAGCGCCTTGTGCCCGGCCGCACAGCGGCCGCGGCGCAATTTGTCAGGTGCGGTGGTGCCGCTTAACAGGGCTGGCACCCAGTCGCACAGTTCGACCCAGGAGACAGCGGCGTCACGCACGGCCGCATCTTCACGCGACACGTGCAGAATCTTCGCCCAGAACCACTCAGAGGAGTAAATCCCGCCAATATAGCGGCTGTAATCCAGGAAGCGGCCGCTGTGGCACAGCTGATTGATCTCTTCCGCTTCTTCTATAGCGGTGTGATCTTTCCACAACACAAACATCGCATTGGGGTTGTCGGCGAACTCCGGACGCAGCGCCAGCACGTTGCCGTCGCGGTCAATAGGGGCAGGGGTCGAACCGGTGCTGTCAACACCAATGCCGACCACGGCGTTGCGCTGATCTTCACTCAGTGCATTCAGCACGCCGAGCAGTGCCTGCTCCATGGCGTCGATGTAATCCTGTGGATGGTGACGAAAACGGTTAGTGTGCGGATCGCTGTATAAGCCCTGTTGCCAGCGCGGATAGCTGAACACCGCACTCTGCAGCTCTTTGCCGCTATGACAATCCACGGCCAGCGCACGCACCGAATCACTACCAAAGTCCAGCCCAAGGGTGATGGCTCCAGCACGCATCGGAATCTCCTGTAGTTAGTTAACTCCTGTATCCTGGGTTCGGCGCGCCAAATCAGTTAGTCATCGCTGGCTGACAATATGCACTTTTCTGTCATCGGCAGTGATTTTGTGATCCATTGCAAAAGTTAAGGTCCGGTTAAATTTGCTGAATATATGGATCATTTTGTCGTGATTTTAAGATGTGATACCGCTCTACATTTTTCTTCGCTAATACCGCTAAAACTAGCCCAGCGTCTGGACAGTCTGTCAGCACATGCCAGCCTAACGCACTGATTTATGGCTGTACCCACAAAACAAAACAAACTGGTAGCGTTTACACCGATTCGTTATTAGCAGCGAAAAATAACCTGGTACCGGAGAGCATCATGCATAAATTCACTAAAGCGTTCGCGGCCATCGGCCTGGCAGCGGTTATGTCACAATCCGCTATCGCCGAGACCATGAAGCTGGGATTCTTAGTCAAGCAACCAGAAGAACCCTGGTTCCAGACTGAATGGAAATTCGCCGACAAAGCGGGCAAAGATCTTGGCTTTGATGTCATTAAAATTGCCGTGCCGGATGGTGAAAAAACCCTGAATGCCATCGACAGCCTGGCGGCTAACGGCGCGAAAGGTTTTGTTATCTGTACGCCCGATCCGAAACTCGGCTCTGCCATCATGGCAAAAGCGCGTGGCTACGGTCTGAAAGTCATCGCGGTCGATGACCAGTTCGTCACCGCCAAAGGCAAACCAATGGATACCGTGCCGCTGGTGATGATGGCTGCGACCAAAATTGGTGAGCGTCAGGGTCAGGAACTCTATAAAGAGATGCAGAAACGCGGCTGGGATGTGAAAACCACCGGCGTGATGGCGATTACCGCTAACGAACTCGACACTGCTCGTCGTCGTACCGGCGGCTCCATGGACGCCATCAAAGCCGCTGGCTTCCCGGCAGCGCAGATCTACCAGGTCCCGACCAAATCTAACGACATCCCTGGCGCGTTCGACGCCGGTAACTCTCTGCTGGTTCAGCATCCTGAAGTCAAACACTGGCTGATTGTCGGCATGAACGACAACACCGTGCTGGGCGGCGTGCGCGCGACCGAAGGTCAGGGCTTTAAAGCCGCTGACGTCATCGGTATCGGCATCAACGGCGTGGATGCCATCAGTGAACTGTCGAAAGAGAAGGCGACCGGCTTCTACGGCTCGCTGCTGCCAAGCCCGGATATCCACGGCTACAAAAGCAGCCAGATGCTCTACAACTGGGTCAGCAAAGGTGAAGAGCCACCGAAATTCACCGAAGTTACCGATGTGGTGCTGATCACCCGTGACAACTTCAAAACTGAACTGGCGAAAAAAGGACTGATGTAACCCTGAGCCTGCCAGGCAGTTTGTCGCCTGGCATCCTTAATAGCCAATTTCGCGCCGCCCGCCATAACCGGCCGGTGGCGCGAAAGAGTGAGGAAAAACATGAACACTGATTCAGCATTTCTGTCGTTTCATGGCATCAGTAAAACCTTCCCTGGCGTCAAAGCGTTGCAGGATATCTCCTTCGACTGCCGTGGCGGTGAAGTCCATGCTCTGATGGGCGAGAACGGCGCAGGCAAATCGACGCTGTTAAAAATACTCAGCGGCAGTTATCAGCCGAGCGGCGGTGAGATTCGTATTAAAGGCCAGCCGATGAGCTTTCAGCGCACCACCGATGCGCTGGACGCGGGCGTCGCCATTATTTACCAGGAACTGCATCTGGTGCCGGAAATGAGCGTGGCAGAGAACATCTATCTCGGTCAGATCCCGCACAAACATGGGCTGGTCAACCGTAAGCTGATGCGTTTTGAGGCGGGCCTGCAACTGAAAAATCTCGGCATGGATATCGATCCCGATATGCCGCTGAAATATCTGTCGCTGGGGCAGTGGCAGATGGTGGAGATTGCCAAAGCGCTGGCGCGTAACGCGCGTATTATCGCCTTTGATGAGCCAACCAGCTCACTTTCAGCGCGTGAAATCGACAACCTGTTCCGCGTCATCCGTCAGCTCCGTGAGGAGGGCCGGGTGGTGCTCTACGTTTCACACCGCATGGAGGAGATCTTCGCCCTCAGCGATGCCATCACCGTCTTTAAAGATGGCCGCTACGTGCGGACGTTTACCGATATGGCCAACACCCATCACGACGATCTGGTGCAGGCGATGGTGGGACGAAACCTCGGGGATATCTATGGCTATTCACCGCGTGCCAAAGGCGCGGTACGGCTGGAGCTGGACAAGGTCGAAGCGAAGGGCGTGCGGACGCCGATTTCGCTGAAAGTCCATGCCGGTGAAATCGTCGGCCTGTTTGGCCTGGTCGGTGCCGGTCGCAGTGAACTGCTGAAAGGGCTGTTTGGCGGCACGCGTCTGCGCGGCGGTCAGGTGATTCTGGACGGCAAACCGCTGCCGCTGCGGGAGCCGATCGATGCCATCCGTGCGGGCATCATGCTCTGCCCGGAAGATCGCAAAGCCGAGGGCATTATTCCGGTGCATTCGGTGCGCGACAACATCAACATCAGCGCCCGTCGTCATAACCTTACTGCGGGCTGCCTGATTAAAAACGGCTGGGAAAATAAAAATGCCGACAGCCATATCCGCTCGCTGAACATCAAAACGCCCAGCGCCGATCAGCTGATCATGAACCTTTCCGGCGGCAACCAGCAGAAGGCGATTCTGGGACGCTGGCTGTCAGAGGATATGAAGGTGATCCTGCTGGATGAGCCAACGCGCGGTATCGATGTCGGTGCCAAACATGAAATCTATAACCTGATTTATCAGCTGGCGAACCGGGGCATTGCAGTGCTGTTCGCCTCCAGCGATTTACCGGAAGTGATGGGCCTGGCCGATCGCATCGTGGTGATGCGCGAAGGTGCCATTGCCGGTGAACTGCTACACGACGACGCCACGGAACAGCAGACGCTGAGCCTGGCGATGCCCAAAACCACTCAAGCGGCCGCCGTGGCCTGACAGGAGATCATCATGGCTTCATCCACGACCTCAAATACGCCGCAGCCCGCTTCACGCGGCGGCCTGCAGTTAGGTCGCATCTGGGACAACTTCGGCATGCTGGTGGTATTTGCACTGCTGTTTATTGTCTGTGCGATCTTTGTGCCGAACTTCGGCTCGTTTATCAATATGAAAGGCTTAGGGCTGGCAATGTCGATGTCCGGCATGGTCGCCTGCGGCATGCTGTTCTGTCTGGCTTCCGGTGATTTTGACCTGTCGGTCGCTTCCGTCATCGCCTGTGCGGGTGTAGTTACCGCCGTGGTGATTAATATGACCGAAAGCCTGTGGATTGGCGTGGGTGCCGGTCTGGTACTCGGTATGATCACCGGCTTTATCAACGGCTTTGTGATTGCCCGCCTCAAGATCAATGCGCTGATCACCACGCTGGCGACCATGCAGATTGTCCGCGGGCTGGCCTATATCTTCTCTGACGGTAAAGCGGTCGGTATCGAAGATGAGCGCTTCTTTGAACTGGGCTTTGCCAACTGGCTTGGCGTGCCTGCGCCCATCTGGCTGACTCTGGCCACCATGCTGATCTTCGGCTTCCTGCTCAACAAAACCACCTTTGGCCGTAACACCCTGGCAATTGGCGGCAATGAAGAAGCCGCACGTCTGGCCGGTGTGCCGGTGGTGCGCACCCGCATCATCATCTTTATCCTCTCCGGTCTGGTTTCAGCGGCGGCGGGCATCATTCTGGCGTCACGTATGACCAGCGGCCAGCCAATGACCTCCATCGGCTATGAGCTGGTGGTGATTTCTGCCTGCGTGCTGGGTGGCGTTTCGCTGAAGGGCGGCATCGGTAAAATCTCCTATGTGGTGGCAGGGGTGCTGATCCTCGGCACGGTAGAGAATGCGATGAATTTATTGAATATCTCGCCATTCTCACAGTATGTGGTACGCGGTCTGATACTGTTAGCTGCGGTGATTTTTGACCGTTACAAACAGAAAAAAGCCTGATTGAGCGAGCCGTTGGTCCGCAGAGGCAGAAGCCTCTGCGGGCTATCCGAACAATAACAGACTGAGTGAGGACGCTATGTATCACCGCGAATTACCGGCCGAGCAGCAAAACCCCTTGTTGCCGGGCTATTCATTCAATGCCTGGCTGGTGGCGGGGCTGACGCCGATCACCGCCGATGGTCCGCTCGATTTCTTTATCGATCGCCCGCACGGCATGAAAGGTTACATTCTGAATCTCACTATCAAAGGTAAAGGGCGGGTATTTGACGGCGAGCGGGCATTTGACTGCGAACCTGGCGAAATGCTGCTGTTTCAGCCGAAAACGGCTCACTATTATGGTCGCGCGCCGGACAGCCCGCAGTGGTTTCACCGCTGGGTCTATTTCCGTCCGCGCGCCTACTGGCACGACTGGCTACGCTGGCAGGATGAGCAGGAGGGCGTGGGACGACTGCTGCTGCCTGAATCGCTGCGCGGCGAATTTGATCGCCTGTTTGCCAGTATCGAACAGACCCACAATTCGGGCCGTCGCTTTGCAGAAGAGCTGGCGATGAACCTGCTGGAACGGCTGCTGCTGCGCGCCGTTGAAGAAGATCCACGCAGCCATCAGTTAATTCGCGATCCACGCGTGATTGAAGCCTGCCAGTACGTCACCAACCATCTCGCCAGTGAGGTTAAGATTGAAGAGGTGGCGCGCCACGTCTGTCTGTCACCGTCGCGGCTGGCGCACCTGTTCCGCGAGCAGATGGGCGTGAACCTGCTGCGCTGGCGTGAAGATCAGCGTGTAATCCGCGCGAAACTGCTGCTGCAGACCACCCAGGAGCCGATCGCCTCGGTAGGACGTGAAGTGGGCTATGACGATCAGCTCTACTTCTCGCGGGTGTTCCGCAAGCGGGTCGGCGTCAGTCCCAGCGACTTCCGCCGCCGTAATCAGGATGCGCACGACAGCCTGGCCGCTCAGACCGCCTGGCCGCTGGCGCGAAGTGCTATCTCTTAGTTTTTTCGGGGAATTCCGGCTTGTCGTCATTTGGTTAATAGTCTTAAATCAATCAGGTTATCAACTAAGAGTCTGGTCAATCAGGCTCTGAGAGGAATCCAAATGAGCGATAAATTACGTGTTGGTCTGATCGGCTACGGTTTTGCCAGTAAAACGTTTCACGCCCCGCTGATTGCGGGGACGCCAGACGTCGAACTGGCAGCCATTTCCAGTAGCGACGCCAGCAAAGTCCACGCCGACTGGCCCGCCGTTAAGGTAGTGGCCGACCCTCAGGCGCTGCTGGACGACCCGACGCTGCAACTGATCGTTATTCCTACCCCCAACGACACGCACTTCCCGCTGGCAAAAGCAGCGCTGAACGCCGGTAAACATGTGGTAGTCGATAAGCCGTTCACCGTGACGTTGTCACAGGCACGTGAACTGGATGCGCTGGCGAAAGCCAAAGGGCTGCTGCTGTCGGTGTTCCACAACCGCCGCTGGGACAGTGACTTCCTGACGCTGAAATCGCTGATTGAGGCCGGTACGCTGGGTGAAGTGCGCTACTTCGAATCGCACTTTGACCGCTTCCGTCTGGAAGTGCGTAATCGCTGGCGTGAAATGAAAGGCGCAGGCAGCGGAATCTGGTATGACCTGGGGCCGCATCTGCTGGACCAGGCGCTGCAGCTGTTTGGCCCGCCGGTCGCTATCACGGTTGATCTGGCCGAGATGCGTCCGGGCGCGCAGACTACCGACTACTTCCACGCGACGCTGACTTATCCGCAGCGCCGTGTCGTGCTGCACGCCAGCATGCTGGTAGCGGCAGAATCTGCCCGTTATACCGTCCACGGCACGCGCGGCAGTTACGTCAAATATGGTCTTGATCCGCAGGAAGATCGCCTGAAGTCAGGTGACTTCCCGCCGCAGGAAGACTGGGGCTATGACATGCGTGATGGCACTCTGACGCTGGTTGACGGAGATTCCCTGACCGAAACAACCCAGCTGACCCAGCCAGGCAACTATCCCGCTTACTATGCGGGTATCCGCGATGCGATTGCCGGACGTGGTAACAATCCGGTGACAGCTGAAGAGGCGATTCAGGTGATGGAGCTGATCGAGTTAGGTCTGCAATCCGCCGAGAAACGCCAGACGATGTCGCTGAAGCGCGTTTAATCGGTCGGTGCTTAAAACGCAATAAGTAAAAAAGCGAAACGGGCCGGATATCCGGCCCGTTTTTTGTCGCTACTCTTCAGGATTACTGCACCCGTGCGCGAAGAGCCGCTTTCTCTGCTTCGCTAAGGAACGCAATCGTCAGACCATTTTCCTGCGCCTGACGGATCTGCGCCACGCTCAGACCGGCAGCCGGAGCGGCGTGATGATACTCATGCGCCAGTTCAATGCCCTGAACCGCCGGATCATCCGTATTGATCGTCGCCAGAATGCCATGCTCCAGGAAGGTCTTCAGCGGATGCTGCGCCAGTGATGGCACGGTGCTGGTCTGGATATTGGAGGTCAGGCAGGATTCAATACCAATATGGTGCTCCGCCAGGAAATCCATCAGCGCGCGATCTTCAATCGCTTTCACGCCGTGACCGATACGTTCTGCACCCAGCTCCCGAATCGCCTGCCAGATGCTCTCGGGTCCGGCCGCTTCGCCCGCATGGACGGTCACGCGGAAACCGGCATCGCGCGCCTGGTTAAAGTGGCTCAGGAACTCGCTGCCCGGGAAGCCCAGCTCATCACCCGCCAGATCGACCGCGGTGATGTGATCGCGATGGGCAAGCAAACCTTCCAGCTCGCTGAGGCAGGCGTCTTCGCCAAAGGTACGGCTCATAATACCGATCAGGCGCACGTCGATATCGTGCTGCTGACGGCCTGCGCGCACGCCCTCAATTACCGCTTCAACCACACCGGCAATCGGCAGATTGTGGGTCATCGCCATATAACCAGGGGAAAAACGCAGTTCAGCATAGTGAATGCCCGCGCGGGCGGCATCTTCCACATTCTCCTGCGCGATCCGGCGGCAGGCATCCAGATCACCCAGCACTTTCACACCCCAGTCTAGCTTCTGCAGGAAGCTCACCAAATCAGGTTCATTCTGGCCGACCTGCACATGCGGACGCAGCGTTTCCAGCGTGGAAGCAGGCAGGGCGAGGTTAAACTGGCGACCTAAATCGAGAATGGTTTGTGCACGGATGTTGCCATCAAGGTGGCGGTGAATATCAGTCAGAGGAATTTTAGAATCAATCATGGCGCACTCGCTCAGTTGTCGGTGAAGTGCAGAGCATTATAAAAATATCTTGCGCAACAGCGCCAGCTATTTGCGCAACAGCCGCGCCGGATGCTGCTTAATTACGCATAACCGGCGAGCAATGGTTGCCTCGCCGGTTAATATCACTTCTGCAACTGATGGATCGCCGCAATCAGGCGTGAAACGCCCTCATCAACTTTGCTGCGCGGACAGCCAACGTTAAGACGCAAAAACCCTTTGCCTGCATCACCGTAGGTCGAGCCGGGCATCATTGCGACCCGTTGCTGGATCAGCGCCTGTTGAAGGGCCTCTTCTCGAATGCCCAGCGGATTGATATCGAGCCAGGCGAGATAGGTCGCCTCGGGAATGTGCCAGTTCAGTGCGGGAAACTCAGCGTTAAGGCGATCGGCAACCAGTGTGAAATTATTATAAAGATAGCTGCGTAACGCATCCAGCCAGGGTGCGCCCTGACGGTAAGCCGCAACGTGTGCCGTGACGGCCAGCACGGCCGGAGAAGAAAGGCCGTCAGCATTTTTCAGCGCCTGAAACCAGGCGGCTCTGTCTGCCGCATCCGGGATAATTCCCCACGCACCGGTCAGGCCTGGCACGTTGAAGCTTTTCGACGCCGAGGTAAACAGCGCCCAGTCACTGCGCGCCACGCTGGCCCACGGAGTATGGGGCTGATTACCCATAATCATATCCATATGGATTTCATCGCTGATCACCCGCACGCCGTGACGATCGCAGAGCGCCGCCATCTGTTGCAGCTCAGCTGCTGTCCACACTTTGCCGGTGGGATTGTGCGGGCTGCAGAGCAACAGGATTTTGCAGCGCGGGCGCGCCAGGCGCGTCTCCAGCGCGGCCATATCACATCGCCAGCTACCGTTATCCCGCTGCAGCGGCATCTCCAGCACCTGTCGCTGATTGCCGCGTACCGTTTTATAAAAAGCATCGTAGGCGGGGGTGTGGAGTACCACTTCATCATCCGGGTAGCTCCAGCGGCGCAGCATCTGCGCCACCATATAGATCACCGAGGGTCCATAAACCAGCGTGTCAGCATCGGGCTGGTAGCCGAAACGGCTGGACATCCAGTAGCAGCAGGCGGAAAGAAAATCGTCATGCTGCCAGCGACTGTAACCCAACACGCCGTGTGCTACGCGCTGCGCCAGCGCCTGCTGAACCGCTGGCGCAGTTCTGAAGTCCATATCCGAAATGGTAAACGGCAGCAGATCGGGGACGCCAAAGCGGTCAGCCACGAAATCCCACTGGGTCGACCAGCTGCCGCGGCGATCGATGACTTCGTCAAAGTTAAACATTATCGGCTCCGGCACTTCAGGCAGGGACATTCATCAGGTGTGACAGTTCATCTTTCACCGACTGCACCTGTGGACCAATAACCACCTGCAGGCTGGTCTGATTAAGATGGACTACACCTATCGCGCCGTTGGCTTTCAGCGCCGCATCATCCACTTTACTCATATCCGCCAGGGTCAGACGCAGACGCGTCAGACAATTATCCAGCGAGGTAATATTCTCCACGCCGCCAAGTGCCGCCAGAATAGCCGGTGAGTTATAGCCAGATTTGCCTTTACCGGCATTGCTGACCTGCTGCGCAACCGCACTGGCACTTTCCACTTCGCGGCCCGGTGTTTTGATATTGAAGTGCAGAATGGCGAATCGGAAAATCAGGTAGTAACCAACAAACCATATCGCTGCGACAACGGGCACCCAGTACCATTTAGTCGACAGCCCGTGCAGCACACCAAACACCACAAAGTCGATGATATTGCCGTCTGTATTGCCGATAGTGACGCCCAGTATCGCCATGATGCTGAAGCCAACGCCGGTCAGCAGGGCGTGGATCAGATAGAGGAACGGGGCGACAAACAGAAACAGGAATTCGATGGGTTCGGTGGTGCCGCCAACCACGCAGGCCACCACGCCGGAGATCAACAGACCTTTGATCTTATGGCGATTCTCCGGGCGGGCGCAGTGATAGATGGCCAGGGCGGCACCTGGCAGGCCACCGAGGAAGGCAGGCATTTTACCCTGTGACAGAAAGCGGGTCGCGCTTTCAGCAAAACCGTGGGTTTCCGGGCAGGCGAGCTGCGCCTGGAAAATGGTTAAGGCACCGCTTACGCTCTTGCCACACACATCCAGTGTGCCGCCTGCATCGGTAAAGCGCATGATGGCGACCAGAATATGCTGCAGGCCAAACGGCAGCAGCAGACGTTCGCCGGTACCAAAAATCATCGGGCCGAAATCACCCGCGCTGTTAATCATCCAGCCTAATCCGGTGATGCCCCGTGCGAAAAAAGGCCAGATCAGCGGGACGACCAGTCCCAGTAAACCAATCACCAGCGTGGTGATAATTGGCACAAACCGGGTGCCGCCAAAGAAAGCCAGCGCATCGGGCAGTCGGATATTATGAAAGCGCTCATGCAGCCAGAACACCACAATACCCACAATGACCGCGCCCAGAATGCCGGTATCGATCGACGGGATCCCCAGGATCGGCTGAACGTTGTTAGCTTTCAGCACGGCGGCATCAGTGGTTGGCAGAATGCCGTGGATATTGAGCCAGAAGTTGATGCTGAGGTTTAGCACGGCATACCCCACAAAGCCGGCAAACGCTGCCACGCCCTTGTTCTCGCGCGCCATACCCAGCGGAATTGCAATGGCGAACATCACCGGCAGATAGCTAAAGGCGAAAGATCCGAGTTTGGCCATCCAGAGAAACAGATATTGCAGCCAGGGGTGATCCAGCACAGGTAACAGGGTCAGGACATCACGACTGCTCAGCGAACTGCCAATCCCGAGCATGATGCCGCAGAAGGAAAGCAGGGCAACCGGCAGCATAAAGGTTTTCCCCAGACTCTGGAAAAATTCCCAGACGGACATTTTTTGGTGAGAGGGTGACATGAACGCTCCTGGATAAACGGACCACTGAGTGAAGTGGCGAGATGATAAAACGTTTTACCTGGATCTTATGCGCGCTGAATCACACTCTTCAGGTCATGGACGATATAATTCTGACGTCATAAGGTGTAACGTTTTACCTTGTTTTCTAATGCTGTAGTTCAGTTGAGTAATCTGATGAGTAAAATCACCATCAATGATGTTGCGGCGGCGGCGGGCGTGTCGGTGACTACGGTATCGCTGGTGTTATCCGGCAAAGGACGGATCTCTGCGGCCACCATGGCGCGCGTGAACGAGGCCATTGAGCAACTCGGTTTCGTGCGTAACCGTTCGGCAACCATGCTGCGCGGGGGTGAGAGTGGCGTGATTGGCTTGATCGTCCGCGATCTCAGCCAGCCATTTTATGCCGAAATGACGGCAGGTCTGAGTGAAGCGCTGGAGAAGCAGGGCAAATTGCTGTTCCTGACGCAGAGCGGCGCCCAGGGACAGCATCTGCATCGCTGCTTTGAGTCACTGGTCGCTCAGGGAGTGGATGGCGTGGTGCTGGGAGGCGGTGCCGATAAGGCCAGTCAGATTGTGACGCGGGCCAGAGAGGTGAATATGGCCTTAGTCTGTGCCGCGCGCGCCAGTAGCCTGGAGGAGGTAGACGCTATCCGCCCCGATAATGCTCAGGCTGCGCGTCTGGCCACAGAATACCTGATTCGTCAGGGGCATCAGCGCATTGCCTGGCTGGGCGGCCATAGCGCATCACTGACCCGGGCAGAACGTCTTGGCGGCTATTGCGCCACACTGCTGCAATATGGGCTGCCGTTCCGGCCTGAGTGGATTATTGAATGCGGTAACACGCAAAAAGAGGCGGCTGACGCGGCGGTACAGCTGTTTCAGCACCATCCGCGGCTGACTGCCGTGCTGGCCTATAACGCCACTACCGCGCTGGGATGCTATTTTGGGCTGTTGCGCACCGGGCGAACGTTCGCCCGGGGTGCAGTCGACAGCTATTACGATCAGCAACTGGCTCTGATGGGCTTTGGCGATGAACCGCAGGCGGAACTGACCGATCCGCCGCTGACGTTTGTCACCAGTTCAGCCCGGGAGATTGGCCGTGTGGCAGCTGAGCGTATCCTGCAACGGATAGCGCAACCCGATGCCGCCCGGCAGAACGTGATTATGCCGCCGCAGCTGGTTATTCGCGGCTCGGCATAAAAAAGGCGACCCGGAGGTCGCCTTTAAAGGAACAGAGGAAAATTACTGCGGCATCCCTTCGCTGGTCGGCATACCCAGCATATAGCGGGAGAGGAACTGCTCCAGCGTCATTTTGTCGCCGTTCATGTTCACCTGACCGTTGGTATACTGCAGGCTGGTGACGATATTGTTGTCCTGCTGCTGGGTCAGGCGGAACATCTGACCCATCGCCGCCAGTCCTTTCACCTGCTGATCTGCCAGCTTCTGTGCGTCATCGGCCTGATATCCTTCAGCCAGTCCCACTTTATGCATGGTTTCGGTCGCCATTGGCATATTGATGACCAGCTTGCTGTCCAGGCTCTTCAGTACCCGATCAACCATGGCGCTGAGTGTCTGGGCTTCGCCGGTCACCGCAGAGGGATCGTTGAAATTAGCGTTCAGGTTAAAGGTGCTTTCACCTTTATCATTTTTCCAGCTCAGCGGGGAGATACTGATCGCAGGTGAGCCCTTCAGCAGCATCGGCAGGTTGCTCATCAGAATCTGATGCACACCCGCCTGGTAGCGGATAGGATCTTCCGCGACGCCAGGCTGGCTAAGCAGTTCCTGCATCTGCGCGTTGTAACGATCGGAGAAGGCTTTTACCGCCTGCGCATCAAACTGTGACAGTTTCATCTTCAGCGCTGCCTGACCAAAATCCTGCTTCTGCAGCTGAATGCCTTCAACTTTGTAGTCGATATTGCCGCCAATCTTACCGGCGCTGTTATCGAAAGAGGAGGTGCCTTTCATTTTGTGCAGCGTCAGGGCGTCCTGACCATTGATGCTGGCATTGACCTTCTCAATATCCACTGACTGGTCGCCAATACGAACGCCTTCCGGGCTGAGATGGGTGTTACCGCTCAGCTTCAGACCATTAATGGTGAACAGCACCGGCTGGCCCATCTCATTTTTACTGGTCAGCGCGAGGCTATCAACATCACTGTCCAGCGACACTTTGTCGCCTTTGTTATCCGCGCTGACGTTGAAGGTGCCCCCATTGGTGGCAAGACGCTCGCCGCTTTGCGCATTCTGATAATCAACCGGCAGAACGCGCAGCGCCGTATCGGTGGCACCGCTGTAGCCGATACGGGTATCGGCGTTAATCAGCGACTTGTTGCCGGTCAGCTCAAACAGCTTTTTCACCGCATCGGTGTTAGCCAGTTCGGTATGAACCGACGCCATGCTCGGGATCAGATTAAAATGCTTCAGCTGAGCAAACGGGAAAGGGCCATGATCGATGGTTTCGTTCAGGATGATGCTCTGGCCTGGTTTCAGCAGGGGATTATCTTCCGTCTGCGAGTTGGCCTGAATCACCAGATTCACTTTGCTGCTGAACACGCCGCGCTGATAGTCCTGATAGCTGATCTTCAGTCGGCTGTTAGGGGCATAAGCATTCAGCTGGGCATTGGCGTTCTGCACCAGCTCATCCCTGTGGCTTTCAATCTGCTTGCCGGTGAACCATGCCGCGCCAGTCCAGACTACGCCCAGTGCGATGATGACACCTACGGCAACATTGGTCTTTTTCATTGCTGATTCGTCCTTATCCTTGAGTCCGCTTATGCCGCAGGTTTACCCCAGCGACTGAAGAAAAACGCCCGCAGGCGTTTAAAAGCTAATAGGTTGAAATAATAGCAGTTAACAGGCACTCCGTCAGCCGCTTCACCCTAAGTCGTTAAATACCCGCGCCAGTCGGCCCGTGCCTGCGACCGTTACGGGGGATTCGCTGGCGGCAATGAAGCAGGATTCACCTGGTTTCAGCGTTATCTGCTGCTCGCCTTTGGCGATCACCGTCTGGCCTTCAATGCAGAACAGCACTGCGGCGCTCTGCTGCGCCAGCGGCTGTGGCTCTGCGTTCAGGGTATGAATGGCAAAGGCAAAATCCTCCACCGGAATCGGGAAGCGCAGCGCGTTGCCCTGTTGCTCTGGCTCGGTGAGCAGGGTGCTGGCTGGCTTCTCTTCAAACTTCAGGTTCGCCATCAGCTCGGCGATATCGATATATTTCGGGGTTAACCCGGCCCGCAACACGTTATCGGAGTTTGCCATCACCTCCAGCGCCACGCCTTTCAGATAAGCGTGCGGGGTCTCCGCATAGAGGAACATCGCCTCGCCCGGTTGCAGCGTGATTACGTTCAGCAGTAGCGGCGAAAACAGGCCGCTGTCGTCAGGATACTCTGCCGCAATCATGCGAATGGTCTGCCACGGCTCACCCTGTTGTGCATCAACCGCGGATTTCAGGATGCCCAGCGCCAGCGATTTCGCCTCACCCTCCAGTGACAGCAGGGTAGAGAAGAGCGCGGCCAGCGTATCCTGATCGGGATGCTGCAGAAAATGGGCTATCTGTGGATGTGCGCCCGCAACCGGCTCAAGCAGTGAGACCATCTCCGTCAGGGTGCGAAAGCCATTCATCGCCTGGAAGGGCGTCAGCGCGTAGACCAGCTCCGGCTTGTGGTTGGCATCTTTATAATTACGCTCAGCAGCCGTCAGCGGAATACCCGCCGCATTCTCACGGGCAAAGCCCACTTCTGCCGCGCGTTTGCTGGGATGGACCTGAATCGACAGCGGCTGATCGGCAGACAACACTTTGAACAGGAAGGGCAGTTCACCAAAACGCTGTGCTACCGCTTCGCCCAGCATGGCGGCAGGCGCGGCATCAATCACGTCACGCAGCGAACGCTCGCTGCCCTGGTCAATCACGGTGGAGGGGCTTTTCGGATGTGCGCCCATCCAGAGTTCCGCCATCGGCAGTCCCTGTGGATTGGCGATTCCGTAAAGCTCAGTCAACGCAGTTTTGCTGCCCCATGCGTAGTTTTGCAGCGTATTGTTCATTTTTTGCATTGTATAACCCTTTATCACGGGAAATTATTGCCAGTATTAAAGCAGAAACTGCCGGTAAAAATACATCTCCAGCGCAAAAGGACGCTAAGCTCTGATAATGTTAAATTATTGTGTATTACTATCCTGACCGCCCGGCAGTCGATCGTAATGACGTACCGGGCGGTCATTCTTTTAAAAACCAGATGAAGGAGACGTATTCATGGCAGCCAATCGCATTGAGAAAGATTCAATGGGCCCCATCGACGTACCGGCAGACAAACTGTGGGGCGCGCAGACACAGCGCTCACTGGAACACTTCCGCATCTCAACCGAAAAAATGCCGACCGCGCTGGTGCATGCACTGGCATTGACCAAGCGCGCCGCGGCCAGCGTTAACCGCGATCTGGGACTGCTGCCCGCTGACCGCGCCGAGGCGATTGTCAGCGCGGCCGATGAGGTGCTGGCTGACAAGCATGCGGATGAATTCCCGCTGGCGATCTGGCAGACCGGTTCCGGCACCCAGACCAATATGAACATGAATGAAGTGCTGGCGAACCGCGCCAGTGAAATCCTCGGCGGCGAGCGTGGTATGGCGCGGCTGGTTCATCCCAATGATGATGTGAACAAGAGCCAGAGCTCCAACGATGTCTTCCCGACGGCGATGCACGTTGCCGCCGTTATCGCCTTGCGCGAACAGCTGATCCCTCAGATTCAGGTACTGAAAAAGACGTTGAGCCAGAAGTCCGACGCCTTCAAAGATATCGTCAAGATTGGCCGTACTCACCTGCAGGATGCCACGCCGCTGACCCTGGGCCAGGAGATTTCCGGCTGGGTGGCGATGCTGGAGCATAACCTGAAGCATATTGAGCAGAGCATTCCGCACGTGGCGGAACTGGCGCTGGGCGGCACGGCAGTAGGTACGGGCCTGAACACCCATCCGGAATATGCGGTGCGCGTGGCGAAGGCGCTGGCCGATCTCACGCAGCAGCCGTTTGTCACTGCGCCAAACAAGTTTGAGGCGCTGGCAACCTGTGATGCGCTGGTGCATGCGCATGGCGCGCTGAAAGGGCTGGCCGCCTCGCTGATGAAAATCGCGAACGACGTGCGCTGGCTCTCTTCCGGCCCGCGTTGCGGCATCGGCGAAATCGCCATCCCGGAAAATGAGCCAGGCAGCTCCATCATGCCGGGTAAAGTTAACCCGACACAGTGCGAAGCGATGACCATGCTCTGCTGTCAGGTGATGGGTAACGATGTGGCGATCAACATGGGCGGCGCATCCGGTAACTTTGAGCTTAACGTGTTCCGTCCGATGGTAATCCATAACTTCCTGCAATCAATTCGCCTGCTGGCGGATGGCATGGATAGCTTTAATCATCACTGCGCGGTCGGCATTGAGCCGGTGCGTGAGCGCATCGATCAACTGCTTAACGAATCGCTGATGCTGGTGACGGCGCTGAATACCCATATTGGCTATGACAAAGCGGCAGAAATTGCCAAGAAGGCGCACAAAGAGGGGCTGACGCTGAAAGGCTCGGCGCTGAAGCTGGGTTATCTTACCGAAGAGGAGTTTGATGCCTGGGTACGGCCGGAAGAGATGGTCGGCAGCATGAAGTCGTAAGGTTTGAGTGAGTCAGAGGCCAGCGAATGCTGGCCTTTTTTATTTATATCGGACAATCGACCCACAGATGCAGTCTGGGGATTAAAAGATTCAGCGGTTCTGCAGCAGGTTTATAACGATGGTTAATATTATCGGCATCGTAGTTAAGCAATTCACCCAGAACCGGAACCTGGCTGCGATCGCGACAGATAACCAGAATCGGAGAAGGACAGGCCAGCTGAGTCTGTTTTTGTTCATCCGCGCGCCAGACGCGGGCAACCGGCTGAACTTTCACCGGGCGCTTGATTTTCAGCCGTGCCGAGGCGGGCAGGGCGCGCACGCTTGCCAGCTCCTCCTGCACTTTTTCCGCCCACTGTTCACGTGACCACGGCGCTTTTGCACGTCCCGACTTCAGGCTTTTTTCCAGCTGGGCGATTACCTCTTCGCGCTTGAGATTCTTGATAATGTGCTTGTTGGCCCAGCCGAAACGCAGGCTATCCGGTGCGCTCAGAAGGGTGATAGTGCGATAGGCATTCAGGGTGATCAGTCCGCGCAAATGCTGGTGGACGAACTCAAAACGCGCCTCACTCGGCAGGCCAGAGTCCACCGTAATCAGCTGCTCCAGCCGTGCTTTCAACTGATTGATGACGTCGACCAGCGAGCCGATCTCCGCCTCCTGCTGCGCGTCGCATTCGATACAGAGCGCGCCAGGCAAGCGCACGGCAGCCTTGGTGCTCAGCTGTTCTGACTGATGCTGCATAAACAGGCGGCAGTAGTGGTCAAGCGCCATCTTTAACGCGCTCTCCCCGAGATGCTGCTCGACGGCAATCCGGGTGATCGCTTCATGTTCGCGACCTTTAACCACCGGCGGCAGGCTGAAGACGCGGGCGATCAGCAGAGGCTGCGCTTCAATCTGCTGACGCAATTCACCCAGCGCCAGTTCCAGGTCATTTACACATTGATGCATATCAGCCACTAAGTCGTAGCGCGTCATGTTGTGCCTCCATAGTTACAACGTCCACAATGTGGCAGAAGCCTGGCGAGGATGCAAGCGTCACATAGTTACAACATACTATAAGTAGTTTACTCAAAACCGTGCGGCCTGCATAGCTATCCAGTCAAAAGGGCATCACGCATTTTGGCTTATCGCAGAACATGTTATAAAAACGGTTCGCCTGCTAACCAGGAGATTGCCTGTGAATCAGAACAACAAACCCGGCATCGCCGCCATTATTACCCTGGGCTGGGTGCAGATCCTGTCATGGGGCGGGTCGTTCTATCTGATGGCGGTGATGGCGAATCCGATTGCGGCTGAGACAGGCTGGTCACAGCAGTGGATTTATGGCGCGCTCTCGACCGGGATTCTGGTATCGGGCCTGCTGTCACCGCTGGCAGGCAGGATTATCGCCCGCACCGGTGGCCGCCTGTTGCTGGCACTGAGTGGCATGGTGATGGCGGTGGGGCTGATGATCATGGCTTATAGCCACTCTCTGCCGCTGTTTCTGTTTGCCTGGGTAATTATTGGCATCGGTATGGCGATGGGCCTTTATGACGCACTGTTTGCCACGCTCGGCACCTGCTATGGCAGTCAGGCGCGTGCAGCGATCACCGGTATCACCCTGATATCTGGCTTCTGCACCACGCTGGTCTGGCCGGGAACGGCGTTGTTAATCCACGGATTCGGCTGGCGAAACGCGTCGCTGATTATTGCGGCACTGATGGTCGTCTGCGTGCTGCCCGCCTATCTGTTTGCCTTACCCGACAGTCATGCTAAGCGGCCGGTGAAGCGACTGAGTCCGCAGTCTGGCACGGCGGAGATTGCGCCTGCGCTGTTCTGGCTGCTGTGTGCCATTTTTACCCTGGCGTCCGTGATCATGACGGCTATTTCCGTGCAGCTTATCGCCTTGTTGCAGGCGAGTGGTCATACGCTGACCTCGGCGCTGGCGATCAGCGCCGTACTTGGCCCGTGTCAGGTGGGATCCCGACTCGTCGATATCGCCTTTAAACGCAGTCATCCCATCCGCACCACCTTTTTTTCCGTCGGGCTGGTGGCACTGGGCTTGCTGTTGCTGGCATTGTTTCCGCAGATGGCGTTGCTGAGCATGGTGTTGTATGGCGCAGGAAATGGCTTACGTGCCATCGTGCGCGGAACTTTACCGCTGGCGATGGTCAAACCAGAGTCCTATGCGATTGTGGTGGGTAAAATGGCCCGCCCGGCGTTGATGGGGCAGGCACTGACGCCGCTGATAGGTGGATATGTGTTTGAAAAGATGGGAGCATCGGCGACGCTGTGGTTGCTTTGCGCCCTGGCAATCTTTAACGTGGTACTGGTTATGGCGCTGAAGCAGCGATTGCCGGCGACATCGGCCACCACGGCATAACGGAACGGTTCTCCTTGCTCCGCAGGAAGAGGGCCGTTAGCAGGCTAAGCACCTTGTGCTATCGGGCCTCAGGCTTTGGTGAATACGTGCCTTGTCACCGCCGGTTTGCTTCAAAAAAGCAACAGTGTTTGTTATATTTATTGCTCATTGATTGTTCACTTATGCGGCAATAAAACAATAAGATGCACCGCAACTCAGGATAAAGAAATGCTTGATTACCGCTTCCCGACAGCTTTGCAAATGGTTCTGAGCGTAGCGATGGCGGAGCAAATGGGAAAACGCTCTACCAGCGCGATTCTGGCCTACGGGCTGGAAGCGAATCCCAGTTTCATACGAAAATTAATGGTCCCGCTGACCCGTGACGGCATTATCGTCTCCACGCTGGGCCGTACCGGTTCGATTCATCTGGGCCGTCCTGCTGCAGAAATTACTCTGCGGGATATCTATGTCTCAGTGATCGAAGACAAAAAAATCTGGGCCGCGCGTCCTGACGTCGCGCCGCGCTGTCTGGTCAGTGCCAACCTCTGCTGGTACTTCAAGTCGATAGCCGATGAAGCCGAGCAGGCGTCGCTGGATGTGCTGGCAAAACGCACCGTGGCAGACGCACTGAACGAACTGAAGAAACGCGACACCAGCAACTGCACCGCCGTGCCGGAACCTGAACCCGAAGAGATTGATGATCTCTGCAAAAAGAGCCGCTGATTAGCGGCTTTTTTTATGCCTGCTGGTCACTAACTTCCCGCCTCAAATCTGCCATAAGCCAATAACTCACTTTCCTGGGGCGGTTATCACGCTGAACCTGATCAATCATTTGAAAATTCAGCATCCATCACAACATTAATGTTGTATTGATTATCACCAATGTTATTCTTGCTGTTATACACAGCGAGGGAACGCGATGAAGTACAGTGAATTCAGACGCTGGCTCATTCAGCAGGGCGCTATTTTGACTAAGCACCGCAGTGGAAGCAGCCATTTCAAAGTCTTCCTGGGCGACAGGCAATCCATTTTTCCGGATCATGGAGCAAAAGAAATGCCTGAAGGTACGCGCAGAAAAATTTTAAAAGATCTGGGCCTGTGAGCCCGATCAGAGAGGTAACTCTATGTTTAATTATGCCGTTAGATTAACTCATGACGCCAAAACCGATACCTATGAGGTCTCGTGTCGTGATTTGCCGTTACTGCATTCCGTGGGTGACACCGTTGAGGAAGCACTTGCAGAAGCCGAAGATGGGCTGGTGACGGCAATCTCTCTCGAGATGGATACGCGTCGTCCGATTCCGGTTGCCAGTAAACCGCTGGAAGGAGAGTACATTGTCTCTGTGCCTGTACTGGTGGCAATGAAAGCGGCACTTTACAACGCAATGATTGAAACCGGCACCCGTAAAGTCGATCTGGCACGCCAGCTGGGTGTGAATGGTCCACAGGTTGATCGACTACTGGATGTAGAGCACTCATCGAAAGTCGAAAATGTGGAGCTAGCGCTGGCTCAGCTGGGACGCAAAGCCCGGATTGAAATTCGTACCTGATCATCTGTCCGCAAGCAGAACGCTGGAGGTCAAAGATGAATAATAATTCTGATCTGGCTAATGTCGCCGGGCAACCCGCCATGATCAATGAAACCTCGCTGAATGCGTTTATCATTGAAACGCTGAATGAAAGATTGAAGCGGCGTTAGCCTACAAGGTGGGGTCTGCTGGAATCAGTGAATCACAGGCAAAAAAAGGGGCGATCATATGGTCGCCCCTTTTAACTTTTACGGTTTACGCCGTCACGGACGATGCACTACCTGACCGGCGCGTCACCAGCTTGCGCAGGGCGACGTAGAACACCGGCGTCAGGAACAGGCCGAACAGCGTCACGCCGAGCATGCCGGAGAAGACCGTAATACCGGTAACGCCACGGACCTCTGCACCCGCGCCTTCACCCAGAATCAACGGTATTGTACCGGCGATAAAGGCGATGGAGGTCATCACAATCGGACGCAGACGCAGGCGACACGCTTCCAGCGCCGCTTCCACAATCCCTTTGCCCTGAATCTCCAGCTCCCGCGCAAACTCGACGATCAGAATCGCGTTCTTACAGGCCAGCCCCATCAGCACCACCAGTCCGACCTGCACGAAGACGTTGTTGTCACCGCCAGTCAGCCAGACGCCAAACAGCGCAGAGAGCATGGTCATCGGCACAATCAGGATCACCGCCAGCGGCAGCGTCCAGCTCTCATACAGCGCGGCCAGCACCAGGAACGCCAGCAACACGGCCATCGGGAAGACAATCAGCGCGGTATTGCCCTGCGTTGACTGCTGATAACTCAGATCGGTCCACTCGATGTTCATGCCGTTTGGCAATAGCTGACCGGACATCGCTTCGAGCTGACTCATCGCCTGCGCCGAGGAGAGCACGCGTGGGTCGGCATCACCAATCAAATCCGCCGCCGGATAGCCGTTATAGCGGATCACCGGGTCGGGACCGTAGGTGGTAGTAATGTTGACCATGCTGCCAATCGGCACCATCTCACCGCGATCGTTTCGGGTACGCAGGTTAGCGATATCTTCGATGCTGTCGCGGAAATCCCCGTCAGCCTGCGCCATCACCCGCCAGGTGCGGCCAAAGCGGTTAAAGTCATTCACATACGACGAGCCGAGATAGGTCTGGAGCGTGCTGAACAGCGCGGTCAGCGATACTCCCTGCGCTTTGGCTTTATCCCGGTCTACCTTCACATCAAGCTGCGGAACGTTGGCCTGATAAGAGGAGATGGGGAAGTGCATCCCTGGCGTCTGCATGATGCTGCCCGACAGCGTATTAATCGCCGTCTGCAGCGCGCCATAACCCAGACCCGCCCGGTCCTGCACATAGAGCGAATAGCCCGAGCCCTGGCCCAGCCCCAGAATCGGCGGTGGCATAATCGAGAAGCCAAAGCCCTGCTGGATTTGCGCGATCTTCGCATTGATCTCAGCGTTGATCTCCGCCGCCGTATGTTTGCGCTCATTAAACGGCTTCAGACCGAAGAACACCGTGCCGCTGTTCGGGGTATTGGTGAACTGCAATGCATTCAGGCCAGGGAACGCGACCGCATAGGCGACGCCTTCGGTCTGCATACCGATTTCGCTCATCTTACGAATCACTTCATCCGTACGCGCCAGAGAGGAACCTTCCGGCATCTTCACGCCACCAATCAGGTAGAGCTTATCCTGCGTCGGAATAAATCCACCCGGCACGGTGTGGAACATAAATCCGGCACCTGCCAGCAGCAGAATATAGACGCCAAACACGGCGCCACGGCGACGCAGCGTACGGCCCACCAGCGATTCATAACCATGGGCACTGCGCTGGAAGAAGCGATTAAACGGCCGGAACAGCCAGCCAAACAGCGCATCAATGATCCGCGTCAGCCGGTCTTTCGGCGCGTGATGATCTTTCAGCAGCATCGCCGCCAGCGCAGGCGAAAGCGTCAGCGAGTTAATGGCAGAGATCACTGTAGAGATGGCGATGGTAGTGGCGAACTGCTTGTAGAACTGCCCGGTGACGCCAGAGAGAAACGCCATCGGCACAAACACCGCGCATAGCACCAGCGCAATGGCGATGATCGGCCCGGAGACCTCACGCATCGCCTGATGTGCAGCGGCGCGCGGCGACAGCCCCATCTCAATGTTACGTTCGACGTTCTCCACCACCACGATGGCGTCATCCACCACGATACCAATCGCCAGCACCAGCCCGAACAGGCTAAGCGTATTCAGCGAGAAGCCAAGCAGATAGAGCACGCTAAAGGTACCGACTATCGAAACCGGCACCGCCAGCAGGGGAATGATCGAGGCACGCCAGGTCTGCAGGAACAGAATCACCACCAGCACGACCAGAATGACCGCTTCCAGCAGGGTCTGCACCACGGCTTTAATCGAGTCACGGACAAACACCGTCGGATCGTAAGGCGCGGCCCATTTCACGTCGTTGGGAAAGCGGGTCGCCAGCTCATCCATTTTGGCGCGAACCGCATTGGAGAGGTCGATGGCGTTGGCGCCAGGCGCCTGGAAGATGCCGATACCAACCGCATCTTTGTTATTCAGCTGCGAGCGCAGGGCATAGCTGCCCGAGCCCATCTCAATCCGCGCCACATCGCGCAGCCGCACCAGCGAACCATCTTCCGAGGTTTTCAGGATGATATCGCCAAACTGCTGCTCGCTCTCCAGTCGTCCCTGGGTGTTGATTGACAGCAGAAAATCGCTCTGTTTTTTCAGCGGCTCGGCACCCAGCTGACCGGCAGAGACCTGCACGTTCTGCTCCTGCATCGCCGTTACCACGTCAGAGGCGGTCAGACCACGCGCCGCCACTTTATTGGGATCAAGCCAGACGCGCATCGCATACTCGCCTGCGCCGAAAATCTGGATCTGACCGACACCCGGCAGGCGGGCCAGCTCATCTTTCACCTTGAGGGTGGCGTAGTTACGCAGGTAGAGCGAATCGTAGGTATTGTTCGGTGAGAACATGTGGACGACCAGCGTCAGGGTCGGCGACATCTTCTGGGTGGTGATCCCCAGCCGACGCACATCTTCCGGCAGACGGGCTTCCGCCTGCGCTACGCGGTTCTGCACCTGTACCTGCGCCTGATCAGGATCGGTGCCTGGACGGAAGGTGACGGTGGTCACCAGCACGCCGTCAGAACCGGCTACTGACTTCATGTACATCATGTTTTCGACGCCGTTGATTGCCTCTTCCAGCGGCGTCGCCACGGAATCCGCAATCACTTTCGGGTTAGCGCCTGGATACTCGGCGCGCACCTGCACGCTGGGTGGCACCACGTCGGGATATTCACTGACTGGCAGCAGCGGGATGGCAATCACCCCGGTCACAAAAATCAGGATCGACAGCACCGCAGCAAAAATGGGCCGGTCGATAAAAAAGCGGGAAAAGTCCATAGCGGCCTCGGGTTATTGAGCGGCTGCCGCACGCATGGCGACCGGCTGAGCAGTGACCGGCATGCCGGGCATAAATACTTTTTGCAGACCGGCGATGATGACCTTGTCGCCGGATTGCAGACCCGATTTAACGATGCGCAAACCATCCACCATCGCGCCAGGCTGGATATCGCGCCGCTGCGCTTTACCTTCGCCATCCACCACGTAGACATATTTGCGATCCTGGTCGGTCAATACCGCTTTATCATCGATCAGCACCGCCTCGAACTGCGCGCTGCCGGGCAGACGCACGCGGGCAAACAGGCCAGGCGTAAACTGCCGCTGTTGATTGTCGAGCAGGGCGCGCATACGAATGGTGCCGGTGCTGGCGGTCAGCTGGTTATCCAGAAAGTCAATTTTGCCCTGGTGCGGGAAACCCTGTTCGCCGACCAGCGCAATCTCAACCGGCAGCGCATGGCGCTGCTGGCCCTGACGCGCCATCGCCTGATAGTTCAGGAAGGTGTTCTCATCGACATCAAAATAGACATACATCTGCTGCTGCGACACCAGCGTGGTTAACACACTGGCGCTGTCGCCGGCGGTCACCAGGTTACCGGCGGTGATCATCGCCCGGCTGGCGCGGCCATCAATCGGCGCGGTGACGCGGGTGAAGTCGAGGTTCAGCTGCGCCATATCGACCGCGGCCTCTGCGGCCAGCACATTCGCCTGCGCCTGACTTGCGGCAGAACGACGCTGCTCCCACGCTTCGCGGGAAATCGCCTGCGTGCCGATCAGCTTCTCGCTGCGACCCGATTCGCTGCGGGCCAGACTCGCCTGACTGCGCGCCCGGGCCAGTTCCGCTTTGGCCTGCTCCAGCGCCGCGCGGTAACTCCGGTCATCAATGGTAAACAGTACCTGACCTTTTCTGACCTCATCGCCTTCACGATAGTTAACGGCATCAATGTAGCCAGAGACGCGCGGACGCAACTGCACGCTCTGCACCGCTTCAACCCGGCCATTGAAATTATCCCACTGACTGACCGGTTTGATCAGCACGGGTGCGGCACTCACTTCAGGCGGCGGGGGAGCGGCGTTTTGCGCCACACCCTTATCGCAGCCGCTCAGTTGCGTGATGAGCAGTACCATCCCTAAGAGGGTTAAACCCTGACGAACCCGGTTCGTAATCATTGTTGTTATTCCGCGATAGATATAAACAGGCGGCCTGCAGGCCAATATTTGCAACTTTTAAGATTGCAATTAATCGCGGTGAGTGTAGGCTTGCGTGGCTGGCAACTGCAAGAATAACAGATACACTTTATGTGCGGTTTAGGGCAGGGCGATGAAAGCCTGAACAACTTAGCTAAAACCCCACAGATAGTGCGGCATTTAATGTACTAATAAAACTTGCATTAAATGGCATAGTCAGCCACCCTTAAGTGTAACTGCAACTGATACTAATACTTTTCGCCACGGCGACAGGAGAGACTGGAATGATGAGTGATGCTTTTATTCACGATTTAATCGACTGGATTGATAACAACATCGAAGCACGTCTGGATCTGGATACCGTTTCAGAGCGCGCGGGCTACTCCAAATGGCACCTGCAGCGCATGTTTAAAGAGCACACCGGTTATCCACTGGGTGAATACATCCGGGTTAAGAAGCTGAAGAAATCAGCCGACCGCCTGACCAGCACTGATGAACCGATTCTCAATGTGGCTATCTCGTTAGGTTTCGACTCCCAGCAATCCTTTAACCGCAGCTTCAAACGCCAGTATGGCGTCGCGCCGGGTGCATGGCGTCGGCACAGCGGGGATTCGCACGCAGCATAACCTCGCCAGGGCCAGCTTGTCTGGCCCGCGCTTTTCTCTGCGCGCAAAACTGGTATCATCTGCGTCCTGTCGTCACGGATGCCATCATGTCAAAAAAACTCTGGATTGGACTTTTTCTCGTCCTCGCGGCCTGTTTCTACGGCCTTAAACCCTATCTTAATTCCGTTTCAGCCCCTGCCCAGGCGGATATTGCCACCCTGACTGACGCCCATACCGTGGCGCGCTGGGTGCTGCAGCATCAGCAACTGCCAGACTACTACCTCACCAAAAACGACGCGCGCAAGCGTGGCTGGAATCCGGCCAAAGGCAACCTGTGTGACGTGTTGCCAGGCAGAGCCATTGGCGGCGATCGCTTTACGAACCGTGAAAAGCGTCTGCCCGCGCGTGCGGGCCGTCAGTGGTATGAAGCGGATGTGAATTATCGCTGCGGGCATCGCGACGCCGATCGCCTGGTTTACTCCTCTGACGGGCTGGTGTTTCTCTCCACCGATCACTACCGCAGTTTCAGGCAGGTGCCCTGATCATGCTTAATCTGACCTTTGACCTGCGTCAGCTCACCACGCGCGCGGCGTTTTATCAGCAGTTTGCTGAGCAGAGCGGCTGTCCGCAGACCTTCGGACATAATCTGGATGCGTTATGGGACTGGCTGACGGGCGGGATGGCGCTGCCTGCCACAATGTGGTTGCAGCACTATGCCGCGCATCAGGCCGATTTAGCGCCGGTGCTGGCGCTGCTGGAAGAGGCGGCGCAGTCGCTGGAGGGCGAACTGCGCCTGATCATTGATTAAGCGCGTAGCGGCTTGAGCAGCGCAACCAGCGCTTCGCGTGCTGCCAGTGGCAGATCGCCGCCGCCAGTGTAACCATTGTTCTCAATGATGACCTGGTTCAGCCCCACCAGCCAGTCGTAGATATAGTAGGCGGTGTGGTTGGCCGGGGCGGCAGAGAGTCTGGTCAGACGCTGACCGGAACTGAAGCTGACGCTGGGAGCCGGAGGACGCGAGAAAATCACCTGACCCCGGTTAACGCGGCTGGCAGGGCGTTCATTTTCAGGACGCTGTAAAAAGCCGAGCCAGGCCACAAAATCCCCCAGCACCGTCATCGCCCGCGTCACCTGACGATCCGCGCGTGATTCATGGCTGACGCTCTGCGTATCGGGCTCATGCAGCGCCTGCTGCAGCTTTTGCGCGATATCGGTGCGGAATCCGGCCGTGATCAGCTCTTCAACCAGCCACTCCATCGTTGGCTTATCCACGTTCAGCAACGCCAGCAGGCTGCGGTTTTCCGGCAGCTGACGCAGATGATCCAGCCACAGCAGCAGCACCTGACGCGGATACTGCTGCGCGCTCTGCAGACTCTGACGCGGCTGAACCGGCGCTTCAGCCGGGCTCTCACTGAACAGATCAAATTCAAACCCGATGCCAAACTGATTTTCCGGGGCCTGAATACTGGCCGGTTTGCTGCCTTGTAAGGCGGACTGATTGAGCCACAGCTGACGCAGCGCCTCACGCGGCGGCTGCAGGCGTTCCAGCAGCTCGCCATGCAGGCCGGTCCGATGCTGTAAACACTTCAGTAGCGTATCGGCGATATTCTGTTTGCGTGCCGCCTGTTCCGAGCTGGCACCCGCTTCGGTCCAGGGCAATAAACGCCGCTCCACCACAGTGTGCTGAATCTGCGCCAGCTGAGCCAGCAGCATGTCGCGGCGCGCTTCCGGCTGCATCTCATCCTGCAACCAGCTCGCCATGCGGTCGACGCCCGCGCGATCCAGTGCCAGCATCGATCCCCAGTGCTGACCGGGCTGTCCCATCTGACGCTGCACCGCTTCATCCACATTGACCTGCTGATGGCGGGCATCGAAAGGGGTAATCGCCCAGATCAGACGCGGTTTCTCTGCGGATTCCTGTGCGGGCTGCTGACGCTGCCATTCGCGCAGCGTTTCGCTGGCGAGGTCGGCATCCTGACGCTGGCTGGCTGCGGTACAGACCAGCAGCAGATCAATTGCCTGACGCGCGGCGTAAAAACCGGGCAGCAGGGCACGTTTCTGTTCCAGCAGTTGGGCACGCAGCGGATCCTGCTGCTGCAGGCGCTGACGATCTTCCTGGATTGCCGCGTCACCGGACTGGCCTGGCGCGGGCAGTTCCAGCATATCAGCATCATCATAGAGCGCGGTTCGCGGTGTGGAACTCAGCGGGACCAGCACTTCCAGCGTCAGCAGCGCCAGTAATCCCAGCGGCACGTTCTGCGCCTTACCGATGCGGTTACCATTCAGCGGGCAGACTTCCACCAGCTGCTGCTGATCCTGCTCACTGGCCGGCACAATCAGCTGCTCGGCCGGCAGCAGTGATGTGTCGGTCAGCAGGCTCAGTGGAGCAAGCACCCGGCTGCTGTTACGCAGCTGGTGACGCAGATGCAGCAGGGTGCGCAGCATCTCATTCAGTTCAGGCTGACCCGGCCACAGCAGTGAAAAAAGCTGTACCCGGTCGTCAACGCTGAGCCAGGGCGCCAGCTCAACCGCCTGCGGCCAGAAATGACGATCAAGCCGCGCATCGTGGTGCGCACGGCGACGGCACCAGGACCAGAGTGTCACCAGCGCATCGCCTTCCAGACCCGCCAGCGGCGTGGCGAGGCGATGACGCTGCAGGCGCTGCAGTGCGCTGTCGATCTGTGCGGTGTCGGGCTTTGTCGCGCCGGCACAGGCGACCATCAGCCGTACGATCTCCGCTTCACTCAGCAGCATCAGTTCAACCGGCCACTCGTTTGAAAGCGGCTCGCGCTGATGGCTGAAACGGGTGGCGGTAGCAAAATCGAGGTTGCCGGGATTGATATGCTGAAACCAGTTCAGCAGTTTATCACCCATGCGGGTCACTAACTGGCCCTGTGCATCGGCCACCATTTCGTTCAGCAGCCAGGCTTTACCCGCCTGCGACTGGCCAAACAGCGCCAGCGTCACCGGACGCGCCACCTGCTGCGCCAGCGCCTGAGTCTGCACGCGCGCCTGGCGCAGTTGCAGCGTCAGGGTTTCTGCTTCCAGCGCCAGACGCGGCGACTGCTCACGGCTGCTCTCAATCCAGGCCAGACTGTTATTCAGGGCGTCCTGCAACAGGCCAAGACGTTTTGCCAGCGTTTGCGGCTGACGGGGTTTCAGGGCTTTCATCGTTTACACACGCTCCCGCTGTCAATCCAGTATTGCGCATTGGCATTGCCGGTCGCCGACAGGGTATTCAGCTTAAGACTCAACTGCTCCAGCGGCACGCGGGTGCCATCATCCAGACGGGCATCGCTCAGCACCAGACTTTCCGGGCCGGACGCGTCGGGTCCGGCTTTTACCGCCAGCCGGATGCGCAGCACGCTCTCACCGGCCACTTTACGCGCCAGGGTGGCGTCGTTCAGCGTCAGGCTATAGAGTGGTGAGGCGGGCCAGCGATCGTTATCGAGCTGGCGGAAGCCGAGACAGACGTTGCCGCGAATACGGAAACTGCGCTTTTTATCCAGCACATAGCCGGGATCGTCGAGGTCAATTTCGCTGTAGCAGAGGTTCTCGTCCGTCAGCGCCTGGTTTTCGTCGAGCATGCCAAGATAGCGAATCGTCGAGTAGGGTTCAAAATCGCCTGCGCGGAACCAGAAGCTGCTGAGGCGCAGATCCAGCGCCAGCAGGCAGAGCATCGCGCCGACCGCCGCGGTCGATTTCGGGTTGTCGATGCGGCCATGTTTGTTAAACGGATACCAGTCGCTGGTGTGATAGCCTTCCAGCGACAAAATACGGCTGCCCGGCAGCGGTTGCAGATGACGCACCAGCGCCTGAATGCCCGGGAAGCGCGACGGGCGACCGGTCAGCAGCAGCACGTCACACTGATAGAGCGACACCACTTCACACATTGAACGCAGCGCCGGGATAATCGCCATCCGGTGCTGCATAAATTCGCCGTGCAGCTGTGACAGGCTCACCACCAGCGGTACCTGCAGCAGGTCAAAGCGGCTGTTACCGCCCAGCTCGCGCTGAATCTCGCCGTTGACGAACGCCAGTACCGCTTCGCCCGGCGGCTGATCGACCAGCTCGCCAAACAGTGCGTTGATCTCCGCGTGGCTCTCCAGCGGATCCCAGTTTTCGTAGCGTTCCAGTACCGCCTGCGCCAGCGGAATAAACAGTTGTAAGGTGATCTGCTGACGCAGCGTGGCCTGACCGTCCATGCGGCTGTCGTGACCAAACAGCTTGTTCATCAGCGGTTCCGCCAGCGTCAGGCCCGCTTTCTGCAGATGCTGCTGCAGCGCCGGTAAAATCCACAGCTGAATCACGTCCAGCAGGATATCGTCGCCCGCGACTTTAAAACCCTCGCGGAACAGCAGTCGCGGCGTGATTTTGACGTTGTTGCCCTGACCATCATCCAGACGATACTGGGTGATGGCGAGATCGGTGGTGCCGCCGCCGATATCAATCGAGGCGATGCGCAGGCTCTTGCCTGGCAGTTCGTCAGCATCGCGCGGGCGATCCGGACGGGCCATGCTGCTGAAAAAGTCTTCGGCGCGACCGGCAAAGTTGACCTGGGTTTCATTAAACAGCCAGACCATCTGACCACAGGTCGCTTCATCCCACTCCATCTGCACATCCGGCAGCGGTTTCAGGTTCTGACGTGGCAGTGATGGTGAAAGGTCATCTTCGTCAGCCAGCCAGCCTTCCGCTTTCCAGACCAGCGCCAGCGCTTCCTGCATCCGGCGGCGGAAAATTTCACGCTCCGGCTTCGGCATCGCTGACGGCAGCGTCAGGATCACATGGCGCAGCTGACGCGGCGCGTGGCTCTGTGGCATCCGCTGACGCTGTGCCGCGCTGTTCATCTGCATCAGCGCCTGAGCCAGCAGCTCACACAGCATAAAGGTCATCAGCGAACTGCGGCTGTAGTGCGGAGAAAAGACCGGCAGACGATCGTCGGGTGCCAGCGTCGAGAGCGGCTGGCCTTCGTCGTTGAGCAGGGTGGTAAAGGGTGCGGCATAGGCCAGCGGTTCAGCTTGCTCGCCGGGCGTGTTAAAACGCCAGCCTGGCTGATAGCGCGCCTCATCCCACAGATAACGGCGCGGGCTGGAGAGGCCCGTACTGCCTTCCAGTCCCACACGCTGCAGGGCCAGACGGCTCGCTTCACGGCCGACGCGCGTCAGAGAAGGCCACATAAAGGCCTGCTCACGACCGCTCTCCAGCGAGAAGTTCGCTTTGCCAAAACGGGTCTCGGCAAACTCCAGACGGCTGTCAAACAGCTCGTTGTAAACCTGATGCGGCTGCGACAGATCGCGCAGCTGCAGCTCATAGGTCTGCTTCAGGCCGTTGCTCTCTTCCGGGTGATCTTCCACCAGAATGCCGCAGGTATGGGAGTTACCGACATCCAGAATGATATCGACGTTGACCGCCGGGGTCTGCAGCGTGGCGGCCTGAATATGGATCTCGCTGAGGTCGAGCTGTTCGCCCAGCAGCTCCAGCAGATTGAGGTAGTGCGCCTGATACTCAAACTCGCGCAGCGCCTGATTAATCGCCTGTTCGCGGCGATCGGAGACGCGGTCGGTAAAGGATTCACGCAGCCAGCCGTCAACCCAGGTCAGGTCAAGAAAATCACCCAGCTCGTAGTTGTGCCAGGCGAGCGCAAAAGTCACACCGTTCTGAGCATCAGCTGGGCTGAGGCCGAGCTGTTCACCGCCATCCTGTTCCGCCACGCAGCGGGTATCAAAGGCCAGGCTGACGCGATGGGTATTGCCCGCTGCATCGGGCGCGGGCAGCGCAACCAGACGCATCCGCGCCCAGTTTTCAGGACCGCCGATAAAACGACGTCCGCTGGCACAGCGCAGCATCGGCAGCGGCAGCCAGCAGGCTGACAGCAGAGAGAGCGAGTCCGCCAGCGCGATATCAGACTCCGGGCGCACCACTTCCGCAGCGCCGCCATCTTCCGGATAGAGCAGGAACTTACCGCTGTTGCCATCGACGTTCAGGCGCAGCAGCGGGCCGTTGGCGGTCTGGCGCACAAACTGGCGGCGCGCCGGGGTATCTGAGAGTTGCAGGCCGAAATCCAGAAACTGCACGCCGCTGTTTTCAATCAGCGAAATTTTTTGTTTGTCATCGATCAGGGGAGCCAGCATCGTTATTTACTCTCACGCTTAATCGTCATCGGGAAGACCCGGTCATCAGCATACTGCGCTTCACACACTGCGGCGCCGATACTCGCATGGCAGACCAGCAGTGGCATACGGTAGCGCGAATTGTTCTGGCACTTCGCCGTGTAGCGGCTCTCAATCACCAGGTTACCGGCGCTGGTCATGGCCGCGCTGACATCCGCTTTACAGGTAGTATTGCCCTGGGCGATCTGCACGCTGCCTTTGCCGTTTTTAAACTGGAAGCGCATTACCGGAGGCTTACCGGTTGGCGTCGGCATCTGGTCGATAGTGACACGCCAGCGGCCATCAATCACCCTAACCTGGCCATCGCGCACCGCATCCGGCGTCACGATCAGGTCATCGGGTTTGGCCGGAACCGGCGCCATCACCGTTGTGGCAAGGGTAGCAGATGCGTCTGCCGGTGCGGTATCGGTGGTGGTGTTGGCCGGTTTCTGCGGCTGCGATTCAGGGAGTTTTTCCGGTGCTGCCTGCTCGGCAGGTGGCGTGACAGACGGTGTCGCCGCAACCGGTGCCGGAGTCGCAGCAGGAGCCGGAGTGGATACCGTCGCCGGGGCCGACGCTGGCTTCGCGGTGGCAACCGGTGTTTTTACGGGCTCTGAACGATGCAGCAACACGGCCACCGTCACGGCAGCAGCAATCGCCACCGGCGGTAACAGATACCAGACGCGGAAACGGCGGCGAGCCGCTACAGGCGTCGCCGGCTGAGCTTCAACGGGTGCCGCAACCGGCAGCGGTTCAGCCACAGGTTCAGGTTCGGGCTCAGTGATTATCTCTGGTTCAGCGATGACCGGCGCGGCAGGCAGCTCAGGCAGCGGTTCAACCAGCGCCACTGGCAGGTTCTCTTCCAGCGTGTCACGCAGGCAGGCCAGCGCGTCATCGCGGCTGCGCGCCTGGGTATCGACAAAGCCCCAGAAGGTGATGACCGGTTTGCCATCAACCAGATAGACATACTGCTGGTCGGGGAATTGCAGGGTTTTGCTCAGCAGCGCACCAAACAGCCGCATTGATGGATTCTCTGCCGCGCGCGCGCGCGTACTGAGATCCTGCATATCCTGCTGACAGGCGGTGAGCTGTTGCAGCGCCGCGCGACGTTCATGATCGCTGGCACCCAGCCAGGATTTGACCCGGCCGCTAAAAGGGGCATACCAGTCGAGGCGATCGCCCCGTTCATTGGCCTGAGGAATGGCCAGGCAATCTGCCAGTGCGCTCTGACGGCGCAGGCGCAGGGTTTCACGAATTTGCAATGCTGAAGCGTAGACCGGCTGGCCATTTTCACCTAACGCCAGAACTGCATCTAAATTACCGCTGCGCAGAAAAGTTTTTGCCACCTGTTGGGCCCTTATCGGTCGTTGTCTGAGGCAGAAAATCGCGTGTTATCGACGATTAGGTTGATTTTACGCGGGGCAATGACAAATCAAACGGCAGAAAAAGGGGGTAAATCCACTGTTTTTTTCACCGGCTGACGGAAAAACCACCGCTATTTCAGAGAGTATGACGCAATCAGCCGGATTTGCGCACCAGCAACAGGTGGGCGATGACGCCACCCGCCAGTCCCCAGAAGGCCGGACCAATGCCCAGCAGCGAAACGCCGGATGCGGTGATCAGAAAGGTGATCAGCGCGCTGTCGCGTTCGGCAGGCAGATCCAGTGCACGGTGGAGGCTGCCACCCAGCGTGGCAAGGAGAGCCAGACCCGCCAGCGCCTCAATCAGCACCACAGGCAGGGCACTGAACAGCACGGCGATCAGCGCACCGGACGCGCCCGCCAGCAGATAGAAGATCCCCGCCAGCGCCGCCGCACGCCAGCGTTGCTGAGGATTTGGGTCGACCTCATCGCTCATGCAGATGGCCGCCGTAATCGCCGCCACGCAGACCGAAAACCCCCCTAATGGCGACAGCAGCAGCGCAATTAATCCGGTCCAGCTCATCAGTGAAGAGACGGGTGGACGGTAGCCGTGCGCCTGCAGCGTGGCGATGCCGGGGGTGTTCTGTGACGCCATCGTCACCAGGAAATAGGGCACGCCGATCCCCAGCAGCGTGGTGAGGGTAAAGTGCGGCATCACGACTTCCGGCATTGTCAGCCTAATCGGCTGCGGCGGAAAGTGGATGGCGTGCTGTGCCAGCGCGACGGCAACACCCACCAGCAGCGTGACCAGAATTGCATAGCGGGCCAGCCAGCGGCGGGCCAGCAGCCAGGACAGGCACATGCTGCCGCACAGTACAAAGTTACTTTGCAAATCGGCAAAGGTCTGCAGCCCGAAGCGCAGCAGAATACCTGCCAGCATCGCCGCTGCCAGCGAGGCAGGAATGTAGTTCATCAGCCGGGCAAACAGGCCGGTGACGCCGCACAATACGATCAGCAGGTTGGCGAAAACAAAGACGCCTGCCGCCTCATTCAGCGAAATGCCGTGAAAACTGGTCGCCAGCAGCGCAGCGCCGGGCGTTGACCAGGCAGCCAGCACCGGCATGCGGTAGCGCAGTGACAGGCTCAGCGAAGCGATCCCCTGCGCAATGCCCAGCACCGACAGCCAGCCGCCAATCTGCGCGGGCGTGGCGCCCGCCGCCTGAAACATCTGATAGATAATCGCGCCACTGCTGCTGTAGCCCACCAGCACAGCCACGAAGCCGGAAACCAGCATCGGCAGGGTAAAACGGGGAGGTTCCGCTCTCGTCATGGTCAGACTCTTTATGAGATTGTGCGTTATAGCGCACATGGTCGCATGATGCGCTATAACGCACAAGTGTTACACTATTGCCATAACGTCACTCACCAGGATGACGAGAAAGCAGGAGAAAAAATGGCGGATTTTCAGCAACACCTGAGCAGCGCGCTCAGACAGTTGCGGCAGGCCAATGGCTGGAGCCTGACGCTGACGGCGGAGCGAACCGGCGTCAGTAAAGCGATGCTGGGCCAGATTGAGCGCGGCGAATCGAGTCCCACCGTGGCGACGCTGTGGAAGATTGCCACCGGTTTCAACGTTCCGTTTTCCTTTTTTATCGACGGCAGCGTGTTGCCTTCAGGCGCCGCGCCTGCATTCAGTCAGCCCAATGCCGACATGTCGGTACGGTCGCTGCTGCCTTACGATCCGCAACTGCGCTTTGATCTGCTGGCGGTGGAGCTGGCAGCGGGGGCGCAGAGTCATTCTTCGCCCCATGAAGCGGGCTGTGTGGAGCAGGTGGTGGTCATCGAGGGCGAACTACTGCTGGGCGTCGGTGACCTCTGGCGACGTCTGCTCGCCGGGGAGGCATTCCAGTTCAGGGCCGATGTGCTGCACAGCTACCGGAACCCGCTCAGCACGCCGCTGCGCTTCCACAGTCTGATCCACTATCTGCAGCGCCCGGACGTTACAAATTGATACCTGAGCAAACTACACAGTTTACCTTCGTATCTTTATACTTTCGCTTATCGATGGAGACGTGTAATGAGCGATCTGACTGAATCCGCTGCAATGCTGCGCATGCTGGTGGGCAAGCTGGGCCGCCGGTTGCGCGAGTCAGCACCGCCTGGCGAATTAACCTGGTCGCAGGTCGCGGTGCTGGGTCATCTGGTTCGCGATGGAGCGATGACGGTAACGCAACTGGCGGCGGCCGAGGGCGTACGCACCCAGTCAATGGGCGCGACCGTCGCCGGGTTACTGGCGGCGGAACTGGTGACGGGCGAGCCGGATCCCCATGATGGCCGTAAAACCCGCTATCTTCCCACGACGTCCAGCCTGGCGGTGATTACGTCGAGTCGCGCGATGCGCGATGACTGGCTGGTCCGGACGCTGGAAGCGCGACTGAGTCCGGCAGAACAGCAGCAACTGACCGACGTTCTCCCTCTGCTGCAACGACTCACTGACTATTAAATCTGAGGATTCAACATGGCTGTAACCACACTTGATGCAAAAACTGCGCTGATTGTTATCGACCTGCAACATGGCATTGTGGCGCTGCCGCTGGTTCATGAACCGCAGCCGGTGATCGAACGCTGTGCCGGACTGGCTGAGGCGTTTCGCGCGCACGATCTGCCGGTTGTGCTGGTTAACGTGGCCGGTGGGGCGCCGGGCCGCAATGAGCAGGCACGTCACAGCGGCGAATTGCCCGCCGACTGGGCGACGCTGGTTCCGGCGATAACCCCACAGCAAAATGACCTTACGGTCACCAAGAAAACCTGGGGTGCGTTTCACGCCACTGCGTTGCACGATGAGCTGCAAAAGCGCGGCATTACTCAGGTAGTGATTTGTGGTATCGCGACCAGTATCGGCGTGGAATCCACCGCACGACAGGCGTATGAGCTGGGTTACAACGTCACGCTGGCGACCGATGCGATGACCGATCTCAACCTCGATACGCACAACAATAGCGTGAACCTGATCTTCCCACGCCTGGGTGAAACCGGCAGCTGTGAGGATATTAAGGCGCAGCTGAATTCGCGCGCATGATTGGCGTGTGACGTTAAGCGTCGGGCCACCGCGACGGTGGCCCGTTGAGGGCAGACATAGCTCTTATCAAAAAACTGCGCCATGTTTCTCCCCAGGGGGCCGGACGAAACTCTTCATCAGCAATTGCTGACATAATGACATTCAAATCATCATCCTCATTCTGAAGCAGGATGTTTATTTCATTCCGCGCTTCAATAACAGGCATGTCATGATCAATATAGCTCTGGAGCATTTCTTCGAGGGTACTGCCAAAGTCGTCATGGTGGCAGCTTAAAAACACTCTTAACATGCCGGTTAGCGCCGGGTATTGTTTCTCGGGTTTATCACCCCATCCACGGATAAGACGTGAGAACATAATGACGTTACCCGTTATAATTTAGCGGAAGGCGTAACCCAGCGTTAAACCGACGCTGTAATTGCGGCCCGGCGCAGATTCGAAGTAGCGACCATTACTCTCATTCACAATCACTGAACCCACATAGTGCCGATCAAACAGGTTATCGACCCGGCCAAACAGATCCAGCGTCCAGTTCTCAACCAGCCACTTATAGCCACTGTTTACTGCTGCCACTGTGTAGGACGGGGTGTTCACGCTATTCTGATCTTCAGCGGCGATCTGGCTCAGATAACGCACCTCACTGCCTGCATAAAAGCCCTGTTCCGGCAGATAACCGAGTCCGGCGTAAGCCATGTTACGGGCAATACCAGGAATGCGGTTGCCGTCACAGCTGTCGCTGCCGCAGGCGTTAGTGCGATAGCGCGCATCCAGCAGGGTGTAGGCCATCTTCAGCCGCCAGTCCCAGGCAAACTGCTGATCCAGGCTTAACTCCAGACCGCGACGGCGGGTCTGACCGGCATTTTTATAGGTAGTGCGTCCGCCACTGCTGGCATCCGCCACAATCTCATCCTGGGTATCGGTCTGGAACAACGCCGCGCTGATCAAGCCATTGCCGATGCGTTTCTTGCTGCCAATCTCCAGCGTATCGCTGGTGGCCGGTTTCAGCCCCAGATTCAGACCGGTCGCGCCGTCTGAACGGTAAGAGAGCTCATTAATGGTCGGGGTTTCAAAGCCGCGACCGGCGGAGATCCACGCGTTCCAGCCTGGGTCAAAGGCATACTTCAGTGCCGCAGCGGGCAGCCATTTGTGATAGCGCGCATCACCGCTGTCGTCGCCGTTACCAGGCTGAATATAGAAGTCATTAGAGTCAAAGTTAACGGTGCTGAACCGCACACCCGCATCCAGCGACAGCTTATCGGTCAGTTGCCAGGCGGTCTGCAGATAGGGATCGAGCGTCCACATCAGGTTGCGCTCGTTGCGGCGAAGATTGCCCTGTTCGCCCAGTTGCGTCACCCCGTTGCTGACCGTGAAGTTTTCATAGCCCTTGCGGCGCTCGGTCATGGTTTCGTAGTCGAGTCCGCCGGTCAGCGCCACCGGAATAGACAGCAGCGTGTCGCGATGGGTCCAGCGGGTATCGACGCCCTGATAGTGGCGGGTCAGGGCGATCACGCCACCGGGATGAGACGGGTTGCGCTGCACGGCTGCGGGGATCGACTGGAACTGGGTAGTTTCGCGCATGCCCGCATAGAGCATCACGCTGAGGTCGTCATTTTCACTCATCTGGCGCTGATAACGCAGGCCGCCCTGAGTCTGATCGACAGTCTTACGGGTGTTATAAAGCGGGACGTTGCTGACCACCTGACGTGGATTGTCACGCCACTGCGTCTCGGTTAAGCCGCCGGGATCCTGCGCGTCAATGTGAACGCTGTTAAACAGCAGCGTCAGGGTGCTGACATCATCAATACGCACGCCCAGTCGGGCGTTGCCAAGGTTCTTCTGCGCAGCGCTGTGATCACGATAGCCGTGAGTGGTGAAGCGTGAGGCGGAGACGGTGTAGTTAACATCCCCGGCATGGCTGCCGTCACCGGTCGCACCGCTGGCTTTCACGCTGTTGCGCCAGCTGCCGTAACTGCCATACCAGCTGCTGGCTTCAAGCGTGGTCGGCTGCTGACCCTGCTGAGTGGTGACATTGATCACGCCACCCGAAGCGTTGCCATAAAGCGCAGAGAACGGGCCGCGCAGCACCTCAACATGATCAATTGAGCCGATATCGATATTGGAGGTCTGCGCCTGACCATCCGGCATGGTGGCCGGGATGCCGTCCACATAGATGCGCAGCCCGCGTACGCCGTAGGTTGAGCGGGAGCCAAAGCCACGCATCGACAGCTGCAGGTCCTGTGCGTAATTTTGCCTGTTCTGGATCTGCAGACCCGGCACGCTGCTGAGGTTTTCCGACAGGTTAACGCGCGGTGCTGCCTGGCGCATATCGTCGCCACTGACCACGCTCAGGGCCGCAGGCGTATCGAGTTCGTTAAGGCCCGTTTCCGGCGGTGCCGCCGTGACGACCAGGGTATTGTCATTATCCGCCGCCGCCAGCAGCGGCAGCGGCAAAATGGCAGGCAACATCAACAGCGTCGCCTGGCGCAGAGAGATTATTTTCATTATATGTGGCCTGAAAAAAGAGAGGATATGAACCAGGTGGAACAATTTCCGCATATGGTAAGGGTTTGATGCGCTGGGGTACATCGTTTCGGGCTGGATTTTTTCTCTGTTTACCGCCAGGCTGGAATCCATCTTTTGCAGTGATCAGGCGTCCGATTCACCCGGATGCAGACAAAAAACTCACGGGAGTCAGCATGAAACAACCTGAAGTGGCGGTTCTGGGATTAGGCGCAATGGGGCACGCATTTGCCGCAAACCTGCTGAAAAAAGGCTTTCGCGTTCATGGCTGGAACCGCACCCGCGCGCGCGGCGAAGATCTGCTGGATGCGGGTTTGCAGCTGGCTGACTCGCCAGCCGAGGCGGTGCGTGAAGCAGATGTCGTGATCGCCATGCTGTCTGATGGCGACACCACTGAGCAGGTGCTGCATCAGGTCAAAGAGGCGTTTAAGCAGGGCGCGACGCTCTGCCAGATGGGCACCATCGGCGTAGAAAAAACCGACGCGCTGATCGCCTTTTTCGCAGAAAAACGCCCCGATTTGTTACTGATCGATGCGCCAGTCTCCGGCACCAAAGCACCAGCAGAGAATGCGCAGATTCTGGTGCTGGCCAGCGGCGATCAGAGCCGGGCGCAGGCCGCAGAAGCGGTATTTGCTGCCATCAGTAAAGGCACTCAGTGGCTGGGCGAGGCGGGAAAAAGCACCCGGATGAAGCTGGTGATCAACAGCTGGCTGATTGGCATGATGCAAAGCCTGGCGGAGAGTACCCGGCTGGCAGAGCAGTTCGGCTTTTCCACCGACGATCTCTGGCAGGTGCTGGAGGGCGGTCCGCTGGCCGCACCGTATGCGAAAATGAAGCTCGGGATGATCGCCAGCGACGACTTCACGCCTCAGATGCATCTGGTCTGGGCGCTGAAAGATGCCCGCCTGGCGCTGGATGCCGCAGAGACGCCGCTGCCGGCGCTGGAGAATATCGCCCAGCTCTGGCAGCAGGCGGTGGAGGCCGGACACGGTGAAGAGGATCTGGCGGTGATCTACCGCTATCTGAAGGCGCAATGAGTCAGCAGCATTTTGACTTCAGCACGCGTCCGCTGGTGCCGCTGGCGCACGATTACCTGCACGGTGCCAGCGAACCCTGGCACCAGCACGCCTGTGCCCAGCTGATCCACACCCTGAGCGGCGTGGTAAGGGTAGAGACGGAGTATGGCAGCTGGATTGTGCCGCCGAGTCGCGGCGTCTGGCTGCCCGCATTTACCCGTCATGCGCTGCAGATTACCGGCAGTGTGGCGGCGCGCACGCTGTTTATCGATCCGCTGGCGCGCGCCGATCTGCCCGCCAGTTGTCAGGTGGTGCAAATCTCACCGCTGCTGCGCGAGCTGATTGTCACGGCGCTGAGCCTGCCAGAGCGTTACGCCGCGGGCAGTCGGGCCGAGCGGGTGATGGAGTTAATTCTGGATGAGATTCGGGGCATGGATGTGCTGCCCTTTGCGCTGCCAACGCCCGACAGTCCCCGTTTACAGGCGCTGTGCGAGCTGATTCAGCAGACGCCCGGTGAGAGCTGGACGCTGCTGCGGGCCAGTGCCCACCTGAATGTCTCGGGCCGCACTCTTGCCCGCCATTTTATGCGCGAAACCGGCCTGCAGTTCAGCGACTGGGTGCGGCGCGCCCGACTGGCTATCGCCCTGACGCGACTGGCTCAGGGCGACTCCGTGCTGCGGGTGGCGCTGGAACTGGGCTATGAAAGCCCCAGCGCGTTTAGTGCGATGTTTCGTCGTCTGCTGGGCGTCTCTCCGACTGACTACTTTCCGCCTGCAGAAACTGGCCTGCCGCGCTGAGCAGCGCCTGCAGGGCTGCGCGGGCGGTGTCATTGTCGATACTTACTCCCCAGGCTCGCGCGCCACGGGCATCCACGCAGCTGATATAGGCCACCGAGCGGCTGTCACTGCGTCGTCCCAGCGTATGCTCGTGATAGTCCTCAATGGTCAGATGCAGATCAAACGCGCTGCGCAGGGCATTGACCGCCGCCGACAGCCAGCCGTTGCCGCTGCCGGTCAGCATCAGCGATTGCGTCTGATACACCACGCTGGCGCTAATCTGCGTCTGCCCGCCGCTGTCACTCTGGCTGTCAGCCCGCTGTAATGCCACCGCGGGCTGCGTTACGCCATACTGGCGGCAGAAGAGCTGCCACAGCGCGTAGTGCGTCATCTCTCCGCCGTGCCGGTCAGTCTCCTGCTGAACACAGCGGCTGAAATCCTGCTGCAGTGCTCGCGGCATTTGTAACCCGTGATTCTGCTCCAGCAGCCAGGCGGCCCCGCTTTTTCCCGACTGGCTGTTAACGCGGATCACCGCCTCATAGCTGCAGCCAATGTCGGCCGGGTCCAGCGGCAGGTAAGGCATCTGCCATTCTGTCTCCTGCTGCTGAGCGCGGATGGCAAACCCTTTTTTAATTGCATCCTGATGAGAACCAGAGAAGGCGGTGAAGACCAGCTCGCCCGCATAGGGATGGCGCGGATGAACCGGCAGCTGGTTGCAGCGGGTTACCACTTCAATCACCTCATGCATCTGGCTGAAATCGAGCTGGGGCGAAACGCCCTGGGTATAGAGATTCAGCGCCAGTGTCACCAGATCCACATTGCCGGTGCGTTCACCGTTACCAAACAGACAGCCCTCGACCCGGTCAGCGCCCGCCAGCAGCGCCAGTTCTGCGCAGGCAACGCCGGTGCCGCGATCGTTGTGCGGATGCACGCTGATGCAGACGGCATCACGGCGGCTGAAGTGACGGCAGAAAAACTCAATCTGATCGGCATACACGTTGGGGGTGTTCACCTCCACCGTGGCGGGAAGGTTAATGATCATCGGGTGTTGCGCGTCCGGTTGCCAGACATCGGCTACCGCCTCGCAGATCTCCAGCACAAACTCCGGCTCGGTAAAACAGAAGGTCTCTGGCGAATATTCAAAGGTCCAGTAGGTTTCCGGCTGGGCCTCGCATTCGGCGCGGATCTGCCGTGCACCAGCGGTGGCCAGCGCCACGATTTCCGCTTTGCTCTGCTTAAATACCCGCTCGCGAAACAGCGGCGCGGTGGCGTTATAGAGATGCACGATGGCGCGCGGGACGCCCCGCAGCGCCACAAACGTGCGGGCAATCAGGTCCTCACGCGCCTGAGTCAGCACCTGTAACGTCACATCCTCCGGGATACGCTGCTGCTCAATCAGGTCGCGGACGAAATCGAAATCGGTCTGCGACGCCGAGGGAAAGGCGACCTCGATCTCCCGGAACCCGCAGCGCAGCAGCAGATCCCAGAAGGCCATTTTGCGTTCCCGATCCATCGGTTCTGCCAGCGCCTGATTGCCGTCACGCAAATCGGTGGAGAGCCAGCGCGGCGCCTGGGTCAGCTGGCGTGAGGGCCACTGGCGATCGGGCAGGGTGATCAGCGGAGAGGGACGATATTTATCAGCGGGTCGGGTCAGCATAAGAGTCTCCTGTGGTTTTTTTACCAGTCTGCCGACACGCCTCCGGGTCCGCGCGCGCAGGGCTGACAACCTGACGCGCAAAAGTGACAATACCCAGCATGACCAGCATGACCAGCATGACCAGCATGACCAGCATGACCAGCATGACCAGCATGACCTGCATGGCCCTGCGTGCGCTCCGGTTTGGTGAATCCGCCGGGCAGGGTTAGCATGGTCGCCTGTTTATTTGGGTGGACTCTTATGCTGATTTTTGACGGTCACAACGATCTGTTGCTTAACCTCTGGCTGCATCATCGCGATGCGCCCACGCAGGCGTTTTATCAGGGGATTGAACGGGGCCACCTCGATTTTCCGCGCATTCAGCAGGGCGGGCTCGGCGGCGGGCTGTTTGCAATCTTTGTGCCTCCGCAGGAGTACATTGCCCGCACCGTTCCGGCACGTGCCGACGAGCCGTTTCAACCGCTTCAGATCATATGGCAACAGCTTGAGATCCTGCAGCAGCTGGCCGATGCGTCAGGCGGACGGGCGCGACTCTGCCGCAGCCATGACGAAATTGCCGCCTGCCGCGCCGCAGGCGTACTGGCGATGGTGGCACACATCGAAGGTGCTGATGCGCTGGATGAGGAGGGCGAGCAACTGCACGCCTTCTGGCAGGCGGGGGTGCGCAGCATCGGGCCATTCTGGAATCTGGCCAGCCGCTTTGGTGAAGGCGTCAGCGGCACCTTTCCTGGCTCGCCCGACACCGGGCCAGGCCTGACCCGCGCCGGAGAGAGGCTGATTCAGCAGGCGAGTGACCTGAAGATGATGATTGACGTGTCGCATATGAATGCAAAAGCCTTTTGGGACACCGCCCGGCTCTCCAGCGCGCCGCTGGTCGCCAGCCACTCCAACGCGCATGCTCTCTGTCCGCAGCCGCGTAATCTGACGGATGACCAGCTGGTGGCAATCCGCGACAGCGGCGGTCTGGTCGGCATTAATTTCGGCAACGCTTTTCTGCGCGCCGACGGTAAACGCGACGCTGACACGCCATTAACAGAAATTGTTAAGCATTGTGATCACTTGTTGAAGATAATGGGCAGCGACCATGTAGCCTTTGGCTCTGATTTCGACGGGATTACCCCACCGGCTGCGCTGGGCGATGTCAGCGGATTGCCGCGATTGCTCGCCGCTTTTCAGGAAGCGGGCTATGATCAGACACTGACAGAGAAACTGGCATGGGGAAACTGGCAGCGGGTTTTACATCTGACCGGGCTGTGATAACAATTTCCTGATGTTCCGGGCTTGATCCCGACGCGCCATTGGCGCAACATCTGCCTGGAAATTGTGACGGCGGTCTCATTCAATGCCGGTCACACTGATTTCAGGCAGCTCATTTACTGTTAACCAAGAGGAAGTAACTCATGTGGAAAAAACCAACTTTCGTTGATATGCGTCTCGGTCTGGAAGTGACTCTCTACATCTCCAACCGTTAATCGTTCTGCCCGCCCTCTGAGCGGGCATTTTTTTTCAACTTCTGGTTTTCCTCTATGTTTATCAAAATCCTCGGTTCAGCCGCGGGCGGCGGGTTTCCGCAGTGGAACTGTAACTGCGCCAACTGCCACGGCGTGCGTAACGGCACGATCCAGGCCCAGGCACGCACGCAATCGTCGATTATCCTCAGCGATAACGGCGAAGATTGGGTGTTATGCAACGCTTCACCCGACATCAGCCAGCAGATCCTGCATACGCCAGAACTGACCCGCAAAGGGGTGTTACGCGGCACGGCGATCGGCGCGATTATCCTTACCGACAGCCAGATCGATCACACCACCGGGCTGCTGAGCCTGCGTGAGGGCTGTCCGCATCAGGTGTGGTGCACGCCGGAAGTGCATGGTGACCTCAGCACCGGCTTCCCGATCTTTCCTATGCTCACCCATTGGAATGGCGGCTTACAGCACCGTCCCATTACGCCACTGACGCCGTTCAGCGTCGATGTTTGTGGTGATCTTCAGTTCACCGCAATTCCGATTATCAGTAATGCACCGCCTTACTCGCCGTATCGCGACCGGCCGCTGCCGGGCCATAACGTGGCGCTGTTTATTGAAAACCGCGCGAATGGCCAGACGCTGCTCTACGCGCCAGGCCTGGGCGAGCCGGATGCGGTGATCCTGCCGTGGCTGCAAAAAGCGGATTGCCTGCTGATTGATGGCACCGTCTGGCAGGATGATGAGCTGCTGACTACCGGCGTGGGTCATAACACCGGCAAGGCGATGGGCCATCTGGCACTGGCGGAAGAGCAGGGGCTGATGGCACTGCTGGCGTCGCTGCCGGCAAAACGCAAAATTCTGATCCACATTAACAACACCAATCCGATCCTTAACGAGCAGTCACCACAGCGTCAGTTTCTGACTGAGCAGGGAATAGAGGTGAGCTGGGACGGAATGGCGATCCACCTTCAGGGCTAAAACATGCAGATCACTGACACGCTGTCGCCGCAGGCTTTTGAACAGGCCCTGCGCGACAAAGGCGCTTACTACCATATCCATCACCCGTATCACATCGCGATGCATAACGGTCAGGCAACGCGCGAGCAGATTCAGGGCTGGGTGGCGAATCGCTTCTATTACCAGACCACCATTCCGCTGAAAGATGCGGCGATCATGGCCAACTGCCCCGATCCGGCTACCCGCCGTAAGTGGGTGCAGCGCATCCTCGACCACGACGGCAGCAACGGCGAAGAGGGCGGCATTGAGGCCTGGCTGCGGCTGGGCGAGGCGGTCGGGCTGACGCGCGAAGAACTACTTTCAGAGCAGCATGTGCTGCCGGGCGTGCGCTTCGCGGTGGATGCATATATTAACTTTGCCCGCCGCGCCAACTGGCAGGAGGCGGCCTGCAGCTCACTCACCGAGCTATTCGCACCGCAGATCCACCAGTCACGGCTCGACAGCTGGCCGCAGCACTATCCGTGGATCAAAGAAGAGGGCTATTTCTACTTCCGCAGTCGCCTGGGTCAGGCGAACCGCGATGTGGAACATGGCCTGGCGCTGGCGCTGGAATATTTCACCACCGCTGAGACGCAAAACCGCATGCTGGAAATTTTGCAGTTTAAGCTCGATATTTTATGGAGCATGCTGGACGCCATGACCATGGCATACGAGCTGAAACGTCCGCCTTATCACACCGTGACTGATAAAGCGGCGTGGCACACCACCCGACTGGTATAACAGATGAATGAAAACTCGATTGCCGCGTTTCGTCGCGGCTACCGCATGCAGTGGGAAGCCGCCCAGGATACCCATGTGGTGCTCTATCCCGAAGGCATGGCGAAGCTGAACGAAACCGCCGCCGCCATCCTTGAGCTGGTGGATGGCAAGCAGGATATCGCCGCGATTATCGCAACGCTGGATAGCCGTTTTCCGGAAGCGGGCGGCGTGGGTGCAGATGTTTTAGAGTTCCTGCAATCAGCCTATGAACAGAAGTGGATACAGTTCCGTGACCCCGCATAAACCTGACGTGAATCCGCCGCTCTGGCTGCTGGCCGAGCTGACCTATCGCTGTCCGCTGCAGTGTCCCTACTGCTCCAACCCGCTGGATTTCGCCCAGCAGGAGAAGGAGCTGACCACCGAACAGTGGATTGAGGTGTTTCGTCAGGCGCGGGCGATGGGCAGCGTGCAGCTCGGATTCTCGGGCGGCGAGCCGCTGGTTCGTAAAGATCTGCCGGAGCTGATCAAAGCGGCGCGCGATCTCGGCTTCTACACCAACCTGATCACCTCTGGCATCGGCCTGACGGAGAAGAAGCTGGATGCGTTCAGCGAGGCGGGGCTGGATCATATCCAGATCAGCTTCCAGGCGAGTGACGAAACCCTGAATGCGGCGCTGGCCGGTTCGAAAAAAGCGTTTCAGCAGAAGCTGGAGATGGCGAAAGCGGTGAAAGCCCACGGCTATCCGATGGTGCTGAACTTTGTACTGCATCGCCATAACATCGACCAGATCGACAGGATCATCGATCTCTGCATTGAGCTGGAAGCGGATGACGTGGAACTGGCGACCTGTCAGTTCTACGGCTGGGCGCAGCTTAACCGTGAAGGCCTGCTGCCCACCCGCGAGCAGATAGCCCGCGCAGAGGCGGTGGTGAAAACCTACCGCGAGCGGATGAGCACCACCGGCAATCTGACCAACCTGCTGTTTGTGACGCCAGACTACTACGAAGAGCGCCCTAAGCCCTGCATGGGTGGCTGGGGCGCCATCTTCCTCAGCGTTACGCCAGAGGGCACCGCGCTGCCGTGCCACAGTGCGCGTCAGCTCCCGATAGAATTTCCCTCAGTGCTGACGCAAAGTCTGGACGATATCTGGTATAACTCATTCGGCTTCAACCGTTATCGCGGTTTTGACTGGATGCCAGAGCCATGCCGCTCCTGTGATGAGAAAGAGAAAGATTTTGGCGGCTGTCGCTGTCAGGCTTACATGCTGACCGGCAATGCCGACAACACCGATCCGGTCTGCAGCAAATCACCGCATCACGGCAAAATCCTTGACGCCCGGCGTGAGGCGGATTGCAGCGACATTAAAATTGGTCAGCTGCAGTTCCGTAACCGCAGCAACTCACAACTGATCTATAAAACACGGAACCTCTGATGAAAACGCGTTGCCTGGAGATAAACGGTCTGACGGTTGAACTGGTGCATCAGCCCGATGCCAGCCAGGCCGCCGCCCTGATTCAGGTGGGCGCGGGGAGTCACGACGAACCCGATCGCTGGCCCGGACTGGCGCATCTGCTGGAACATCTGCTGTTCACCGGCAGCACCGGCTGGCCTGATGAGGGCCGGTTGATGAGCTGGATTCAGACGCAGGGTGGCAGAGTTAACGCCACTACACTGGCCCGGCGCAGCGCGTTCTTTTTTGAGGTCACGCCGTCGCTGCTGGCTGACGGGCTGGCGCGGCTGCAGGATATGGTCTGCCATCCGCTGCTTGATAATCAGGCGATCGGTCAGGAAGTGGCGGTGATTGATGCGGAATATCAGCTATTGCAGCGTCATCAGCCGTCACGCATTGAAGCGGCACTGCTGCACGCCGCCGCGTCACCTGCGGAATTCCACCGGTTCCATATTGGCAGCCGGGCGAGTTTTGGCGATGAGCTCTCTGCACTGCAGCGGGCGTTGCGCCAGTTCCACCAGCGCTACTACTTCGCCAGCAATATGCGGCTCTGGCTGCAGGGGCCACACTCACTGGATGAGCTGGAACAGCTGGCGCGTAACGTTGCTGCCGCGCTGCCCACCGGTCAGTGGCGACAGGATCTGCCACCGCCGCAGCTGACCAGCGATACCTGCTGGCAGCTGGCAGAGACCGCACCTGGGGCACTATGGCGCAGCTGGATACTGGGTAACAGTGACGGTGTCACGTTATGGCGTGAATTTCTGCTGGATGAAGCACCCGGATCGCTGCTGGCTACCCTTCGTGAGCAGGGGCTGGCAGAGTCGCTGGAGCTGAAGTGGATCTATCAGGCGGTAGGCGCGCTCTGGCTGGCGCTGGGCGTTGAAACGCATCAACCCGAAACCGTTAATGTCTTGATCGACCGTTATCTGGAGGCACTGCGCCAGACGAATAAGCCACAACATCAACACTATCACCAGCTGGCAAAGCAGCGATTCGTGACGCTGTCACCGATGGAGCAGTTACGCCAGCGCGCAATCGGCTTTGCGCCAGATGAAGCCGTGCCTGCGTTACAGCCGCTGCTGGCGCATCTCACCGACACGCCGGGCACGCTGCTGTTCTGCTCGTCGCACCCGGCTGAGGAAACCCTTCAGACGCAGGGATTCAGCCTTGCGCTGACCGCCTGGCAGCCAGCCCCGTCTGAGGCGCTACCTCCGGCGCATTTCACATTCTACCCGTTCGAGACTGCCTTAACGTCTGAGCCGCTGCCCGCACAGGCGGTGGCATTGCCGCATCATCAGCCTGATGACCTGCAGGCGACGCTGATCCTGCGACCAGAGTTCTGGTCAACGTTCACCGAAGCGGCAGGCGAAGCGCTGGGGCGGCGGTTACGTCCGCTGTTTGCCGCGTTGCGTCATCAGGGCGGCAACGGCAGCTGGCAGGAGGTGGAGGGCGTGTGGCAACTGACGCTACAACTGACGCCGGATGAGGCGGTGGCTGACCGGGCGCTGAGCCAGATTGTCGCCGCACTGACGCTGCCGGTTGAGGCGGCGCAGCCTTCTTCGGGGGAAAGCATCGCGATTCGTGCACTGCTGCGGCAGTTGCCTTATCAGCTGGCCGCCACTATTACGCCACATTGCTGGCGGGCGGCGCTGAAAGGCGGCAACGCGGCACTGCATTCACTGATTGCCCGGCGGCTGAGCGCACTGTCGCTGCCGGTTAACCCTGACACGCCGCCAAAGCGCATGACGACGCAAACCGGTATGACGCGCCTGCCACACAGCAGCGCGGACAATGCTCTGCTGCTGTTTATCCCGCTGCATCGTCCTGAACAGCTGGCGGCGCTACGCGCGCTGGCGCTGATCTACGAGCCGCGCTTTTTCCAGCGCTATCGCGTTGAGCAGCCTATCGGTTATGTGGTGAGCAGCCGCTATATGCGCTGTGCCGATGAAGATGGGGTACTGTTTGCGCTGCAATCGCCCGATTACAGCGCGCTGTCACTGCTGCGCTACTGCCGCAACTTCCTGCGGTCACTGAACGAGACGCTGGCGGGTTACGATCTGGCGGCACTGAAAGCGCGTCTTCTGAGCCGGGAAGTGGATCAGCCACTGGCGTGCTTACGCGCAGAAAATGGCCTGGCAGAACCGGATACGAAGCAGATTGAGGCGCTGACACTTGCGGATCTGCAACAGCTTCACCGCACGCTGATTCAGGATCGCCGCCGCTGGCGGGTGCTGTTCACCGGCGGTGAAAATGTGTAGCGCCCGGTATAAAGTTGCTGAATTTATTTGAAAATTACCGACAAATCTCTTCACTGTCTATTCCGGGCGAACTGGACCACACTCAATTCACATTGTCCGCATAAGGAATTGACCGTGAAAAACTTCAAACGTATTGCACTGCCCCTGTTAGCCGCTGCCACCCTCTACGCCCCGTTGTCTCAGGCTGAGGCGATGCACTACCAGCTGAATCCTGAGCATACGTCGGTGATTGTTGCCTGGAACCACTTCGGCTTCTCAAACCCAACCGCTGATATCCCTGATGCAACCGGTAACCTGGTGTTTGATAAAGATCATCCAGAGGCATCACGTGTTGACGTGACCCTGCCAGTCAGCAAAATCGACAGCCACGTGGCTGCGCTGACCAAAGAATTCAAAGGCGCTGAGTACTTCGACACCGCTAAATATCCGACTGCGACCTTCCACAGCACCAAAGTGGTGGCGAAGGGCGACAACAAATTTGATGTTGAAGGCAACCTGACCCTGAAAGGGATCACCAAGCCAGTTACGCTGCACGCGACGCTGAACAAGCAGGGCGAGCATCCGATGGTGAAAAAGCAGGCGATTGGTTTTGATGCCACCGGCACCATCAAGCGTTCTGACTTCAAGCTGGACAAATATGTCCCAGCGGTAAGCGACGAGGTCACTCTGACTCTGTCTACTGAAGCCTACGCGAAGTAAGTTTTTTGGGGCGTAGCGGCTTGCAGCTACGTCCCTTATTCGTTTTTTCCGCGCCTTCTTCTCCTCTGAAATCTATTCTGCCCGCCTGTTTATCTGCCATAAAATAATCCGGATAGCTCCTCATCAATTATCTTCTGAACGCTTTATCTGGCCCGGAACCGGGAAAAATGAGGCGAAAGTCACAAATTTGCAACAGCACGGAATAAGCCACTCTGTGCCGCTGTGTGGCGAAATAAAATTCAGATGTCTTCTGAGCTAACTCATTGATTTATATCGTTTCACTCTAATCGGCCTTCCCGCGAATAGTGTGATTTTGATCTCAAAAACCGCCGTTCAGACACCTCTGTCAATAACTCCGCCCAAAAAATACCGCTCGTAACTGTGATCTCCTCTGCAAATAGCAACCCCACGAACCGGAAGAATGGCCCTCAGCAGATTAAGACAGCGAGGTGAGGGAAATGCGAATTGGAATGGTGATCAGTGGCGGTGATGTAACCGGCATTAATAATTTTGTCTTCCAGTTAGGGCGTCTGACGCAGGCGGAGATCGTGATATTTGATGGTGGCATTCCCGGCCTGCTGGCAAATAACCATCGTGATATCAGCCAGCGTGATCTGCTCGACTTTTCCATCGCCTCAATTCCGGTTATGCAATCGGGACGCACGCAAAAGAAACTGGTGCGCAGCGAATATGAATGTATTGCCCGCCAGCTGAAAAGCGCCCGTATTGAAGTGTTAATTATGGCGGGCGGAGACGGGTCGCTGCAATTTCTCCATACCCTGTCGGAGTCTGGCGTTAATTGTTTCGGCGTCGGCATGACCATCGATAATGATGTCTTCGGCAGTGATTACACCCTGGGTTTTTCCACCGCCTGCGAGCAGGTATTAAAAGAGGTCGCGAAACTGCGGAATACCGGGCGCGCCTTACCTGGCCGGGTATTTATGCTGGAGTTACTCGGCGGCTACTGCGGCGAATTAACCCTGCAGTCGGCGATTAAATCCAATGCGGACATTGCGCTGATCCCGGAGTGCCAGATTCCTTTGCCACAGCTGGCGCAGCGCATCACCCGGCGGCTGGCAGAGCAGAACAGCGTGATCATTCTCTGTTCAGAAGGCTACACCCGCGAATATTCGCCGGGTTTTCAGGGGGCTATCGACACCTTAATCAAACAGCTTGAGCCGCTTATTGGCGTACGCGTCCGTAAAACTATCCTCGGTTACGGGCTGCGGAATGGTGATCCCACCTGCGAAGAGATTTATCAGGGCACCATTATGGCCAGTGAAGTGGTGCGTTGTATTCAGTCAGGCATGCGGAATAAAGCGGTCATTATTAACGGCAGCAACAAACCGATTCCGATTGATTTAATAAGCATGCAAAAACGCCTGGTCGATATTGACGGGCACCATTACAAACTCGCTAAACAACTCAATATATTGTGAGGAGAAAACCATGCTGAAAATATTATGTGTCTGTGGTTGTGGCTTAGGATCCAGTTTTGCGATTGAGATGAGCGCAAAAGCGGTTTTAAAAAAACTGGAGATTGAGGCCGATATCGATCACACCACCATTTCAGAAGCGAATGCCTTTAAGTCGGACATGATTCTGACGCAAAAAGCCTTTGCCGATGTGTTAAATGCCGACGCCAGTCCGGAACAGATTAAGCGGGTCATTATTCTTAACCGGCTCACCGATAAAGCGGAAATAGAGCAGAAGATCCTGGCCTTTTTAAAAGAACGCAACGTAAAGGTCGCCGCCCATGAATAGTGTGATCGACTTCCTGGTAAAAGATCTGCTGGGGCAGGCGTCTATTCTGATCGCCTTTATTGCCCTGATCGGTCTGCTGCTGCAAAAGAAATCCGCAGGCAAGGTGGTGGAAGGCACCTTTAAAACCCTGCTCGGCTTTTTAATTATGATGGCGGGTATCAATATTATTGTGGGAACCCTGACGTTCCTCAATACCATTTTTACCCACGGCTTTGGCATGCGCGGCTATATCACCGATGTTGCCGCCATTGCCGGGCTGGCTAACCGTGAGCTGGGGTCTGAAGTGGCACTGACGCTGCTGGTGATCTTTATCGTCAATATCATCATCGCGCGACTGACGCCCTTTAAGTACATCTTCCTGACCGGCCAGGCTCTGCTGTGGATGGCGACGATTGGCGCGGTGATTGGCTATAAAGCGGGGCTGACCGGTCTGCCGCTGATCCTGACCGGCGGTATCTTTGGCGGGATCATGGCCGTGGTGATGCCTGCGCTGGCGCAGCCGGTGGTACGGCGTATTACCGATTCGGACGACGTTGCCCTGGGTCACTTCTGCACCATTGGTTATCTGGTCACGGCGGCGGTCGCCAAAGTGGTCGGCAAAGGATCGCGATCCACTGAAGATCTTAAGCTGCCCGATAACTTCAAGTTTCTGCAGGATACCTATCTGTCGATGGCGCTGGTGATGGTGCCGATGTACCTGATCCCCGCCGTGGCGGCCGGTCCGGCGTTTATCGCCCAGTACAGCAACGGCATGAACTACCTGATGTACGCCTTTATGCAGTCGATTCAGTTCGTGGCCGGAGTCTTTGTGCTCTACAGCGGCGTTCGTCTATTGCTGAACGAGCTGGTGCCTGCCTTCCGCGGTATCGCCATGCGTGTCGTGCCGGATGCCAAACCGGCGCTGGACTGCCCGGTGATGTTTCCCTATGCCCCGAACGCGGTGATTGTTGGCTTTCTCGCCACCACGCTCGGCTCAATTGTCGGCATGCTCGTCTTCCCGATGTTTGGTCTGGCGATGATCCTGCCTGGCCTGCTGACCAACTTCTTTGCCGGTGGCACCGCCGGGGTATTTGGTAATGCCATGGGCGGACGGCGCGGCGCGATGATCGGCGGCTTCGTCCACGGCCTCTTTATCACCATTCTGCCCGCCATCCTGGTGCCGATGCTGGAGAGCTATGGCTTCACCGGTGTGACCTTCAGTGACTCAGATGTCATCAGTACCGGCCTGGTGCTCGGCCACGCCTTCCAGAATAACTGGCTGTTCGTTGCTCTGTTTATTGCCTTTGTTACCGCGCTTGCCTGGTTTGTTAATGGCAAATCCACAAAACCTCAAGAGGAAAAAATCCATGAAACTTTATAACTTCGCCGATCTGTTACAGCTGGCTAAACAGCGCGACTTTAAAGCGGTGGGTTCTTTTAATCTTCACTGCCTGGAGATGCTGCCCGCCTATTTTAAAGCGGCAGAGAAAACCAATAGTCCGTTAATGATTCAGATCTCCACCGGCACGGCAAAATATCTCGGCCATAAATTACTGGTCGATGCCATTAAATCGCTGTCAGAGAGTATGAATGTCCCGACCTGTCTGCATCTCGATCACTGTTCCGATTTAGCGGCAATTCAGACAGCGATTGATGCCGGATTCAGTTCCGTGATGTATGACGGGTCCCATCTGTCAATTGAGGAGAATATTGCCAACACCCGCCGGGTGATTGATATGGCGCGTCCGCACAATGTTTCGGTAGAAGCGGAGCTGGGCGCGATTGGCGGCTCGGAAGATGGTAAATGTGTGGAGATGGAGGCGATTGCGTTTACGCCGGTGGAAGATGCGCGCCGCTTTGTCGAAGAGACCGGCGTCGATATGCTGGCGATCTCCATCGGCACCGTGCATGGGCTTTACACCGGCAAAGCGCATATTCAGCATCAGCGGCTGGCAGATATCACGGCGGCAACCCACACGCCACTGGTGCTGCACGGCGGCACCGGCGTCAGCGATGAAGATATGCGGCTGGCGGTCAGCAGCGGTATTGAGAAGGTCAATGTCGGCACCGAAATGAATGTTCAGTGGGTGGCGCAGTGCAAATCGACCTTTGAAAAAGGCAAGGTCAATGACAGCGTGCGTAATTTCCTGGTGCCGGCCAATGATGCGGTAACCAGTGTGCTGGTAGAGAAGATGCAATTATTCCGGTAATCGCCCGTTTCGCCATCACCGGCTTATTGCGTCAAACCTTTTATAATTACCTATTAATCTGAGCCACCCCGACATGCTACGGGGCAGGAGAGCCTATGTTTGGATTCTTAAAAAAGTCTCCGGCTGAGGAACAACCCAGCGAGCAGCAGCAGGATCATCTGGCGGAATTAAGTCGCGAGAAAATAACGCAACTGGAGCAGCAGCTGGCTATTAATCCGCGTGATGGCGAAACGCAAAAACAATTAATGCTGGAATATAACCGGGCATTAAGCTTATTTGCGAAAAGCCGTCGCTATCGCAATGAAATTGATGCGCTGTTTGTCAAAATCGATGAATTACGCAATGTGGTTCGCCAGTCGATTTAAGGAGAGCTGATGACGATTAAGCAGTTATTGCAAGAGGCAAACGCCATTCAGATTGGTATCGACGCCACGGACTGGCGTCAGGTTATCGCGCTGGCTGCCGAACCCCTGGTCAGTGGCGGCTATCTCGATGCCTCTTATCCTGATGCGGTCATCGCCAATACGCTGGCCCATGGCGCTTACTACGTGTTTGAGGAGGGGATCGCCATTCCCCATGCGCGACCGGACGCGGGGGTGATCCGCGACTGTTTCAGTATGATTGTGTTAAATGAGCCGATCTCGTTTGAGGGCAGTGACAAAGCGGACATTGTCATCATGTTTGGCGCGCGTGACAGCAATGCCCATATCGAAGAGGGGATCCGCGCGATTGTGTCGCTGCTGGAAGATGAGGAGACGCTGGTCCGGTTACGTCAGGCCAGCAGTGTCGCGGAGGTCATCGATATCTTATGACGCAAAACATCCCCCCCAAACGCGTGGTGCTGGTTAACGGTATTCCGGCATCGGGTAAAAGCACCCTGACGCGCGTGCTGTCACAACAGTTTGGCTGGCCGGTGCTGACGCTCGATAGCCTGAAAGAACCCTTTATGCACGCTTTTGCGCCGGTCGATCGCCAGCGTAACCGGCAACTGGGCTGCGCGGCCTATCAGGCGATCTGGAACATCGTCGCGCAGGCACCCGCCAGTCAGATCTGGCTGATTGACGCCTGGTTTGGGTTCCAGCCCCGTACGCTGCTGGAGCAGGGACTGAAACAGGCGGGCGTGGAAGAGGCGCTGGAGCTATGGCTGAAGATTGAACCGGAAGCGGCGGTGGCGCGCTACCAGGCACGGCTGTCGCAGCGGCTGCAGGGCCATCCGGGGGCTGAGTATCTGCCGGAACTGCGCCAGCTGGCACAACAGGCCACTCCGATGGCGCTGGGCCCGGTGTATGAGATTGATGCCTGCGTTCAGGATCACGCTGCCGTCATTCACTGGCTGCAGCAGCAACTGACCAGAACCCGCTACACTTCAGTTCATCATCAGAGGAGTGAGGAGTTGCAGGATGTCGTCGCCCCCTTATCTGCAAACCGGTGAAAGCGCCGTGCTCTATGACGGTGTCTGTAAGTTGTGCAACGGCTGGGTTCAGTTCCTGCTGCGTCACCATCTGGCGCGGCAGGTCCGTTTTGCCTCGGTGCAGAGCGAGCAGGGCAAAGCGCTGCTGCGCTGGGCCGGACTGCCGGAAGAGAACATCAGCACCATTGTCTACATTGCCGATAACCAGCACTGGCTGCGGGCGCAGGCGGTGTTCCGCGTGATGCAGCACCTGCCGGCCCCGTGGCGCGGGCTGGCGGTGCTGCGCCACTTTCCCGACGCGATCAGTAATTTTGCCTACGACCGTATCGCGTTAAACCGCTATAAGCTGTTTGGGCGTTACAGCAGCCAGCACGCCATCCAACCCGATTATCCTGGTCGATTTCTGCATGAGGTGGAGCAGACGGTCACGGAAGGGTAAATACCGTCCGGCAACGGCTGTCGTCGCTCTGCCATTCCTCCGCGATATCACTTAATGGACGTGACCGGAAAGGAATGGTAAAACCGTGCGGTCCGGCGGCCTGCAGCATTTCCCCTATTGAGGCGATCAGTTCACGGTCTGGCACACTGCCCAGCCCGCTTCCCATCAGTGTTAGCCCGGATGAGCGCAGCAGCTTACTGTGCAGGGAAATCTCCTGCCCGCTCAGCGAACCAATCTGCACAAAGCGCACGATTTTTTCGTCACCCCGAACCGCCGCAGTCATGATTGCCAGTGCGCTCTCACCCCACAGATAATCCAGTACTACATCAACGCCCTCTGCCATCAGGGCGGGGAGTTCGGTGGGCAGCGCATCCAGCGTCAGAGTGATATCAGCACCCTCATTGTGCAACTGCTGCAGCGTTTCTCTGTTACGGCCGGTGGCAATGATTTTGCCTGCACCCAGCGCGCGGGCAATGCGGATCGCCAGGCGACCCGAAGTGCCGGTCGCGCCATTGATCAGCACGGTCTCGCCGGGGCGAAGTGCGGCCCGACGGGTCAGCGCTGTCCAGGAGGACATGCCCGGATTCGCGAGAGCTGCTGCCAGCACCGGATCAAGGCCAGAAGGCAGTGGGATGATGTGTTCTCTACTGACCACCGTCCGCTCGGCCATACTGCCCGAGGCGGAGTCAAAAGCCAGAAAGTAGACAGCCTCGCCGTTGTCGAGGTAGCCCGTTCCGTCAATGCCCGGAATAAACGGGAATTGCGAAACGGCGCTGTAGTGGTTGCCCGCCGCCCGGGCTTTCGCCAGCTGGCTGAGTGCTGCGGCTCTGACGGTGATCCGCTGCTGATGCTCACCGGCCTGGGGTTCCGGTCTGTCACCGTAGTGAGGTTTTGCGCCTGCCTGATCGATTATCGCTGCTTTCATGGTTGGTCTGCCTTCTGTCTGGGAGTTATTAGGTGTAAAGTACACACATTATTCCTGCCTCAGGATGGCGTCAATGAAAAGTGTGCAAAATACACATAAATACGATGCGCTGCATAATTGTCTGCTGACGATTGCAGGCGCGCTTAACCGCCCCCAGCGCGATATGGCGATGATTAAAGCGGCGGGTATTGAACTGGATCGGGCGCTGTTTCCGCTGCTGGTTCAGGTCAGCCGGTTCGGGCCGATCGGCGTAGGCGAACTGGCCGATCGGGTGGGGCGTGACTACAGCACGGTCAGCCGTCAGGTGGCGAAACTGGAGGAAACCGGGCTGGTCGTGCGGCAGAAAAATCAGCAGGACAAAAGGATTAACGAGGCAGCCATTACCGCAGATGGCCGGGCGATGACCGATAAAATCGATGCGCAGCGCATGCAGGTCTATCAGCGCGTTTTCCGGCACTGGCCGGACAGCGATCGCGAGGCGCTGGAGCAACTGCTCAGCAGATTTGTTACCGATTTTACCCTCACGGAAGGTGACGAAAATGATGACAAGCATGATGCGGTTTAAGGGAAGAGGGATTTATGCCGGTTAATTTCGATCTCAACGATCTCTATGCGTTTCGCGCGCTGGTGGAGTTTGGCAATTTTCGCCTGGCGGCAGAATCGATCTGTCTCTCACAGTCGGCGCTGAGCCGCCGGATAGATAAGCTGGAAACCTCGCTGGGGATCAAACTGTTTGAGCGTACCACGCGCCGCGTCACGCTGACGCTGAAGGGGCATGCGTTTGCTCAGCGCTCGGATAAGTTGCTGGCTGATTTTGAGGAGGTCATGGCCGATCTCAGCGAGGTGAGCTTAGCCCGCACGGGACTGATTACCGTAGCCTGCGTGCCGTCAGCCGCCTACTACTTTATGCCCAACATCATCCGGCTATTTCAGGCGCGCTATCCCCGCGTACGAGTCAAACTGATCGACAGCAGTGCGGCTAACGTTTATGACGCGGTGATTGGCGGTCAGGCCGACTTTGGCATCAGTTTTTCCAGCCGCTCGCAGCCGGATGTGCATTTCCAGCCGCTGATGGATGATCCCTATGTGGCGGCCTGTCGGCGTGACCATCCGATAGCCAGCAAAAAGAGTCTGAGCTGGCAGGCGTTTTATCAGTATGAATGGGTCGGGCTGGATAAAACCTCCGGCAATCGCAACCTGCTGGATCAGGCGCTGCAGGCGATCATGCCGGAGAAACCCTGTATCTGTGAAACCCGGCACGTCACCACCATGCTGGGGATGGTTGAGGCGGGGCTGGGCATTGCTGCCGTCCCCGCCATGTCGATGCCTGGCTACGATCACGCCCTGCTGATGGCGGTTCCATTGACCGATCCGCAGGTGAAACGCACCGTGGGTCTGCTACGTAAAAATGGCCGGACGCTGTCGCACATTGCGGGCGAACTGGAGAACCTGATTATTGAACAGTATCAGCGTCTCTGACCGGTTTTGACGCTTTCACGGTGTGCAGTCCGCTGGCGTGCACCGCCTGTTGTGCCTCAGAGGAGGCGAGCCAGCGCAGCAGCTTAGCCGCCTCATCCGGCTGCGCTGACTTGCGCACCACGGCACCGGCGAAGCGGGTGGTGTATTGCAGTTTGTCCGGCAGTTCGCCAATAAAAGTGACGCCTGGCACCGGCAGCAGCTCACTGACCTGCTGAAAGCCGATAGCGTATTTACCGGCCGCGACCTCTGAGGCCACCGGGATGCGCTCAACCTTCACCGCTTTCCCCTTAACCTGATCTTCAATGCCCAGGCGGCTGAACAGCTGGCTGCTGACATACTTACCGCTGGCGCTGTCAGAGTAGGCGATGGAGCTGGCGTTCAGCAGAGCAGTACGCAGCGCGCTTTCGCTGCCGATCTTAACCGGCGTGGCACCCTGTCTGATCACCGCGCCGATGCGGGAGTCTGCCAGCTCAACCCGTGTACCCGGCAGCGTCTCGCCCTGCTTTTGCAGATCGCTTAGCGCATCGCCGACCATAATCACCACATCGGCCGGTTCACCACGCGCCAGTCGGGCCGGAATGGCCTGCGGGGTTTTGCCCATAGACGGACCGGCGACGGTGTTGATAGTGATCCCTTCACGCTGGGCGAAGCGGGGCGAGAGCGTATCCCACGCTGCTTTAAACCCGCCGGAGATCATCACCGTCAGCTCTTTTGCCTGCGCCGTGGCGCTGCCCGCCACGCTGAACAGCAGAGCAGCGTAAAGCGACATCGTTTTCAGTTTCATTTTACGTTCCTCAGCTAACGGTTTCATGGGCAGGCGATACGGCACTGCGTGTACGACGATAGAGATAAAGTGTTGCCCCCAGGGCGCAGACTGCTGCAAAACTCATCCAGTAGCCTGGCGAGGCTTTATCGCCGGTCATCTCAATCAGGCCGGTTGACATCACCGGCGTAAACCCGCCAAACAGCGCAGTTGCCAGGCTATAGGCCAGCGAGAAGCCCGCCACGCGCACTTCCGCTGGCATGATTTCGGTCAGCGCCGGGATCATCGCGCCGTTGTAGAGACCATAGATCATTGAAAGCCACAGCAGCACGCCCAGCATCATCGAGAAGCCCGGTGCTGCGGCCAGCATGCTCAGAGCCGGATAGGTGGTGACGATCGCCAGCAGGGTCATGGCGACCAGCACAGGCTTACGGCCAAAGCGGTCGGAGATCGCGCCGCCAATCGGCAGCCAGATAAAGTTCGACACCGCCACCAGCAACGTCACCAGCAGGCTGTCAGAGGCGCTGAGCAGCAGCACTTTCTTGCCAAAGGTCGGCGCGTAAACCGTAATCAGGTAAAACGCAGTCGTTGTCATCGCTACCATCAGCATCCCGGCAATCACCACCTGCCAGTTGGCGAGCAGGATGCGGAACACCTGCTTCACATCGGGATGGCTGCGACGGTTGTTGAACTCCTGGGTCTCTTCCAGCTTGCGACGCAGCAGGAAGATAAACGGCACAATCAGGCAGCCAAACAGGAACGGAATGCGCCAGCCCCATTCACGGATGGCGCTCTCTTCCAGCACCGCGTTGAGGATAAAGCCCATCGCCGCCGCCACCATAATCGCGACCTGCTGACTGCCCGACTGCCAGCTGGTGTAAAAGCCCTTGCGGCCTGGTGTGGCGATCTCTGCCAGATAGACCGACACGCCGCCCAGCTCTGCACCGGCGGAGAAGCCCTGCAGCAACCGACCGATCAGCACCAGCAGCGGCGCCCACAGGCCAATACTCTGGTAAGAGGGGATCAGTACGATCATAAAGGTGCCTGCCGCCATGATGGAGAGCGTGACGATCAGCCCTTTACGACGACCGACCTTATCGATGTACGCGCCCAGCACTACCGCGCCAATCGGGCGCATCAGGAACCCTGCGCCAAATACGGCAAAGGTCATCATCAGTGAGGCGAACTCACTGCTGGCCGGGAAAAAGGTATGGGCGATGTAGGTGGCATAGAAACCGAACAGGAAGAAGTCGAACTGTTCGAGAAAGTTGCCTGAGGTAACACGGAATATTGCGCCAATCCTGGCGCGGTGAGTCATGGGTGAGGTTGTCTGCATCAGTAACTCCAGTAAGGTATGACGCTTTTTGCCGCGCCTGTCACTGAAGAGTGGATCAGCGCCCGGCGCTAAATAAGTGCAAAAAGGGCATCGATTAATGTGCCAGCCGCATGATTGCCAGGCGTTATCACTTAAAGTGTTTCGCATTCAACAGGTTAAATGGCGGGATGGTTTTTTTGTGCCTGTTAGTGAGTCTGAGAGGAGTTTGCGGAAATGTGACAGATTTCATAAGCGTGTTGCAGGTGAACAGGCGGAATCTGGCTTGTCTGAGGCCATCAGCGCAGAGTCTGGCGGCAAAGAGGGTTCAGAACGCAGGTAGCAAGGCGTCAGGGAAAGGTTATGCCAAAAATCTGATGTAAATGTCGGACGCCCGCCACGGTAAACACCACTTCACGGTAGCCAGGCTGCCGGGTTAGCCAGCCTTGCGTTTCAAAGGCACTCAGCAGCGCTGCACCCGCGTAGCCGCCGAGATGGAACCGGCGCTCACTCCAGTCGAGACAGCCACAGCAGGCTCTGCGGCGTCCGGGCTGCGACAGATCAATCTGCAACGCCGCAAACTGCTGCAGACCCAACAGGGTAACAGCGCTGCCTTCCGGTGTGATCCAGCCCTGTTGCGCCATTACGGCATAAATCTACACCGCAATATCACCGGCCAGATGGTCGTAACAGGTGCGGGCGGTGCGAAGCGATGTTGGGGTGGTGCTCGCCGGCGCGGCAATCCGTCGCCACGACACGCCCATCATGTTCTCAATCAGCGCAGCGATGTCACTGCCGGTCAGTCGGTAATAACGGTGACGCCCCTGCGCCACGCAGACGATCAAGCCGCTGTTAATCAACCGGTTCAGATGGGCGCTGGCGGTTGAGGGCGCCACGTCGGTGACGGCACTGAGTTCGGTGGCGGTCCAGGCGCGTCCATCCATCAGCGCGGACAGCATCTTCACCCGTGACGGATCGGCCATTGCGGCGGCGACGCCCACAATCGCATTCTCAAGTGCTTCGCTATCGTCAGGTGCGTTATGCGGTTGTGGTGTTGCCATCAGATTAGCGTGCCCATTCTGTGGTCAGCCCGGCGGCTGATCGATTGTTATCGGTGATCAGGATCAGCTGGTTAGCGTGATCGCTGTATTGCACCAGGATGTTGATTCCGGCATCGGCAAGGCGTGCAGTGATCGCCCCCAGCTCGCCGGGACGCTGTTGCGGTAACCTGCGAATAAGGGGGACGTTAACTGCCTCGACGGCGATACCCCCGGCTTCCAGCACGGCCCGCGCCCGTTCGCCTTCCTCGACCAGAAAATGAGCGTGGCTCTGCTCACCAAAGGAGAACAGGCCGCCGCCTTCCAGTCCAATCCCATGACGGCCCAGCAGCGTGGTGAGCCGGGAAAGTGTGCCTGGACTATTTTGCAGGATGACATGAATATCGAACATGTTAATTTACTCCCTGTTGTGAGGCATATTCTCTGATCAGCGTGACGATGCGAAGACGGTAACCGGCAAAAAGGGTCTCGCGGCCTTCACGCTGTGCGGCCTGGTGACAGAGGTTGCGCTTCCAGGCCAGCACCGATTCTTCATCGCGCCACCAGGAGAGCGAGAGAATTTTTTTCTCATCGGTCAGGCTTTGAAAGCGCTCAAGAGAGATAAACCCGCTGTTTTGCATCAGCAGCGGTTTAAGGTCGGCAGCCAGTTGCAGGTAACGCATCTGATGTTCGGGGCGGGCTTCGGCTTCAAATAGTACGGCAATCATCGCTATCCTCCTTTGGGTGATAGCGCAAAAATAGCGGGCGGGGTGGGTTGATGCTTCGGCCGGTAACGAAATATGGCTGCAGGGGCGACCTCCAGCCGGTGCAATCTTGTAATGGAGCAGATGATATGTTCAGCGGACTCAGTGCGTTCCCCCTTACTCCCTTTTCGGCAGGCAAGCCCGATGAGGCGGCTTTTTTGCGGCTGCTGCGCAGGCTGACTGATGCAAAAGTCGATTCCCTTGGCGTGCTGGGGTCCACCGGCAGCTACGCCTATCTCACTCGCGCGCAGCGCAGGCGCATCGCAGAACTGGCGGTGGAACATGCAGAGTCGATTCCGGTGATGATCTGCATTGGTGCGGTGGGCACTGACGAGGTGCTGGCGCTGGCGGAGGACGCGCAGCAGGCGGGCGCGGCTGCCTTACTGCTGCCGCCGCTGGGTTATCAGGCGTTGAATGAAGATGAGGTGTTCACGCTTTTCGAGACCGTAACGCAACACGCCTCGGTGCCAATCTGTATCTATGACAACCCCGGCACCACCCATTTTACGTTTTCCGATGCGCTGCTGAGCCGGATCGCCACACTTTCCGGTGTCGGGTCAGTGAAAATTCCTGGGGTACCGGCAGATCAATCTGCGGCTAACGATCGCCTCGCTCAACTGCGCGGCACGCTGCCAGATGCCGTGTCGATTGGCGTCAGTGGCGATGCCTCAGCCGCCAACGGGCTGATTGCGGGCTGTGATGGCTGGTATTCGGTGTGCGGCGGGCTGTTTCCGCGCGTCGCAAAAGCGATGACCGAAGCGGCGGCCGCAGGTGACCATCAGAGCGTCAGAGCGCAGTCCGATCGCCTGCAGCCGTTATGGGCGCTGTTCCGCCAGCATGGCGGCAGTTTCCGGGTGATCAGCGCCGCGGCGGGGCTGCTGGGACTGACCGAACGCGACTGTCTGCCGCGCCCGCTGTTACCGCTCTCTGCGGCGGACTGCCAGCAGATTGCTGACGTGCTCGCGGCACTCGACCTCTCTTAAGATCCCGCGCCAGAAGGCATTAACCGTGGCGCACCAGGTTAAAGCCTTCTTCCTCCTGCGGCGCTTCGAAATAGCGGGTAATCAGCGCGAACTGCTCGTCCGTTGCGGCAAAGGCGTGTTCGCCGTCCTGATTTCGGGCGTGCAGGCGCGATTTACACAGCGCATCCGGTACGTCCAGATAATGCAGGCGATGGTCGGCAGAGGATGCCTGAATCACCGACATCATCCAGTCGCGATTCGCCCGGGTGTTGGCAGGAAAATCGAGCACCACCGACACGCCTGCGTTAAGCAGCGCGACCAGATGAGGCGTCATCGCCTTTCTGAGTTTTGCTGCATGGCGCACGTAATCGGCCACCGACTGCATCTCGTCCTTATAAAGCGCGGCGAGCCACTGATCCTCGCTGATCACCACGCAACCGGGGGCGGCGCTCAGCTCAGCCGCCAGCGTCGATTTCCCGGAGGCAATTTTTCCACACAGCAGATGCAGCGTGGCGGGGGCAAAAGTCATGGTCATATCACTCCTGTGTCAGCCTGATAGTGAACCGCGCGCATTACGCGAAGGGAAAGTAAAGCAGGTCTCGCCGAAGCGGGATTCAGGCTAACAAAACAGGGGAGAGATAAGCAATGAGAAGCAGGAAGTTGCTGGTGAGTAAAACCTGGATTTACCGCGCGTAACAGCCTTCGCTGCTGCGGGTGTTACTGCATTCAGCAAAAACCGCGGCTTTCGCTGGGCACGTTGACACGCCTGAACGGGGAAGTGCGCTCAGGCGTTGAGTGCGATATCAGATACGCTTTCAGAAAGGGGAGAATCTGCGCTGAACAGTTGGCGACTGACTTCATTTTTGTGCCATCAGCAACGTCAGCAGTTCGCGGCAGCATGCCTCTTCTTCTGCACTGTCTGCGGATGCCAGATGGCGCAGCAGTTCCATACAGCTTTTTTCCTTGCCCGCTTCCAGTAACTCTTCGATCAGAAAGTTGAGTTTGTCCTGTTCAGACACGGCAAAGGATGAACTAAACTCATTTTTGACCGGGCCACTGTGATTCACCGGCAACGTGAGGGTGTTTTGCATTGGCATAGTATTGTCCTGTTTCGGGTTAAAAAATGTTCGGCGGTTGCTATTAAACTTATACAACGATTCGTAATTTGTACAGAAATCTGCCCGATTGATTTTCAGGACGAAGCTAAGCGCAGCGCGGTTGCGGCGTAAATGTCAGCTAATCATTAAGTTAGCGGAAGATGGAATTTCAGAAAAATTCTGCGGGCCTGAAGCAGGATGCGGAGACGGGAAAACCAGGTCAGTCATGCGTCAGTTCAACAGGCGGCCCACCGGGCCGCATGCATTATTTAGCGGTCAGGAAATCTTCGCGCTGCGGTGTAAACGTATCCAGTAAGGTGCCCGCCTCAAGACAGACACAGCCATGAACCACATTGGGCGCTTTGTAGAGCGTATCTCCTGCGCCCACCTCACGCGTTTCACCATTGATGGTGAAGGCAAAACGTCCGCTCAGCACGTAGGTCAGCTGCTCATGGGGATGGTGATGCAGCGGGCCGACAGCCTCTTTCTCGAAAATCACTTCTACCGCCATCATGGTGCCGCCGTACGCCAGCACGCGGCGGGTCACGCCGTTGCCCAGATCTTCCAGTGGTCGCTCTTTATGGTAGATAAACATCGCAATCCTCCTGCGGTTGCCCCTGCTGCGGTGACCGTTTTGTGATGGATCTCACAGCGCTCGGGTGAATTAGTTTATGCACTTTAGTGGTTTTTCACTAAAATGAAACGGTGTTTCAATTAATTTATAAGGGTAGATCATGAAAATCGCGTTAATGATGGAAAACAGCCAGGCCGCTAAAAACGTTACCGTGCTGAAAGAACTGGAAGGCGTCGCACAGCCACTGGGCCATCAGGTCTTCAACGTCGGTATGAGCGATGAGCAGGATCACCACCTGACCTATATTCACCTCGGCATTCAGGCCAGCGTGTTGCTCAACAGCCAGGCCGTGGATTTCGTGGTCGCGGGCTGCGGCACCGGGCAGGGCGCGCTGATGTCGCTTAACATTCACCCGGGCGTCGTCTGCGGCTACTGTATCGATCCGGCGGATGCCTACCTGTTTGCCCAGATCAACAACGGTAATGCCTTATCTCTGCCGTTCGCCAAAGGCTTTGGCTGGGGCGCTGAACTTAACCTGCGCTTTATCTTTGAAAAAGCCTTCACCGGCGAGAAGGGCAATGGCTATCCGCCAGAGCGTAAAGAGCCGCAGGTGCGTAATGCCGGTCTGCTGAATCAGGTCAAAGCTGCCGTGATCAAAGAGAACTACCTCGACACGCTGCGCGCCATCGACCCTGAACTGGTGCGTACTGCCGTTAGTGGCCCACGCTTCCAGCAGTGTCTGTTTGAGCATGGCAAAAATCAGGAAATCGTCGCTTTTGTGCGTCAGCTGACCCACTAACGCATCCGGGGTCATAAGGCCGGTCTGACCGGCCTTTTTTTATTCTCTCTTTCCCGACATCAGCTGAACGTCAGCTCTGCTGCGCCAGCGCCGGATTGTAATGGCGACTCGCCTCCACCAGCATCCGGGTGTAGGGCATCGCGGCGCGGTCGGCCACCAGCGTCGGCACATCCAGCGTCTCCAGCACCTTGCCCTGTTGCATAACCGCCACGCGATGGCAGAGATGCGCGACCACGCCGAGATCGTGCGTCACCATCAGATAGGTCAGGTTCTCCTGCTGCTGCAGATCGCTGAGCAGATTGAGGATCTCCGCCTGCACCGAAACATCCAGTGCGGAGGTCGGCTCATCCAGCAGCAGCACGCGCGGCTCTAAAATCAGCGCCCGGGCAATCGCCACGCGCTGACGCTGACCACCGGAAAGCTGGTGCGGATAACGCGTCTGCCAGGCGCGATTCAGCCCGACCTTATCCAGCATCGCCACGACGCGCTGCTGGCGCTGCCCGATACCCTGAATCTGTAATGGCTCTTCAAGGATATCGCCCAGCGTATGACGCGGATGCAGCGAGCCATAAGGGTCCTGAAACACCATCTGCACCTGACGGCAGCGCGCCCGATCGATGCGGTGCGCCAGCGGCTGGCCATCAATGGTCAGCTCTCCCTGCCAGTGATTAAACAGGCCCGCCAGACACTTCAGCACCGTGGTTTTACCCGAGCCTGACTCACCGACCAGCCCGAAGATTTCACCCTGTTTAACCTGCAGGCTGACGTCGAACAGCACCTGATTACGGCGACCCTCTTCACCGAAACTCAGGTTGAGATTTTTCACCTCAATCATCGTAACTCCTTAGTCAGTTAGCCAGCTGGCGTGACGTTGTAACACTGGCAGACGCGTGCGCCGCCGATCAAGGTCGGGCAGTGCTGCCAGCAGTCCCTGAGTGTAGGGATGCTGCGCGCGGTCAAGTTCGCTGGCGGCCAGCGACTCCACCACGCGCCCGGCATACATCACCAGCACCCGATCGCAGAAGCTGCGCACCAGATTGATATCGTGACTGATAAAAATCAGTCCCAGACCGCGCGCTTTCACCAGATCATCCAGCAGCGCCAGCACCTGCAGGCGAACCGAGACATCCAGCGCAGAGGTGGGCTCATCGGCAATCACCAGTTCCGGCTCGGTGATCAGCATCATGGCGATCATCACGCGCTGCCCCTGACCGCCGGAAATCTCATGGGGATAGAGCTGATATACCCGTTCAGGATCGCGGATCTGCACCTCCTCCAGCATCGCCAGCGCCCGCTGACGTGCCGCCGATTTCTGGCCACGATGGTGACTGCGCCAGGCTTCGGCAATCTGCTCGCCAACCCGGATCACCGGATTTAATGAATATTTCGGGTCCTGCATAATCATCGAGATGCGTTTGCCACGAATGGCGCGCATCTCTGCCGGGCTGGCGTGCAGCAGGTCGATATCGCCAAACTGCATCCGGCTCGCCTCAATGCGCGCCTTAGCCGGATGCAGCTGCAGCAGGGCGCGACCCACGGTCGATTTACCGGAGCCGGACTCACCGACAATCGCCAGCTTCTCCTGATCGAGCTGAAAGGAGACGCCACGCACCGCCGGGGTTATCTGGCGTCCGTTAACAAAGTTTACGTGCAAATCGCGCACGTCGAGCAACGGCGAGGCGTTACTCACTGCGGGGATCGAGCAGGTCACGTAGGCCATCTCCTAAGAAGTTAAATGCCAGGCTGTTAATCAGGATCGCCAGACCGGGAACGGTCACCACCCACCAGCACTCCAGCATGTAGGTGCGGCCACTGGCGATCATCGCGCCCCATTCCGGATCCGGCGGCTGCGCGCCCAGCCCGAGAAACCCCAGCCCGGCGGCGGTGAGGATAATGCCCGCCATGTTCATGGTGATGCGGATAATTACCGACGGCAGGCAGAGCGGAATAATGTGCTTCCAGAGCACCCGCAGCGGCGACGCGCCCTGTAAGCGCACCGCCGAGATAAAGTCCGCCTGACGCAGCGACAGCGTTTCAGCGCGGGCCAGACGGGCTATGGGTGGCCAGGCAGTGAGTGTAATCGCGATCACCACATGCTCCAGACCCGGCCCCAGCGCGGCAACAAAGGCCAGCGCCAGTACCAGGCTCGGGAAGGAGATAAAGATATCGGTGACGCGCATCAGCACGCCGTCGACTTTGCCGCCAAAATAACCGGCGGTGACGCCCAGCAGCAGGCCCAGCGGCCCGACGGTGACCGACACCAGCAGCACGATGTAGAGCGTGATGCGTGCGCCCCACACCAGACGACTGAAGATATCCCGGCCAAACTCGTCGGTGCCGAACCAGTGGGCCGCGCCGGGAGGCGTCAGCGCATTGTTCAGATCCTGAACCAGCGGGTGATACGGCGCGATCCAGGGCGCGAACAGCGCCACGATGCAGAGCACCAGCACAATGCCACCACCAATCGCGGTCAGGGGATTACAGGCCATGCGCCAGAGGAAATAGCCGCAGCGGGCAGCAAAACGCTGACAGCGCACCAGCCGCTCACGGGAATGACTCACAGACGCAGCGTCAAAAGAGATCGTCATACTTTGGTCCTCGGATCGAACACCTGATAGAGCAGGTCGGAGATCAGGTTAAGCAGCACAAAAATCAGACCCACCACCAGCACACAGCCCATCACCGCATTCATATCGCCCAGCATCAGACTGCCGGTGAGGTAGGAGCCAAAGCCGGGCCAGGAGAAGACGGTTTCAATCAGCACCGCGCCCTCCAGCAGCGAGCCATAGGCCAGCGCCACCACGGTCAGCAGCTGCACCAGGATATTGCGGAAGGCGTGCTGCCAGATCACCTGCCATTCAGTCAGGCCTTTGACCCGCGCGGTCAGAATGAACTCCTGCGACAGCTGCGCGAGCATAAAGCTGCGCGTCATGCGGCTGATATAGGCCATGGAGTGAAAGCCGAGCAGCGAGGCGGGCAGCACCAGATGATTCAGTGCATTCCAGAACACCTGACTGTTGCCCGCCAGCAGGGCGTCAATCAGCATAAAGCCGGTGCGACGTGGCACGATGCCATCCAGGCTGAAGTCCACCCGACCTGCGCCGCCGACCCAGCCGAGATGGGCATAGAACAGCAGCAGGCCAATCATGCCGACCCAGAAGATTGGGGTGGAGTAACCGGCCAGGCTGAGCATCCGCACCACATAGTCGATGACGCTGTTGCGACGCGCCGCCGCCAGCACACCCAGCGGCACGCCCAGTCCTGCGCCAATCACAATCGCCAGCGTGGCCAGCTCTACGGTTGCCGGAAAGACTCGCACAATGTCATGCACCACCGGCTGACCGGTGAGCAGCGCATGGCCGAGATCCCCATGCAGCAGCGCGTTAAGGTAGATGCCAAACTGCACCCACAGCGGTTTATCAAAGCCGAGCTGGTGATAAACCTGCTGATAGGTGGCCTGATCGGCGTCAGGGCCGACAATCGCCAGCACCGGATCCAGCGGCATTACCCGGCCAATAAAAAAGGTCAGCAGCAGCAGGCCGAACAGGGTAATCACTACCTGCACCGCGCGATGGCTGATGCGGCGGCACTGAGTTCGGGTCAGGGTCAGGATCATAGGGTGCCTCCCGCTTTGGCTTCAGGGGTTTTCCAGACATCGCGGAGGAAGGTGGTCGCTGAGGGATGCGGCTGATAAGCCTGCACCCGGTTGCTGACCACCACGGAGTCGAGCATTTGTGAAATCGGCATCAGTGCAGGCACCAGCTGGTCATAGCGCTGCTGGATGGCGTAATAGGCCTGCTGCTGGCGGGTTTTGTCGCGCTCCACCAGCGCCTGATCGATCATGCTGTTGAGCTGCGCGTCGTAGAAACCGGTGCGCCAGCCCTGGAAGTTGGTCAGCCGGGCGCTGTCAGCATTATTCGGGTTATAGACCAGCGCGCGCAGGCTGGAGTGGGGATGCGGCTCCACGCCGCTGCCGCCGCGTCCGACCAGCAGACTGAACTGGCGATCGCGCATCGCGCCATAGATCTGGTTACCGGTGCCAGTGATGATTTTTGCGCGGATCCCGCCCTGGAGCAGCGTCGACTGCACGGCGATGGCGATGTTCAGAAAGGGCTGATCGGCCAGCACCCGCAGCGTGGTGTCGAAGCCGTCCGGATAACCCGCTTCAGCCAGCAGTGCGCGGGCGCGCGGCACATCGAGCCGGTAACCGGGATCGGGCAGCGTGGCGGGCATGCCAGCCTGAATCGGGCGCTGATGCAGCTCGCCATAGCCGGTCATCAGGCTTTTATTGATGCCCTGATAATCGACCAGGTAGCGTACCGCCTCCCGTACTTTGATATTGTCGAAGTGCGGATCTTTCATGCTCATCGCCAGGTAGTAGATCGTTCCTTTTCTTACCGCATCAATGGTGAGGTCGGGGTCGTGCCGCAGGGCGCGCACGTCGGGGATCGCCATGTTACTGGCGATATCCAGATCGCCTTTCTCCATCATCAGCCGCAGGGTCTGCGACTCCTGCAGATGGCGGAACACCACCCGCGACATCTTCGCCTCGCCGCGCCAGTAATCGGTCGCACGACTCATGCGCAGCACATCTTTTGCCTGCCATACATCCAGCCGGAACGGGCCGGAGCCCGCTTCATGGGTGGTGAGCCAGCGGTTGCCCCAGTCGCCATCCACCTCATGCTGCTGCACGGTTTTGCTGTCCAGCACCACCATGCTGCCCAGCGCCGCCAGCGAGTAGATCACCAGTTGCGGATCGTTAGGTCTGGGCAGGGTGATCACCAGCGTGTGGTCGTCGGGCGCGGTAATCATCTGGTCTACATTGTCGCGGCTGAAGCCGTACGATTTCCATACCGACGCCTGCGCCAGGTTCAGATGCAGCACCCGCCGCATCGACCAGACTGCATCGGCGCTGGTCAGCGGATTGCCGGAGTGAAACCTGACGTTGTCGCGCAGGTGAAAAGTCAGGGTGCGGTTATCCGGACTGACTGACCAGCGTTCCGCCAGCGCCGGGCGCACCTCGGTGAGTTGCTGCGGGTTCAGCTCGACCAGTCCGTCATAGAGATTTACTACAATGCCGACCACTTCGTTGCCGGTCATAGCGGCCGGATCCAGGGTGAGCAGGTTATTCATATTCATGCCGACGATCAGCTGGTCATCCGGGGTCTTTGCCTGGATTGACGCGCTGCCCGTCAGCACCAGCAGCGTGATCAGCCACGCGCCACATCGTTGTGTCAGGGTCATAGGTAAAGTCCAGCAGGTCAGAGGTTTTCCCGTTTACGACTTTGCCTGCTGCTGACCACCGGGATGGCAGGCAGCAGGCGGGCGACGGGGTTATTATTGTTTGCCGTACTTCGGTAGTGCGATTTACCAGCGGTTCAGCGTGTGCGTCTCAATCCAGCTGAAGTTAATATCCTCACCCAGCCCGCTGCGGGTCGGCAGGGTGACAAATCCCTGATCGTCCATCGGATCGATCAGGCTGTTGAGGTAGGCGGGCGGTGTTTCATAATCCAGGAAGGGATGCAGCAGGCCGCGCTCATACCAGCGGCAGTTACGGATCGCCCCGACCACCGCCAGGCTGGCCGCACCGTTACCGTGCACTTCGCAATCCATGCCAAAGGCTTCAGCCAGATTCGCCACTTTCAGGGTGGGCGAGATGCCGCCTACGCCATTGGCACCGGCTCGCAGAATGTCGCAGGCTCCGGCACGCACCCAGTCGGCGCGGCTGTGATGTTTACCGCCCAGGCTCTCCGGACCAAGCACGTCGATAGAGAGGTTGTCGGCCAGCCAGGCGTAAGAGGCCATGCTCTCTTCCTCCATCGGCTCCTCGAACCAGGCGAAATTAAGCTTTTCCAGCGCCTTGCCGATGGTCAGCGCGTCACTGCGGCTGTACCAGTGATAGCCATCCAGCATCAGCGCGATATCGGGGCCAACCGCTTCACGCACCGCCGCGCACGCTTTGATATCCATCGCCGGGCTGGGTGCGAAGGAGACTGGCGGCATCCAGGTGTGTAGCTTGATCGCCTGATATCCGCGCGCCACCAGCTTTTCCGCGAACTGCGCATACTCATCCGGCGTTGATAATCCACCGCTCAGCTCGTCACCACACATGGTGCTGCCGTAAGCCGGGATCTTCTCGCGATAGCCGCCCAGCAGTTTGTGGACAGGCTGTTTCAGCTTCCGTCCAATCAGATCCCACAATGCCTGCTCCACAGCGGAGAGCGCCCGCTCGGTGAGCTGATGGGCGCTGCCGCGCTGCCAGTGCACCAGATCCTGCCAAAGACGCTCCCGGTCAAAGGCGTTCTGACCGATCAGCACTTTGCGGAAAAAGGCATTAACCACATGGGATCGCACCACTACCGGCGGCGCAAAGGCGTAACCACAGTCGCCTTCCTCGCTGGTCAGGGTCAGTAGCGCCATCTGCGCATCATTTTCCGGGCCAGGGTGTGAGTGTCCGGCGCTGTCGGCGCAACGCTGGGTGGGATAGGTAAAAAGGGTGACATCAATGGCGCTGATCTTCACGGTTAAGCTCCTGTGGCAGTCTGTCCTGATGAATTATTAAAACGCTGTTTCATTTTCAATCTAGCCTTCACAATTCATTAACGCATTAGCCAAAACGATACGATTAATGGCTAATATGTGTGCAACTGCCCAGGGTGTTGTGAACATATTCACGAAAGCTGACCGTTTTGTGAGCAGCGACACGCTGCGCTTTTTCCTCTCAAGGGATCACTTTGAGTGCAACTCCGCCAGTTAACCCCGCCGCAAAAAACATTTAACCGGATGACTTCCCCTGACCGCTGTTTTAGGTGATAGTAACGCCGCTTTACATTAATAATTCTCATTATCATTTGTGCGGGCTTTTACAATGAAAAAATGGTTTTTAGCGCTGGGGCTGCTCACGCTGGCAGGGACGGCTTCGGCCAAATTGATTACCGATGTCGCAGGCCGTCAGGTCGAGGTGCCGCAGGAGGCAAAACGCATCATTCTGGGTGAGGGTCGTCAGATGTATCTGCTGGCGGCATTTGATACTGATGCCCCATTTAAACGGGTGATTGGCTGGCGTGACGACTTCCCGAAAGCGGACTGGGACGGCTATCAGGCTTACGAAAAACGCTATCCGGAAATTAAAAAATTACCGACCTTTGGCGGTGCGAAAGATGGCACTTTCAATGTCGAGCAGGCGTTAACCCTGAAGCCCGATCTGGTGCTGATGAATCTGGAATCCAAAGCCGCCACCGATGAAGGCAAGCTGATTGAAAAACTGCAGGCAGTAGGCGTGCCGGTGGTGTTTATCGATTTCCGCGAAGCACCGATGGTGAATGCGGAGAAAAGTATCCGCATCATGGGCGAACTGGTGAACAAACCGGCGCGTGCCCAGGAAATTATCACCTTCCGCCAGCAGCAGATTGACCTTGTCACCTCGCGTCTGAAGAACTTTAACGGCTACCGCCCGAAAGTGATGATTGACCGTGCAGGCGGCTACAGCGACGAGTGCTGCATGTCGTTTGGCAATGAGAACTTTGGTCAGATGGTCGAGATCGCGGGCGGTCGTAACATCGCTAAAGATCTGATCCCTGGCACCTTCGGCACCGTTAACCCGGAACAGATTATCGCCAGCCAGCCGGATGTGGTGGTGGTGACCGGCGCTAACTGGAAGAATTACAATACCGTGGGCAAATGGGTCGGCGTCGGTCCGGGTGCCAATGTCACCGAGGCTACCGCGCGTCTTAAGGGGCTGATGATGCGCGATGCTTTTAAAACCCTGCCGGTGGCGCACAACGGCAATGTCCACGCCATCTGGCATCAGTTCTACGACAGCCCTTACCAGTTTGTGGCTATCCAGGCGCTGGCGAAATGGCTGCATCCCGATCTGTTTGCCGATCTGGATCCGGACGCCACCTTCCGCACGTTCCACGAGAAGTTCCTGCCGCTGCCTTATCAGCCAGGATACTGGGTTACTTTACCCGCTGATAAACCCTGACTGACCGGCGATGACAGGGACGTCATCCGCCTGATTTGCAATTCCTCCCGAATAAACCCTCTGTTTCTCTTCAGATTTACTAATCTTTTACAGGCGCGGAGTCAGTTGCTCTGAGCAGCGCGACGTCTGACGCGGTCCGCATTCACGTTAAAAATGGAGAGAAACATGCGCAATACCCTGGGAAGATCGGCCTTTGCCGTGACGCTGTACGCTCTGCTGGAGCCGGTGCCGCTGGGCTTTTTTGTCGCGGCCTGGCTGTTCGATATTCTCTATAGCCAGACCTTTGTGCTGTTCTGGACGGATGCCGCAGGCTGGCTGATTGCGCTGGGACTGATACTGGCGATTGTGCCGCGACTCATCGCGCTGGTTTATCTGTTCCGCGGCAGTGACAGTGCGGAAAAGAGTCATTTCTGGCTCTGGCTGGTGGCGATTGTGATCGCTATCGTCAATGCGTTTATTCACAGCCGTGATGCCGCCGCTGTCATCCCGCTGGGCGTGACGCTTTCGACGCTGGTGGTAGCGCTGCTGCTGCTGGCGAATGTGCAACTTGCGTTACGTCAGCGTAGCGCTTAAGGAGGAGCCACCATGAAGATACCGCATAAAACGTTGCTCGCGCTTACCCTGACAGCACTGCTGGCAGGCTGTGATGATGGTGCGCTGGTCGATCCGCAAAAGCAGATCGGACCGAATCCTGAACTGCCGCAGGCACAGAACTTCTTTATGCCGCCGATGCAGGTGCCGGAAGGCACGCCGTGGAAAGCGGGCGAAATGCCAAAAGTGGCTGACGGGCTGAAAATCGAAAAGATCGCTGACAATCTGCAGCATCCGCGTCAGGTTTATGTGCTGCCGAATAACGATGTGCTGGTGGCGGAATCCAACGGCCCGGCCAAACCCACTACCCGGCCTAAACAGCTGATTATGGGCATTGTGCAGAAAGCGTCAGGTAAGGGCGGCGCTGGCGGCAACCGGATTACGCTGCTGCGCAACGTCAATGGTAAATGGGAGCAGCACCGCTTTATTGAGAATCTGCACTCGCCGTTTGGTATGCAGCTGATTGGCAATACCCTTTACGTCGCGAATGCTGACAGCCTGGTGAAGTTCCCCTATCGCGAAGGGGAGACGGAGATCCGCACCGCGCCTGAAGAGGTGACGGAACTGCCGGGCGGGCCGATTAACCACCACTGGACCAAAGCGCTGTTGGCCAGCCCCGATGGCAGCAAGCTCTATGTGGGTGTCGGCTCCAACAGTAACGTCACCGAGAACGGCATTGGCGCAGAGTATCGCCGCGCCGCGGTGCTGGAAGTGGACGCGGCCAGCGGTGCCAGCCGGATCTACGCCAGCGGATTGCGCAATCCGACCGGCTTACAGTGGGAACCGCAGAGCGGAAAACTGTGGGCCATCGTCAACGAGCGTGATGAAATCGGCTCCGATCTTGTGCCTGACTACATGACCTCAGTGCAGGACAAAGGCTTCTATGGCTGGCCCTACAGCTACTTTGGTCAGCATGTGGATACCCGTGCCGAACCGCAGCGTCCCGATCTGGTTGAGAAGGCGATTAAGCCTGATTATGCCCTGAGTTCGCATGTCGCTCCGCTGGGGCTGCTGTTCTACGGCGCAGATAACATGCCGCAATACCAGGGCGGTGCGTTTATCAGTGAACATGGCAGCTGGAACCGTACGCCGCTGAATGGCTACAAAGTGGTGTGGGTGAAATTTGAAAACGGCAAGCCGGTGGGTCAGCCGCAGACGGTGGTCTCGGGCTTCCTGACGGACGACGAAAAGCAGGTGCGTGGATTACCGGTCGGTCTGGCCAGCGACAAACAGGGCGGTGTCCTGATTGCTGATGATGCGGGTAATACCGTGTGGCGAATCAGCGCCGCGAAGTAAGCATTGCGCTGTTTTTTTAAGCAGAAAGCAGGCATAAAAAAAGGATTTGGCATTTCGCCAAATCCTTTATTTTTTGTTCGCTACCCGGCTGGTAACCGCGCTGCGAACGAGGTGCTCAGCACTCTCCACAAACAAGATTGTAAAATGTGCGGCTAAGGATTTCAAGTTTCGCCAAAATGCTGTATGTTTATACAGGTGTTGAGTGTTGAGCATCGCCTCATTGTCGACTGGCCGCTCCCAGGGGCACGGTTTTAAAATCCCGGCAGGCATCAGGTGGTGCTGGCCTGTGGCTTTAACCATGAGTGCCGCTCAGCTCTCTCCACAAAGATGTGCTTAGGCGCCCGGCGGGTAGAGTCAAAGCCCTGGTTGCCGAACAGCGCGCTCCTGTAAAAGGAGAAGGAAAGTGATGGAACTGACTAAGCTGATTCTGGATCTTATCCGGGTCATCTTGCAGATCATCGTTGCCCTTATGCAACTGACCGGTCACGCAGGTTAACCGGAACTTGAAACAAGGCGGAGCTAACCACTCCGCCTTATTTCTTTGTCAATTCTCTGTCATCGGAGGCGGGTAAGGTGGTGCGGCAAAAGCACGCCGCCGGGGCGCTGCTTATCCAGACCGGGAGTTTTATGTCCATTGCCGCCGTTATGCCCGCCCGATTAGCGCACACCTGGATTGATGAGAGTGTGAAGATGCGCGAAACCACTGTGGGTCAGCAGTGTGAGATCCTGGCGCACAGCACGCTGGAGTTTAGCGTGCTGGGTGACTTCTCCTATGTCGGCGAACACTGCTGCCTGGCCGATACCCAGGTGGGGCGCTTCTGCGCCATTGCTAATCAGGTGCGCATTGGCGCGCCGAATCATCCTATGGACCGCGCCTCCCAGCATCGCTTTACCTACTGCCCGGAGTATTACCACCCCGACGCCCGACGCGATCAGGGTTTCTTTTCCGCCCGACGCGCCGATCGGGTGATAATCGGTCACGATGTGTGGATAGGTCACGGCGTAATTGTGCTGCCTGGCGTCACCATTGGTGATGGTGCGGTGCTGGCTGCGGGTGCAGTCGTGACGAAAAACGTCGCGCCCTACAGCGTAGTGGGCGGTGTTCCGACCAGGCCACTGCGGGTGCGCTTTACACCGGCTATCGCCGCACGTCTCCAGCGCATTGCCTGGTGGAACTGGCCGCTGGAGAAACTGCTGGCGAATCTGCCCGATTTTCAGCACGGTGACATCGAAGCGTTCTGCCAGCGGCACGGTGCATAGCCACCCCACGGCGCCGTCAGCCGGTTTGTACGGCGAAATAGCGCACAACCCGCTGGCCATAGAGCCCGACAGCCAGTCCGGCGACGATCAGCAGCAGCGCGGCGATTTTCTGAGGTGAAACCGTTTCGCCAAATATCGCCACTGAACCCAGGATGCCGAACACCGGTACCAGCAGCGACAGTGGCGCGACCGTTGAAACCGGATAGTGTTTCAGTAGCCAGTTCCACACCCAGTAGCCCAGCAGGGTATTGGGATAGACCTGAAACAGTATCGACAACACCGCCTTCACATCCAGTTGGGTGAAGAGTGCGTGATAGCCCGCGCTGCCATTGACCAGCCCGTCCAGCAGGAAGAGTGGAATGGGTGCAAAGGAGCTCGACCAGACCAGAAAAGCAAAAACCTGCCGGGTGCCCGCTTTTTTATTGATGATATTGGCAATACTCCATGCGACCGCGCCTGCCAGCACCAGCAGCATGCCGGAAAACGTCACCGAGCCATCGGTAATGAAAAAAATGCTCAGCAGACCGGCGCAGGCCAGCGCACACCCGGCGATCTGATAGCGGCTGAGGCGCTCTTTGAATACCCAGCCACCGAGCAGCAGCGTGAAGAAGGCGCTGAACTGCAGCAGCAGCGAGGCGATGCCCGCCGACAGTCCGGTTTTAATCCCCAGATTCACCAGACCCCACAGGCCAATCCCGAAGACCAGGCCATAGCTGATCAGGTAGCGCCACGGCACGTCTGGTTTCTTAATAAAGAACAGCGCTGGCAGGGCGCAGAGTGTAAAGCGGATACCTGCCAGGATAAACGGGTCGACCGCCTGCAGGCCGAGTTTGATAACGGAAAAGTTAACCCCCCAGATGGCGGTGATCATGACGGCGAGCAGCAGATGCGTTAATTTCATGAGTGACGTACTCCGGACCAGCAGAGAAAGGCAGAGGCACTGACCGCTGCACCGGCATAGCAGACAGCCTGCCATCCCCAGTGTGTATAAAGCTGAGTGGCGGCGATGGCCCCCAGCGCACTGCCCAGCGAGTAAAAGCACATATAGGCACCCACCAGACGACTTGCCGCCTCGGGTCGGGCGGCCACGATCAGGCTCTGATTTATCACATGTACCGTCTGGACGGCGAAATCGAGCAGGATCACCCCGAAAATCAGCAACATTAACGAGGTGTGAAGCGCGGCTATCGGCAGCCAGGAGAAGGTCAGCAACGCCAGGGCTAAGCCGGTGGCACGCTGCCCCAGGCCCAGGTCAGCCCATGCGCCTGCTCTGGAGGCCGCCAGCGCACCGGCAAGGCCGGCCAGGCCGAACATCCCGGTCTGGGTGTGTGACAGTGACAGGGCGGTAAGTGGCAGTACCATCGAAGACCAGAGCATACTGAAGGCTGCAAAAATCAGCAGCGCCAGGATCCCTCGTCTGCGCAGCTGCGGTTCCGTGAGGAAGAGACGGAAAACAGACAATAAGAGGTGAGGATAAGATGTGCGCCGCGTCTGACCTGCTGTGGCGGGCAGCACTTTCGCCAGGATGAGCGAGATCAGGAGTAACAGGCAGGCAGCCGTCAGATAGACCGCCCGCCAGCCCGCCAGGTCAGCAATCATCCCGGAAACAAACCGCGCCAGCAGGATGCCGATCACGATGCCGCTGGTTACGCTGCCCACCACCTGTCCGCGCTGTTCTGGTGACGCCAACATGGCGGCCCACGCCACCATCAGCTGCGTGACCACCGCCATTAATCCCACCAGCAGCATTGCACAGAGCAGCGTCATCAGGTCTGGTGCAACCGCAGCAGTGATTAACGCCACTACGGAAAGCAGCAACTGGGTAATCACCAGTTTTTTGCGGTTCACGCAGTCGCCCAGCGGCACCAGAAAGATCAGCCCGAGGGCGTAGCCGCTCTGCGTGGCCGTTACCACTGTGCCAATGGTGCCGGTGGAAACCTGCAGGCTGGCGGCGATCGACTCCAGCAGAGGCTGTGCCGAGTAAACATTGGCGACCGCCAGCGCAGAGGTGAGTGAGAAAAAAAAGATCATCCGGGACGAGAGAACCGGGATCGCGGCTGGGGGCGAATCGGCTTCAGGATCACGCGCCTTGCCAATCGTACAGGTCATGTTGCTTTCCTTTCTGGTTTTTATTTGAAACTGGATTGGCGATATCTTTAACCGGGCTGGTTTTTTTTTGCAACTTCTTTTCGGAGTGGCTAAACTGCCATCATGAGACAGGCAGCGTGAGAGAAGAGCATGGCTAAGCAGGAATCCCTGAGAACCAGCGAGTGTCCGGTCGCCAGAACCCTGGAGTCGATAGGTGAGCGCTGGTGCATGATGATCGTGCGTGAAGCCTTTGATGACGTCCGCAGATTCAGTGACTTCCAGCGGAATTTGGGGCTGGCGAAAAATATCCTGGCGTCACGCCTGAAGCAGCTGGTGGAGATAGGAGTGTTTGAGATTGCGCCTGCCTCCGACGGCAGCGCCTACAGCGAATATGTCCTGACCGAAAGAGGCCGTTCGCTGTTTCCGGTTGTGGTCGCGATGCGCCAGTGGGGCGAGCGTTACCTGTTTGAGAAGGGCGAAACCCACTCCGTGCTGCTGGATAATGCGGAAGGAAAGCCGCTGCCACGCCTGGAGGTTATCTCTTCACAGGGGCAAAAACTGGAACCGGCCGACTGTCATCGTCAGCGGGTAGTGGCTAAAGGGTAACCGTCAGGGTTTTTCCTCTTCCGCACACTCTGAAACTGACAGGCCTGACATCGTACGCGTTACCCGATCATCGCTGTCGCCTGTAGCGGTGATCGAACAAAATGCCTTACTCCCGTTTTACGCCCCGCCATAAGGGCGTTATCCCCCGGAAACAGGTCCCCGCGCTCCCTCATCCTTTCCTGCCCCATCATGACAGGCCTGTCGATATCATCACATTTTCCAATGACCGGTTGCCTTGTAACTTCCCGATGCGCATGACAATATCGCTGCTTGTATAGACATGTACTCTCAACCCTGGACTGGGCAAATCACGCTTTCAGTCAACACGTCTCTCACTGTTCCAGCGAGGAATCTATGTCGGTCAAATCATCTGTATCAGATTATTCAGGCTCAGAGAAACAGGGCCTGTCAGAAACCCGCTCCATTGATTACATCCCGTTGGGTGAACGTCATGGTCATCCCTTTAACCAGTTCACGCTCTGGTTTGGTGGCAATCTGCAAATCACGGCTATTGTCACGGGTGCGCTGGCCGTGGTGCTGGGTGGAGACGTCGTGTGGTCTCTTATCGGCTTACTGGTGGGACAGATTCTGGGTGCAGCGATCATGTCTTTGCATGCGATCCAGGGTCCGCGCCTGGGTTTACCGCAGATGATCACCAGCCGTATGCAGTTTGGCGTGTTTGGTGCTGTTATTCCTCTGGTGCTGGTGTGCATTATGTATGTGGGATTTTCAGCCAGCGGGACAGTATTAGCCGGGCAGGCGCTGGCTAAACTTATCCATGTCAGTCATTCAACCGGGATGATCCTGTTCAGCATCCTCATCGTGATCATTGCGGTGCTGGGCTATCGCGTGATTCATCAACTGGGCAAGCTGGCGAGCGTCATTGGCGTTTTAGCCTTTGCTTATCTGTTTATCACGCTGTTCTCTGCGCATGACTTATCAGCCGTGTGGCAGAATCAGCACTTTACCCCGGCAAATTTCCTGCTGGCGGTCTCCCTGTCTTCATCCTGGCAAATTGCCTTCTGTCCTTATGTCTCTGACTATTCACGCTATCTGCCAGCTGATGTCTCCGCGAAGAAACTCTTCAGTTCAGTCTTTTTTGGCACCGTACTTGGCACGCAGGCTTCAATGACGCTGGGGGTGATTGTCGCTGCCATTGCCGGAAGTGCGTTTGCAGGCAATGAGGTCGGTTACATCGTGAGCATGGGCAGCACGGCGACTATGGCCATGGTGATTTATTTCGCCATTTGCTTTGGAAAAATCACGTTTACCACGCTGAACGCCTACGGCAGTTTTATGTCACTGACCACCATTGTCTCTGGTTTCCGTCAGCAAACCACGCTGAGTCGGGGCGGGCGCATTCTGTTTGTGGTGCTTATGGTTACGCTGGCCTGCGTCATTGCTCTGCTCAGTGAACCGGCCTTTCTGAAATCCTTCACCCACTTCCTGCTGTTTCTGCTGGCTTTCTTTGTGCCGTGGAGCGCGATCAGCCTGACCGATTTCTATCTGATCACCAGGGGCAGGGTTGATGTCCCGGCACTGTCGCAGCCGGACGGGCGCTATGGACGCTGGAACCTGGCCGGTATTAACGTCTATTTTCTGGGCGTGCTGGTGCAACTGCCGTTTATCGATAATCCGCTGCACCATGGCTCGCTAACCTGGATTTTTGCCGGTAATGATGTCTCGTGGATCATCGGCTGGTTTGCGACGGCACTGCTATGGCTGATCGCCAGCCGCAGGGATCGTCGGGGCATCCCCGAACAGTCAATTTATCCCGCCCAATAACAAGGTCAGGCCGCCTGAGCGGCAGCCTTTCAGGGAGTGTCACTCTTCGCGGGTGTGTGATCACCCGCGTGTCAGGAAATCCTCTTTTAAGATCAGGCGGCAGAAACGTCCGCTGCGCCGGTCTGCGCCTCTGCCACCAGCGGCTTCTCCGGTTGCAGCAGTGTCATTGCCAGCATACTGCCAAAGGCGATCAGCGCGGTGACGGTAAACATCGCGTTGTAGCCGTAATATTCCGCCAGCCAGCCGCAGAGCATCGGAGAGATAATCGCTGCCAGATTGGCTATCGCCAGCGTCATGCCACTGTAGGTGCCCACCGACGCTTTAGGGGTGACATCAATCACCACCGACCAGTAGACATTGTTTACCAGTGCATTCAGCGCATTGCCCAGGGTCATCAGTGCAATAATTCCGGCAGCCGACTGCACATAGGGGATCGCCATAAAGCAGCAGGCGGTGCCGCACAGCGTGACGGCGGCAAACAAGTTGCGCGCCAGACGCAGATTACGGAAGCGAGCCAGCAGGGCATCAGCAATGCGACCGCCCAGCAGCACCGTAATACAGGCGCCGCTCCACGGGATCATCGCGACGTACCACAGTGAGTGCAGGTCGTAATGGAAATTATCCTGCAGATATTTCGGCATCCAGGTCACCAGGGTAAAGGTGATGTAGAGGAATGAGAAGTAGCCCAGCGCGTTGCAGACCAGGGTGCGGCTGGTAAAGAAGCGCCACCAGGGCAGTGGTACGCTGTCGCCCGCGCTGCGGCGCTGACCGGTCTGGATAAGCTGACGTTCTGCGGCATTGGTATGTGGACTTTTCTCCGGGCTGTCGCTGAAGGTGCGGGCAAACAGCGCCATCGCCAGCAGGGAGAAAACACCGAGCAGGATAAACATCATGCGCCAGTCATGGGTCAGCAGCAGCAGGCCCACCGCAATCGGGGCGGTCAGCAGCGCGCCAACCTGGGTCGAGAGCAGGCCGATGCCCAGTGCAAAGCCGCGCTCATTATCGGGTGCCCAGTGAGCAATCGCCTTGTTCATCAGCGCATAGGCCGGGCCTTCGGAAAAACCAAACATGATGCGAAGGGCAGCAAAGCCCATAATGGCGGATCCGCCAAACAGCGCCATGCCCAGTTCCCCCGCCCAGGCGGTGGCGATCTCCAGCAGCGACCAGAGTACGCCTGCCAGCAGCCAGACTTTTTTCGTGCCGATACGGTCGGCAAGAAAGCCGCCACACAGCGAACCAAACAGATAGCCAAAGCCAAAGTAGCCCAGCACGGCTCCGAGCTGGACTTTGCTGAAGTGATACTCCGCCGCAATGGCGTTAGCCGCAAACGACAGGGCGCCGCGATCGATATAGTTGATCAGGGCGATCAGGAACAGCAGTGAAAATATGGTGTAACGGTAACGGCTGGTTGTCATCTCACTTCTCCTGATTAAATGTCTCAGGAGAGCAGAAGCAAAATTGATGCCGGAAAGAGCATTTATCCGGCAAACCGCGGACAAGCACAGAATTCGGGCCCCTGAGCCCGCCCCGAAGGGGGTTAACTGATCCCGCTAATAATTCGCCTGAGCTTCAATGCGGTGCAGCCGCTGCCTGTCGGTGGTGAGGCTCAGGCGGCGTTATGATGGTTGGGGCTGACGTGTGGCAACGGGATAACCACGGCTTCTGTGACTGCTTCTGTATCAGCCGTCCCGACCTGGGGTATTTCGCCAACGTGTAGTAAAATCTGCTGCTGATAAGTCGCATCTGCCACCGTAGTCTGTTCACTCAGCAGTACGCCCGCCTCATTGACGTTTTTTCCGTCCACTTTTATTTTGCTGGTGGCACTGGCCAGCATCCACTCATATTCAATATCGACGTGGCCGCTATCAATACAGCGGATACCGTGCTGACTTAAATCATATGCCAGCACGGTTGCGGTCGGCCCTAATGAAATCAAGACCAGGTCAAAGTTGACGGCATTCTTTAAAACGGTATCAAACAGACGATCATAGACGGAAAAGGCATTACGGTTCAGCGTCGTAATACGTTTCACTTCGCTGGCTCCCTCCAGTAAATCATTGCCTAATCCCAGGCGCGTTCCACTGCCTTCCACAATTAATACCCGGCGGCCCTGATAGAGCTGTTTAAACTTATCAAATATCGTCCGGGATAATTGCTTGCCTTTATAATCGTGATAGGGACGGGTCACCGAGGTATTTCCATACTGGTACTGTTTATTCAGCAGGCCCTCATAATATTTAAAATAAAATGATTTATGGAAGAACCAGAACAGGGCCGACCCGCCCCGCATATTACGGGTGGTACGAAAGGCATCCGGCAGACAGATCAGACAGTTCGGGTTGGCTCCTGAATCCTGCTGCAGCAAGGCTTTGAGCCGTGCAGAGAGATTCGGGTCAAATGGCTGAAAACCGATATTTTTATACCAGGTCATTTCCAGTTCACCGTCGCCATAACGGGCCAGAGATAATTGTGGGTTACGTAATAACAGATCGACAGTCTCTTCTATCGACATGACGGAATACCGCTTTACCCGTGCCTGCGCAGCAGGATAGCGAATGGCAGCATTAAGAAACTTAAAAGGGAAACGAAACTTGCGATAAATAGCATGAAGTGCGGTCATAGTTAACCTGCCTGGTTTATTGCTGCCAGAAAAATCCCGCCTGCTGGCCGGATAAACGAATATAAGAGAGCTGATATATATCACAGATAAAATAAGCGTCATGCTACGGAATATCTGAAATCGTTTTCATCGGCAAAATCCCTTTGTTCATTAATCTATTTCCTGAGTGTTATTTTTCAGGAAAATAATAAAAAACGCGTTCAGGCTGGCACAATTAAATCATTTGAACAGCAGCGACACCGCACCAGCGTTGATGAAGCCGCCAATAATAACAGCAGGGCAGTAACATTCCCGATTTCAGCAATAAGAGTTATTTCAGAACAGAGTTAATAAACCATTATGATTATTTGACTCTGAAAATCTTTCGTCGGGCACACTTTAGCTGGCGTTACAGAAGGGCGGCTTGTCTGTTAATTAATCGCCTTTGAACAAAAGGTGCGGTCGTTAGCAGCCTATGGTTAATTTTTTGTGATGGATATCCCGTAATCAGCCCTTCAGAAAGTAAAAAAAGCGGCCTGACCGCATTAACAGGTGACATTTATAATAAATATTTCTAATGATTAACGCTTATACACGTTTTTACATATTTCGTGCGTAAGTTAAAATCTCGTTGAATTTATGTTTCCAGCTTAACCTTTCAATTGCCGCTAATGACCCGAGGATGGATCATGATCAATAAAATAACCAGTATAATCATGGTGATATTTGCTATCGCCCTGATTTACATGGGAGGACAACTCCTGCTTGCAGGAGGCAGCGCGTTCTATGCGCTGATGGGCGTGGGCGTTCTGCTCAGCGCGATTCTGCTGTTGATGAACAAACGCAGTGCACTGACGCTTTATGCGTTGCTGATGTGGATCACTCTGTTCTGGACTATCTGGGAAGTGGGCTTCGACAAATGGCAGTGGATCCCGCGCGGCGACCTGTTTGGCGTGCTGGGTCTCTGGCTGGCGCTGCCGTGGGTGGTGCGTCCGCTCTATCAGGGGCAGCGTCGTTTCCATCCTTTCCTCGGGGGTTCCGTCGTCCTGATGGTGCTGCTGGTCATCGGTCTCTGCTTCTACGATCCGCTGCCGCAGCAGGGCGCCATTAATACGCCGCGCAACGCCTCTGCGACCGGCGGTGCCGCTGAAGAGTGGAGCGCCTATGGCGGAACCACAGATGGCCAGCGCTTTTCGGCGCTGAAGCAGATCACTAAAGATAACGTGAAAGATCTTGAAGTGGCCTGGACCTATCACACCGGCGACCTGCGTCAGGGTGACGATGCGACCGAATACACCTTTGAAGCGACACCGCTGAAAGCCAACGGCATGCTCTACTTCTGTACGCCGCACAACGAAGTCCATGCCCTCGACCCGGAAACCGGTGCGGTGAAGTGGAAAACGACGCCGGATAAAAACCGCTCTTATCTGCAGCAGCACCAGACCTGTCGTGGCGTGAGTTACTTCGATGCCGGTCAGCAGGCGCAGCAGCAGACGGGCACATCGCCGGCCATCTGCCGCAAGCGTATTTTCAATGCGACCACCGATGCCCGCCTGCTGGCGCTGGATGCCGATACCGGTAAAGCCTGTGCTGACTTTGGTGACAACGGTGTGGTGAATCTGCGCGCCAACATGGGCGAGGTGCGTCCGCACGCGCTGATGCAGACTGCCGCGCCACTGGTGGCGGGCAACCTGGTGATTGTCGGCGGTTCGGTGATGGATAACGGCTTCAACAGCGGTAACCCATCAGGTGTGATCCGTGCCTATGATGCCGTCAGCGGTCGTCTGGTGTGGAACTTCGATCCGGCTAACCCGGATAACACCGCACCGGTCGCTGAAGGGGCAACCTATCCGCAGGATACCCCGGTCGCCTGGGCCACCCTGAGCGCCGATCTGAAAAACGGCCTGGTCTATGTGCCGTTTGGTAACGCCTCGCCGGATGAAGTGGGACTGGAACGCGATCCCGCCAGCAACACTGAAAAATTCCGTGATGCGCTGGTGGCACTGGATCTGAAAACCGGTGCGTTCAAATGGCGTTATCAGAGTTCGAACCACGACCTCTGGGATCGCGATAACCCGTCACAGCCGTCGCTGGTGGACATCAACTATCAGGGCAAACCGCAACCGGCGGTGATCCTGCCGACCAAAACCGGCAACCTGTTTGTGCTGAACCGCCTGACCGGCGAACCGGTTTATCCGGTAGAGCAGGTTAAGGTCTCCACGGATGGTATTAAAGGCGAGCAGTATGCGGCGACTCAGCCGGTCTCAAGCCTGAACTTCATTCCGCAGCCGCTGACTGAGAAGTCAATGTGGGGCATTACGCCGTTTGACCAGATGGCCTGCCGCACCACGTTCCGTGAGCTGCGCTATGACGGTAACCCGTGGACGCCACCAACGGAGAAAGGCTCGCTGATCTTCCCGGGCAACATCGGGGTGTTTAACTGGGGTTCAGTAGCGGTTGATCCACAGCGTCAGATGCTGATTGCGGCACCGGTACGCCTGGCTTACAAATACAACCTCATCAGACGCACGCCGGAAACTGAAACCCAGCGTACCTTCACCAAAGATGGTACGCCGTACTGGAATGAGAACTTCCACGGTGACTACGCTATCCACATCCAGCAGATGGCGTCGGGTCTGGGTATTCCCTGCATCGCGCCACCGTGGGGACGGATGGTCGGTGTGGATCTGACCACCGGCAAAACAGAATGGCTGCGCCGCGTCGGCACCACCAAAAACCTCAAGACCAGCTTCCTGCCTGGCCGCTTCCCGCTCGGTTTCCCGATGGGCATGGTGGCGCACGGCGGACCGCTGCTGACGGCGGGTGATCTGGTGTTCCACGGCGCAACGGCAGATAACTTCTTCCGTGCTTACGACAGCACCACCGGCGAACTGCTGTGGCAGACTGAACTGAGTGCCGGAGCGCAGGCCACGCCATCCACCTTTATGGGCAAAGATGGCAAGCAGTATGTGGTGATTGCCGCGGGCGGCCACGGCTCGCTCGGTACCACGGCGGGCGACAGCGTTGTCGCTTTCCGTCTGAAGTGATTTTTTAAAAAACCGACCCGCTGAGCGCCGCCCTGGCGCTCAGCTTTTTTCACACCTCTGCCTGCCAGATCTCACACCCGGCTTCGCGCGACAACCTGTTGTATTTCATCTCAATTCTTTCATCTCCGCATTCACATCATCTGATAACGCATCGAAACCATTTCGTGACAGCGCTCCCGCTTTAACGATTTCTCCTGCCTGACAGACTTGCGCATTAAGCCGCGAGGCGTAGATTAATATATGACTTCACAATTAAGCGTGAATAAGAAAAGTACTTCACAATACGCACTCTGAAGGATTGATGCTCATGTCGGAACTGAAATTTGCTACCCGTCTTAACTCTTTCGCCTCGGGGGCGCACCTCTACTGGCCCGATCAGCAGGGCAAGCCCTCTGTGCTGCAGATGGTTGCCCGTGCAGGCAAGGTCAAAGGCTTAACGCATCTCGACCTCAACTTTCCGCAACATCTCACCAGCGATATCCCCACACTGCGCCAGGCGATCAGTGATGCGGGTCTGGCCGTTAACGGTATGCAGATGCGCTGGGACGCGCCGCAGTTCAAAATCGGCGCGTTTACCCATCCCGACGAGAAAGTGCGTCGCGAAGCGATTGAGCTGACCAAACGGGGCATTGACGCGGGTCGGGAATTTGGTTCACGGCTGATGACGCTGTGGATGGGGCAGGACGGTTTCGATTACTGCTTCCAGGCGGACTATAAGAAGATCTGGGAGGATGCGGTTAGCGCCGTGCGTGAAGTGGCGGAGTATGCACCGGACGTTGACGTCAGCATCGAATATAAACCCAATGAGCCACGCGCCTACAGCATCTTTCCCAACGCCACCACCTGTCTGCTGGCCGTGGAAGAGGCGGGCTGCGCCAACCTGGGGATCACACTGGATTTTGCTCATGTACTGTTTGCCAATGAGATCCCGGCTTACGCCGCTGCCATGGTGGCGCGCCGCTCACGGCTGCTGGGGCTGGACCTTAACGACGGCTGGGGCAAGCGTGATGACGGCCTGATGGTCGGCTCAGTTAACCCACGCGCCACGCTGGAGTTTCTCTGGCAGATGCAGCGTGATGGCTACCGCGGTGCCTACTACTTCGATACCTTCCCGGATGCCAGCGGTCTTGACCCGATCCGTGAAGCAGAAAGCAATATTGCGACCGTGACCCGTCTGCTGAGGCTTTGTGACCAGCTGCACGACAACGCGGCGTTACTGGCGGCCATCGGGCGTCAGGATGCGGTGGCCTCTCAGCAGATCGTCAATGACATCATGCTGGCGCGCTGACAGCCGATTAATCATAAAAACATCACACCTCTACCCAACACCCTGAGAATAAAAAATGAAAAAACGCCTGCTTGCTCTTATCGCCTCCTCACTGCTCTGCAGCACGGTTTATGCGGCAGAACTGGCACCGCTGCAATCCGATACCGAACCGGATCGCACCGACTGGACCCAGCTCGACACCAAATATGGCGCACTGCCAAAAGTCGATAAGTCGCTGAAGATTGGCGGGGTATCGAAAACCCTGACCAATGAGTACTGGCGCTCACTCGGCCAGGGCTACCAGAACGCGGCGAAAAAGTATGGTTTCACTGTCGCTTATCAGGCGGCGGCCAATGAAGACGATCAGCTTGGTCAGCTCTCCATTGCGGAAACCCTGATCTCGCAGGGCTTTAACGGCCTGCTGGTTTCGCCGCAGACCGATATCAACCTGGAGCCTGCACTGGAGAGTGCCAACAGTAAAAATATCCCGGTGGTGAACGTTAATGATGCGGTGATGCCGAATGCGCGCTACTACGTCGGCAACGTCCAGAAGGACAATGGCGTGCGGGTGGCCAAATGGTTTATTCAGCACCATCCGCAGGGCGGCAACGTGGCGGTGATTGAAGGGCAGCCAGGGGTTTATGCCGCCGGACAGCGCACCCGTGGCTTTAAAGAGACGCTGGACAGCGCCGGGAAGTTCACCATCGTGGCCAGCGTGCCCGCTAACTGGAGTCGCGAGCAGGCCTTTAACGCCGCATCGACCATTCTGCAGCAGCATCCTGATTTAATCGGCTTCTACGCTAACAACGACACCATGGCGCTGGGCGTGGTGGAGGCGGTACGCGCGCAGAACAAAGCGTCACAGGTGGCCATCTTTGGCACTGACGGTATTTCCGATGCCTACGCCTCGATTAAGCGCGGCGAGCTGACCGGCACGGTCGACAGTTTCCCGGTGCTGACCGGTGAAGTGGCGATGGACGTCATTATCCGGCTGATCAATGGACAGAAACTGTCGCGCGTTGTCTCGACACCCCAGGCGCTGATCACCAAAGAGAATGTCGAAGCGTTCTCAACCAAAGACAACAACCGGTTGCGTCAGCTGCTGGCTCAACAATAAGTCAGCGGGAGCGGGTATGGAACAGTTTCGCCTAATGATGCGTGGCATCAGCAAAAGTTACGGTAACGCCGCCGCGCTGCAGGAGGTCGATTTCTCAGTGCGGCCCGGCGAGGTGCACGCGCTGATTGGGGAAAATGGCGCGGGTAAGTCGACGCTGCTGAATATCCTCTCCGGCGTTCGCGGCGCGGACAGCGGAGAGATCAGCGTCAATGGAAACCGGGTGCAGATCCGCAGTCCGCTCAGCGCCCGTCAGGCCGGGATCGCAATGATCCACCAGGAGTTACAGCATGTGCCTGAGCTTTCCGTGGCGCAGAACATGTTTCTGGGTCGCCCGCTGACCCGCGCCGGAGGCTGGTGGGTGGATAAAAAGGCCCAGCTGGCGCGGGCTACCCTGATTCTGAAGACGCTGGATCCCACTATCGATCCCGATACGCCGATCAGGAACCTCAAGGTATCGCAGCAGCAGATCGTTGAGATTGCCCGGGCGCTGCTGGATGACGCCAAAATCATCGCCATGGATGAGCCGACCTCCAGCCTGACGCCACGCGAATTTGACCGGCTGGCAGAGCTGATTGGCGATCTGAAGTCGACCGGCGTCTCGCTGATCTATGTTTCGCACAAGATGAATGAGATTTTCCGGGTGTGCGACCGCGCCACCATTATGCGTGACGGAAAGCAGGTTGGGGTGGTCAATATCAATGATGAGGATGAGGAGAGCATCGTCGCCAAAATGGTCGGACGGAAGATCGACAAGCTTGACCATCAGGCCTTTGTCACCGATCGCGAAGTGCTGCGGGTAGAGGATCTGACGCGTGGCAATGAGGTGGTGGCGGCAAACTTCAGCGTTCGTGCGGGCGAAGTGCTGGGCATTGCCGGACTGGTTGGCGCGGGGCGCACCGAACTGCTGAAGCTGATTGCCGGTATCGACAGGCGCACCCGTGGCACGGTGAGCGTCAACGGTGCCGCGGTGAAGAACCACAACGTGCGTGCGGCGATCAAGGCGGGCATTGGCCTGGTACCAGAAGACCGCAAAAAAGAGGGCATTATCAAAGAGCGGGCGGTGAAGATGAATATGGCGCTGCCGTCGATGCACCGCTTCACGTCGGCGGGGCTGATGAACCAGGCCCGGCTGGACCGCGAGGCGCTGAGGGTCATGGGCGACCTGAAACTGCGCCCGCTCGACATTGAGAAAACCATCGGCACGCTGAGCGGCGGCAATCAGCAAAAAGTGATCATCGGCCGCTGGGTTGCGGCGGATGCCAATGTGTTTCTGTTTGATGAACCGACGCGCGGTATCGATATTGGTGCCAAGTCTGAAATCTATCACCTGATTGAAAAACTGGCCCAGGCGGGCAAAGCCATTGTGGTGGTGTCGTCAGAAATGACCGAGATCATGCGCATCTCCGATCGGGTGTTGGTGATGCGCGAGGGCCGGATAACCAAAGAGTTAACCGGCAGCGCGATCACCGAAGAGAACATTGCCCGTTATGCCATCAAAGATATCGACCAGACCGCCTGACCGCTTACCTGACACTATTTAAGGTTATAACTATGACAACTCAGACATCTACCGGGCCGGGTACCCGACCTGCGCTGCGGCTTAAATTTAATCTGCGTGATGCCGGTACCTTAATTGGCTTACTGATTATCGTGGTGACATTTTCGTTTCTGTCGCCGGTCTTTTTCACCCTGCCTAATCTGCTGAATATTCTGCAGCAGTCCTCAATCAACGCCCTGATTGCACTGGGCATGACGCTGGTGATTATCTCCGGCGGGATTGACCTCTCGGTCGGCCCCACGGCGGCGCTCTCTGCGGTGCTGGGTGCAACCCTGATGGCATCGGGCGTGCCGGTGCCGCTGGCGATCCTCGCGACGCTGGGTGTGGGCGCGATGTGCGGGCTGTTCAGCGGCACACTGATCGCCTATGCCGGGCTGCAGCCGTTTATTGTGACGCTGGGCGGCCTGTCGCTGTTCCGGGCCATTGCGCTGATCTACACCGGCGGCAATCCCATCTTCGGTATTCCGCTGGAATTTCGCAGCCTGATTAACAGTACGCTTTTCGGTATCCCGACGCCGATTGTGATTGTGGCAGTGATTGCGCTGCTGCTGTGGACGGTGATGAATAAGACCCCGCTGGGGGAATATATTCTGGCGATTGGCGGCAATGAAGAGGCGGCGCGGGTCGCGGGTGTGCCGGTTAAGCGCACCAAGGTCACGGTCTATATCTTCTCCGGCTTACTGGCCTCACTGGCCTCGCTGATTCTGATTGGTCGTCTGGGGGCTGCCGAACCGACCATCGGCAACCTGTGGGAACTGGATGCGATTGCGGCGGCGGCCATTGGCGGTGCGTCGTTAATGGGCGGCAAGGGCAGTATCTTCGGAACGCTGATCGGCGTGGTTATCCTCGGTGCGTTACGTAATGGCTTGACCTTACTGAACATTCAGGCCTTTTACCAATTGCTCGCTACCGGCCTTATTATTATCATAGCGATGTTGATTGACCGGGCGACCCGAGGCAAGTAATGAAGCAAGATCCGCGAGCCATTGGCGCTCAGATTCGTATGCGTTTGCCCCAGCTGACGCCGTTAGAACGTCGGGTAGCTGAGGCGATAATTGCCCGAACCGACATTACCGAGCAATCCTCATTAAAGGAGATTGCGCGGGAGAATAATGTCTCTGAAGCGATGATCGTTAAGATTACCAAAAAACTTAACTTCACCGGCTTCAGGCATTTCAGAAGTGGCCTGATCTATTACAACCAGTCTGAAGTGGCAGGGCTGCATGCGGAAATTGAGCCGGATGATTCGTCGGAGCAGTTGCTGGCCAAAGTTTTCAGGACCTCTATCCAGGCGATTGAAGAGACCTTATCGATTCTGGATGTTTCTGAATTCAATCGTGCGGCGGACATTATCTTTAAAGCGCGTCATATCGATCTTTACGCCGTGGGCGGCTCTGCCGCCGTGGCGCGGGACCTGTCACACAAGATGCTGAAGATTGGCATTAAGTCGACAGCCTATGACGACGCCCACATCATGCTGATGTCAGCCGCCGTGTTATCTGATGACGATGTGGTTATCGCCATCAGCCATTCGGGTGCTACGCGTGCGGTGAACGATCCGGTCAGACTGGCGGGGAGGAATGGCGCGAAAGTTATCGCCATTACCAACTACGCCGAATCCCCGATCGCGAAGAGTGCGCATGTGGTCCTCAATTCAACCTCTCAGGGATCGCATCTGCTGGGTGAAAACGCCGCGTCACGCATCGCCCAGCTCAATATTCTGGATGCGCTGTTTGTCGCTATCGCCAAGAAAGATCTGAAGCGGGCGGAGAAGAACCTGATGAAAACCCAGCATGCGGTTCAGGATCTGCGGGAATTCTAGCTATGAGCAAAATTGCAGTCACCGGCAGTCTTCACTACGACATTATGCTGGATGCACACCATCGCCCGGAAAAAGGCGAAACGGTGATGGGCAGCGCCTGTCACTATAAGTTTGGTGGCAAGGGGGGGAATCAGGCCGTCGCAGCGGCACGCGCGGGTGCCGCTGTGCGCTTCGCCGGTTCAGTGGGGTGCGATCAGCAGGGGCAATTCCTGCTGGATCATCTGCAGCAGGCCGGGGTCGATTGCACCGCCGTCAGCATCATTGATGCGCTTCCCTCCGGGATGAGCGTGGCGATTACCGATGCCGAAGGAGATTACGGTGCTGTGGTGGTCTCCAATGCTAATCAGCAGATCCCGTTGGAGACCTTTGAGCAGCCCGGCTTCTGGCAGGCGGTGTCGCTGCTGGTGCTGCAAAATGAAGTCCCGGAAGCGGTGAACCTCTGTGCGGCCCAGGCGGCACAGCAGCGGGGGATTACGGTCTGCGTCAACGCCGCGCCCGCCCGGCCGTTGTCAGCCGCGTTTGAAAACTGTATCGATCTGCTGGTGGTGAACGCCATTGAAGCGCGCGATATGTGCGGGATTAGCGTGCAGGATCTGACGTCGGCGCGCTCAGCGGCAGAATCGCTGGCCAGCCGGTTTGCCAGAGTGGTGGTTACCGCTGGTGAACATGGTGTGGCTTACAGCGAGGCGGGAGAGACGCATACACTGGCGGCGCAGAAGGTGACACTGGTGAGCACCCACGGTGCCGGGGATTGTTTTGTCGGCGTGTTGTGTCAGCGCCTGAGTAGCGGGGTGACGCTGGCAGAAGCGGTGAGTGCGGCAAATCGTGCAGCTGCCGAACACGTTTCCCGGCAGCCGCACTGATTAATGGCGTGCCACGTCAGTGACGCGGCACGCTAACGTCATCAGGCGCCGACGTTCACCACGGTTTTACCAAAGTTTTTGCCATTCAGCATATCGATAAACGCCTGTGGCGCGTTCTCTAATCCTTCAATCATGTGCTCGCGATAGTGGATTTTTTTGTTCTCCACCAGCGGACGCATCGCCTCCAGGAACTCAGGGTAACGGTCACCATAATCCTGGAAGATGATAAAGCCCTGCATACGGATACGGCGTTTCAGAATGCCCGCCATGATCAGAGAGGTTCTGTCCGGGCCTTGCGGCAGCTCACGCTGGCTGTAAGCCGAGACCAGACCACAGACCGGCACGCGCGCAGCGGTGTTCAGCAGCGGGAATACGGCATCAAACACTTTGCCGCCGACGTTTTCGAAGTAGATATCGATGCCATCCGGGCAGGCGTTTTTCAGCTGCTCTTCAAAGTCGGCGCTGTGGTGATCGAGGCAGGCATCAAAGCCCAGCGTATCGACCGCGTAACGGCATTTCTCTTCACCGCCCGCCACACCAACGACACGGCAGCCTTTCTGTTTACCCAGCTGGCCGACCGTTGCGCCCACCGGACCGGTTGCGGCGGCAACGACCAGGGTTTCACCCGCTTTCGGCTGACCAATATCCATCAGACCCATATAGGCGGTAAAGCCTGGCATACCGAGAATACCCAGCGCCCATGAGGGATGAGGCAGATCGTTGCCCAGCTTCGCAATCTCTTTGCCATCGGAGACGGCATATTCCTGCCAGCCGCTCTGCGCCAGCACCCAGTCACCGGTCTTAAAGTCACTGTTTTTCGATTCGGCGACCTGACAGACGGTGCCGCCCACCATCGGCTGATCCAGCTCTGCCGGCGCGGCGTAGGATTTACCCTCGTCCATCCGCCCACGCATGTAGGGGTCAAGCGAGAGATAGATGGTTTTCAGCAGTACTTCACCCTCTTTGATTTCCGGGACGGGCTGCGCCACATGGCGGAAATTCTCTTTGGTCGGCTCACCGTGTGGGCGTGAAGCCAGTAACCAGGCATGGTTCTGGGTTGCTTGTTCAGTCATATTGTCATCCTTTTATAGCCGGGCAATGCTCAGGGCATCACCATATGAATACCGGGAAAGTGTAGATGACCACGGCGGGAATGCGTTTAGCGCTGTGAGCGGTAAGCTGATTTACCGATAACAGGGCATAGGGTGCTAACCACGGGGACACAGCGGATGCAGGACCATTCGCGTCATGGGTTCAGGCTGATGGCTGTTCACATCCGCTTGCAAAAAACGGGCAGGCGGGTCATCAGCAGTGCGGCATGCCACGCATCCAGGTCAGAGGGAGGCGACTATCATTACGCTTCACCACAAGACTTACAGGGCCAGGGCATATTTTGCGATTGCCGAAACAGAGAAGCTAAAACGCTTCTAGACCGGGTTTTACAGCATCCGCCCCGTGATGTAATGTATGAAGTGAATACCGCCATAGGCGAAGGAGGAAGAGGTTATGTACTCAAAACACGATATTTCAACCCTGAAAAAAATGACAGTTGCAGAGCGTAAAGCGGAAGCAATGCGTCAGCTCAAAGAATCTTTTGATCTTGCGGAGCGCTCAGGCACAGTGCGTTCACGCGAAGCAAAGGCTGGTTGACTGTCAGCTTCCTCCAAAACCCGCTAAGGCGGGTTTTTTTATGCCTTCAATTTATGGGCATGGGAAGTTGCTGCGCATCCGGCGTCACGGGAAGCTCTGAAGATTGTGATAAATATCAGTGAACTCTACAGGGAGAGAACCATGATTATCCAGCATCTGCGTATTGCCCGACCGGTGACAGACCTGACGCAAAGCAGTCAGAACTATTGCCACGGGCTGGGGTTGCAAGAAATCGGTGAGTTTACTGATCATCAGGGGTTCAGTGGCGTGATGCTGGGCGTTGAAGGGGTGGGCTGGCATCTCGAATTCACGCTCTGTCACACGCATCCCGTCCGGCCATCGCCGACAGATGAGGACCTGCTGGTGCTCTACATTCCGCAACGGCCTGACTGGCTGGCCCGATGTGCCTGTATGGATGAGGCAGGATTTATGCGGGTTCCTGCATTTAATCCCTATTGGGACCAACGGGGCGTGACATTTATCGACAGGGATGGTTATCGTGTTGTTATCCAGCATGCAGCCTGTCAATCCGCAAACTGACCTGTACCGGAGCTCACCCTGAACATTCTTTGCTTTCACACCGCGGCCAGTAATATCGCGATATTTGATGATGCCGCCCGCGCACTGGCGCGTGACAATCCACCGCTGAATCATCTGGTGATGCCTGCGCTGCTGGCAGAAGCGGAACGCAGCGGCGGGATGACGACTGCGTTACGCCGCCGTATTGCCCAAATGATTGAAACGCTGCTGCCGCAGTTTGATGCGGTACTGATCACCTGCTCGACGCTGGGCCCAGTTGCCGGTGATTTCAGCGCGCAGGATCGGGTCATGCGCACCGACGAAATGCTAGCGGAGGCACTGCAGCGTCAGGCAGGGCGCAAGGTTGCGCTCTGTGCGGCAGAATCAACGCTGGCGGCGACGCGGGCACTTTTCTGCCAGCCCGGCAGCCAGGTGGAGGTCGTGCTGGTGGAGGGAGCATGGGCGGCGTTTAAAGCGGGGGAGACAACACGCTATTTTGCACTGATTGCAGCAGCAGCAGAGCAGGCTTATCAGCAGGGAGCCGTTACGGTGGCCCTGGCGCAAAGCTCAATGATGCCAGTAGCACAGCAGTTTCCTGACACACAGCGACCATTGACCGGTCCGCATCTTGCGCTGCAGGCCTGCTACGAACTCAAATGACCGTCACACCCTGCTGGCTCAGTGCCTGTCGCAGCGCCTCATCCGGCAGCGTTTCCACGACCAGCGTGCTGGCCAGCGACAGGTCTCCTATGGCAAACGCCGAGGCGGAGTTCAGCTTTTCCGCTGACGCCAGCACCACGGTTTCCGCTGCACGTCCTGCCAGCGCACGCTTGACCGTCGCCTCTTCGAAATTACCGGTGGTCAGGCCCGCCGCCGGATGCACGCCGGTGACGCCCATAAAAAAGAGATCGGCATTGATGCGGTTGATCGACTCCAGCATCGCTGCGCCCACCGTCACCACTGAATGTTTATAGAGCTGCCCGCCAATCAGTATGATCTCCACGAGTGGATGATCGGCTAACGCCAGCGCCACGCTGGGACTGTGCGTGACCGCGGTAAAGCTCAGCGTGGCGGGTAACAGTCGCACCAGTTCCGCGCTGGTGGTCCCGCCATCAATCAGTACGATCTGTCCCGGCTGGATCAGCGAAACGGCTTTTTGCGCAATAACCTGTTTGGAAGCAGTCTGCACGCTTTTGCGTGTTTCAAAGGTGGCCAGCGCAGCGGAAACCGGCAGCGCGCCGCCATGTACCCGCTGCAACAATCCTTCAGCCGCCAGTTCACGCAGGTCGCGGCGGATAGAGTCTTCGGAGAGGCCAAAGCGCTGGCTGAGATCGCGCGACTGCACCTGTTTTTCCTGGGCGAGCAGGGCGAGAATCGTCTGTTTTCGCTGGCTGGATAGCATGACTGGCCTTTGCATGTTTTTTCTTGAAGTTGCACGATTGTGCATGATAGCGTGATGGCTGTCTACTATCCTGGAGAGCATCATGCAGCAGAACCATCCCCGCGTGCGCATCATCAATGAGCAGTTGCTGTCAGACAACTGGTATACCCTGAAGAAATATACGTTCTCGCTGCTGCGCCGTGACGGTCGCTGGCAGGAGCAGAGCCGTGAAGCCTATGACCGCGGTAATGGCGCAGTGATCCTGCTCTACAACCGTGACAAACGTACGGTGGTACTGACCCGTCAGTTTCGCTTTCCGATTTTCCTGAACGGACATGATGGCTTTCTGATTGAAGCGGCCGCCGGTTTGCTGGATAACGCCTCGCCGGAAGCGCGTATTGTTGCCGAAGCCGAAGAGGAAACCGGTTTTCGTGTCAGCCATGTGCAGAAGGTGTTTGAAGCCTTTATGAGCCCCGGTTCGGTTACTGAAAAACTCTACTTTTTTATTGCCGAGTATGGCGATCAGCAGCGTAGCGGTGAAGGCGGCGGAATAGCGGAAGAGGGTGAGGATATTGAGGTGCTTGAGCTCGGTTTTGACCAGGCGTTAAAGGCGATTGACCAGGGTGAGATTGTGGATGCCAAGACCATCATGCTGCTGCAGCATCTGCGGCTGAAAGGCATTTTATAAGAGAACGGGCAGACCGCCGTTAATGCGGTCTGCCCGTTAAAGCTTACTGATCCTGCGTCAGGATGCCTTTTACATCGTGCGGTTCAGAACGCAGATACTGTGGCGGAACCTGGACTTTACCATCCAGCGCAGCGGCTGCGTGCCACGGCCAGCGCGGATCGTAGAGAATACCGCGCGCCAGCGCCACCAGATCAGCTTCACCCTGTTGCAGCAGATCTTCTGCCTGCTGCGGCTCAGTGATTAAGCCGACCGCAATCACCGGAATCGACACCTGCTCACGAATATCGCGGGCGAACGGCACCTGATAGTTGGGTCCGACGCTGATTTTCTGATCTTCCGACAAACCACCACTTGAGACATGAATATAGGCACTGTTCAGCGCTTCCAGCTCACGCGAGAAGGCGATTGACTGATTGATCTCCCAGCCGCCTTCGACCCAGTCAGTGGCGGAAATGCGCACGCCTACCGGCACGGAAGCGGGTACGGCATCGCGAACGGCTTTGAAGACCTCCAGTGGGAAGCGCATACGGTTTTCCAGCGAGCCGCCATATTCATCACTGCGCTGATTCGACAGCGGCGACAGGAACTGATGCAGCAGGTAGCCGTGTGCGGCATGCACTTCGATGAGCTGAATTCCCAGACGCACCGCACGCAGGGCGCTGTCGACAAAGGCCTGTTTTACCCTCGCCAGATCGTCAGTGTGCATGGCAACCGGTTTCACTTCATCCGCGCTGTAGCTCAGTGCGGACGGAGCCACGGTTTGCCAGCCGCCGGCTTCAGGCGCAATCTGCTTACCGCCTTCCCAGGGTACGGCACACGACGCTTTGCGTCCCGCATGGCCCAGCTGAATACCAACCGGAATAGAGGAGTAGCGGCGGACATCTTCCAGAACCGTTTTCAGCGCAGCTTCATTATCATCATTCCACAAACCGAGATCGCCTGGGGAGATGCGACCAATATCCTCTACGGCGGTGGCTTCAATGATCATCAGACCTGCGCCGGAAAAGGCCAGCTGGCCAAGATGGATACGGTGCCAGGCGGTCGCATTGCCCGCCTCAGCGGAGTACTGGCACATCGGCGCAATCACAATGCGGTTATCCAGCGTAAGTTCGCCCAGCGAGACAGTGGAAAAAAGTTGGCTCATGTTATCTCCATGGTTTTTATGACTGACGTGACAGGCAATAACTATAGCGGGGGATTTGCCAGGCGGGTGTTTCTTCAACGTGACATTTTATGACGGCGTGCCGGATTCAGGTTACAGATCAACGCAGCCTGCTGCCTTTGACAGGGGTTATTACGTTAACGGTTCAGCCAGGCGCAGCTTTGCTGCTCACGCCCGGCGAACCGGGATTTTGCGTAGCGGATAATGACAATCACCCGGGTCTGATATTCAGCTACAGGGTCACTCTCAGACCTGTGCCATTCCGCCATCAACGAACAGTTCTGCCGCATTGATAAAGCTGGCGGCATCCGAGGCGAGAAACGCAACGGTGCGGGCAACCTCCTGCGGTTCACCCAGGCGACCAAGCGGTATCTGTGCTGCCAGCGCATCAAACAAGCCCTGACGCTGATCTTCACTGACCAGATCACCCAGCCCAGGCGTACGGACAGGGCCGGGGCTCACGACATTGACCCGGATTCCGCGATCTTTCAGATCCAGCGCCCACGAACGGGCAAAATTGCGCACTGCCGCTTTACTGGCGCTGTAGACGCTAAAAGCCGCAGTACCCTGCGCTCCGGCAGTCGATCCGGTCAGAATTACCGATGCGCCATCAACCAGCAGAGGCAGGGCTTTCTGTACGGTAAACAGCATGCCGCGTACGTTAGTGCCAAAGATACGGTCAAAATGCTCTTCAGTAATCGCCCCCAGCGGCAGCATGTCGCCGCCCCCGGCGTTGGCAAAGAGAATATCGAGGCGTCCCGCCTGTGCTGCAATTCGCGAGTAAACCTCATCGAGATCGTGCAGTTGTGAGGCGTCTGCGCGGATGCCGCTGACGGTTCCGCCGATTTCAGCGACGGCGGCATCCAGCTCCGCCTGACGACGGCCGGTTATAAAAACCTGTGCGCCCTGTGCCGCCAGCTCCCGGGCGGTAGCCAGGCCAATTCCGCTCGTTCCGCCTGTAACCAGTGCAATTTTTCCTGCGAGTGATGCGTTCATAAGTTCTTCTCCGGATAGTCTCTTAGACAGTTTGGGTTATTCCCGGTCAGCGGGGCTGCCGGACTGATTGCTACTGTAAGAGAGGAGGATTGGCGGATAAATCCGCTAAAATGAAAATGACTATCCACACGGGTGGATAATAGGGAGATAGAATGGATCAGCTGCTGGCGATAAAAGCCTTTTCACGGGTGGTGGAAAGCGGCAGTTTTACCCGGGCGGCGGACTCGCTGAATATGCCGAAGGCGACGCTGAGTAAGCTGGTTCAGGAGCTGGAGGCGCATCTTTCCGTCAGGCTACTGCAGCGCACCACCCGACGCGTGACCGTCACCGCAGAAGGGCGTGAATACTATGAGAAAGCGCTGCGCATCCTGCACGATCTCGAAGATATTGATGCCTGTTTCAATTCACTGCACAGTAAGCCGCGTGGGCAGTTACGCATTGATGTCGGCGGATCTACCGCCAGGGACGTTCTGATTCCGCTGCTGCCCGATTTCTTTGCCCGCTATCCTGATATTACGCTGGATCTGGGCGTATCCGATCGCCCGGTCAATCTTATCAGTGACAACGTTGATTGTGTGATCCGCGGCGGTCCGCTGGTCGATTCCTCACTGATTGCCCGCCTGATAGGGCACGCTACGCTCATTACCTGCGCGACACCCGCCTACCTTAAAGCGTTTGGCGTGCCCGCCTATCCTGATGAACTGCGCAACGGACACCGGCTGGTGAGTTATCTCTCGCCGCAAACCGGCAAGCCATTTCCGCTTCGGTTCGAACGTCAGGGAGAGAAAATTGAGATCACCAGTGCGCATCGCATAGGCGTCAATGAAAGCAACGCGCATCTGGCCGCGGGACTGGCAGGGCTTGGGATCATTCAGACATTTAATTATTCGCTGTCGTCGATTCTGCGGCAGGGAGAAATGGTTGAGATCCTGCACGACTGGCGTCCGGCGGGTTATGCGTTTCATCTGGTTTATCCGCAAAACCGGCACGTAACGCAACGGCTACGGGTATTTATCGACTGGCTGGTGGAGTGCTTTCCGGCGCGGGTAGCGGGAGAGGGGAAATCCGGCACCTGAGTGCCGGATCGGGATCAGTTGCCGCGATAGGTAGAGTAACCAAACGGGCTCAGCAGCAACGGGATATGGTAGTGCTCACCGCTGGCTTCCATATTGAACTCAACCGGGATCTCCGGGAAGAAGGTTTTCTGGTTGTTCTTTTTATAGAAGTCACCGGTTTTAAACACCACGCGGTAGCTGCCTGCGCTGGCTGTTTTGTCCTGCGGGAACAGGGCGCTGATGCGACCATTGTTATCGGTGACGCCTGACGCCAGTTTCACCCAGTTATCCTGCTGCTTCTGATCCAGTTCAACTTCGATGCCTGCCGTTGGCTGGCCAGTTTGCAGGTTAAGAACGTGCACGCTCAGTGGGTTTTTAGCGGTAGCAGGCTGAGCAGCGATAGCGGATGCGCCAGAGGTCATCAGTAATGTTGCGATCAAGGCATATGAAGTTTTCATCAATGTTTCCTTTATTGATTGTCTGAAGTCGGGTGACAGTGCAGAGAGAGTAATGCGCCTGAGGGCAAAGAGATATTTAGCCGCAGGAAATGTGAAATTTCTGAGAAAGAAGGAAAATGTCTTTAGTTACATCATACAAAGTTTCTGCTTAATCATAGTCCAGCACCTGTGCAGTCATAGCTAATCAGGGAACAGAGGCACCAGATGAAATCCTCTCTGAATTCAGCAATAAAACAAAGCCTGGCCCCTGGCGGGCAACGTAGCGATAGCAATCCTCTGATCTATCCACAGAATCGTCTCGTCAGTTATCAACTACCGGACATGTATCGACTCGTGGGCGGGCTGCTTTCCGTCGCGAATGACGTGAGAATGTGAATCCGGCACGTCTGGTCAGCGAGCCGGATACGTACAAAGGTCTGACCGAGACAGGGTGTATAACCGAACGGACTCAGCAGCGGCAGCGGCAGCGGGATAGGGTAGCGAGCACCGTTGGCGTCCATGCTGAACTTAACCAGAAAAAAACTCTATGCTTTTAACTTTTTTCAGGTGCTCAGGCGCAGTGCTTAATTGCTGAAAATCGATACAGATAGCGGCAAAGTAGTCTGTTAATGACGAAAATAGTCAGAGAGGGTAAAAGCTTGAGATAAATAGTGTGCTATTTAGTAGTTTACAATCCAGGTTCGCCGTGTCATTGTCCTGCCAACCAGATAGCACACTACTTAATAGCAAGTTAATTGGAACCCTGTGATGAAAATGAAACTGATCGCCAGTGCATTATTGTTAGCCAGCCAGATGAGTACCGCGTTTGCTGCACCCACTGAAAACAGTCCGCAACCGACCGCAGGCGTGGCCGCTTTCCTGAAGGCGCTCAACAGCGGGAGTGGTAAACCGATTGAGCAACTCTCCGTCAAAGATGCCCGAGCGGTGTTGACGGGGGCGCAGAAGGGCGCAGAACTGCCGCCGGCACAGATTTCACAGAAGATCATTACCGTACAGGGCAAGCCTCTGACGCTGACCATCGTTAAGCCCGAGCACGCCAGCAGCACCTTGCCGGTGTTTATGTTCTTCCACGGCGGTGGCTGGGTGCTGGGTGATTTTCCGACCCATGAGCGACTGGTACGTGACATGGTGAATGCATCCGGCGCTGCTGCGGTATTTGTCAATTATCAACCATCGCCAGAAGCCCATTTCCCGGTGGCAATTACTCAGGCTTATGAAGCCACTAAATGGGTCGCCGAACATGGCGCTGAAATTGGCGTTGACGGAAAACGTCTGGCGCTGGTTGGTAATAGCGTTGGCGGTAACATGGTGGCGGCGGTTGCCTTGCAGGCGAAGCAGTTTAAAACGCCGGCCATCCGTTATGATGTAATGCTGTGGCCGGTTACCGATGCGCGTTTCGACACCGCGTCGTATGATCAATTTGCTGACGGACATTTCCTGACGAAGAACATGATGAAGTGGTTCTGGGATAACTATACCGTTTCGGAAAAAGATCGTAATAACATCCTGGCATCACCGTTGCGTGCCACCACTGAACAGCTGAAGGGGCTGCCGCCAACATTGATTCAGACTGCAGAGCTGGATGTGTTACGTGATGAAGGTGAAGCGTTCGGTCGTAAGCTGGATGCAGCAGGCGTGCCGGTTACCGTGACGCGTTACAATGGCATGATTCATGATTACGGTTTGCTGAACGCGTTAAGTCAGGAACCCACGGTCAGAACAGCCATTAATCAGGCGGGTGAAGAGTTGCGTTCGCATCTCAAATAACTGACCGGTCATGAAACCAACCCCGGACCGAATCGTCGTTCGGGGTTCTTATCGGGCAGTAAGTTTGAAGGAATCAATTCTAAGACGCAGGGCAGTGCGATTGCCGGAACACCAGGAAAGAACGGAGCAGTATCCAGCCGATAAGTGCGCTGTTAATATCTAATTTAACATAATATACATTATGCGCATATTGATTCTGATCGGGAGCGTGATGCTCTATTGTATGGTCTGCTCACCATTTTGGGCTGATCCTGACTGTTTTCCTCTGTACAGCAAAATCTGTCAGAAACGATCACAACGTCTGCCTGACCTTGTTACTGTCGCTTACTCTGTTCCGAAACTGAAATAATGTGATGCTACGTTATTCAGCATGGCTTTCCCTGCGGGACATCTTCTTCAGCGACTCTACACGCTATCCTCTCATCAACAAACCTGATATCGGAGATTTGCAGCCGGACGATGCAATGACGACTTCGCCCTTTGCGGCTGGCTGGATGCACTGCTGCGCATTCTGACCGTTTCTCTGCTCAGGTGCTTTGCACAACTTAAGCAGTGACGTCGCTACGTGAAAATTAGCGCATTCATCAGGGCTGTCGGCCACAAAAATGCTGTAGAGGCGTCTATGTGCATCACCGCTTTATGTTCATCCTCGTTGTCTGCCTTGCGTACCATTAAATTGTCGTAAACGCGTCCACGTGTAACTACGCTTTCTTCACTCCGTTCCTTGCCAGGTTAATCCTGTAATGATCAAGAAAGCCTGAGTCAGCTTTCTGCTGGCTGTCTGGTCAGCCGGACTCATACCGGCTATTCGCATTGCGATTGCAAGGCAGTCACCGCAGCGCAGTGATGCTTTTGCCCTGAGCATTGAAAATAAGAGTCAGTGACATCCGGTCGTTTTCAGCACTATCAGCGACACGCAAAATGAGGTGTAACGTCCCTGCTCTGTCCTGTCATCCAATAACTATCTCGTATAATCTGACAAAAAAGCAGAACGTAAATTTCGCACAGCAAGAATGATTCTTCGTATACAAAATCTGAATGATAACGCCCGGGAAAGAAATAAATATAGATCTCTTTTCTTTTAATGACACTGACCAAAATAGTGATGTTTCCATGCACTAAATAACTGATTTAGATCAATATTTATAGTAAGTGCGTCAATTAACATCTTTGTTACCAGGAGTATTCTTAATAAAATGGGATGTGAACTATAAATATCGTCGCTAATTTTTTTATAAAAGCCATTTAAAATGCAGATCGTTTCAATGAAGTAAGGGAGAAAGCAATAATAGAGTCAGTAAAAAGTCATTTATCAATGCCATCTTAGTGGCCGCTATATACAAAATTGATCACTGAACAAAATTCGCTCACATTTAGCATTGAGTGCGGAATTTTTATTGATCAAAGTAGCGTTATTTGCGAAATATTCCTAACGGACGTAAAAAAATCCTGGTCTCTCAGCACTGCTGAGGGCGTCGTCGCCCTTTTTGTCCCGAATTTTCAACAAATATTACTCCCGCCCGTGGAGGTGACCCCTTAAGAAAAATCCGAATGAAGAAAATAGCGGATAATTTTCATCGCCTTGAAACGCGGAGATTTTTATCGATAAAATAATCACAACTCTCGCAACAACGCCAAAATATTATGATAAAGATAACCAGAGAGGAAATTCGCTGCGCCAGTTGTAAATATGGCTGTGATCTCACCCATCGCGCTTCAGACATTTATAACAGATGTCCGTTGCAAAAAATTACCACCTGGCCTGGAGGGAATCATTTTTTCTCTTCATCCATACTCAGCATGGTCGCTGGAAAATATGAGAGCCTCTTTTGCAGAGGATGTGTATTCGTTGACTTCTCCAGGGAAAATGTCAGGTATTTTACCAATAGCAACTGGATTGAGTATTTGAAACATACGGGATTAATGCTGATTATCGTCAGTGATCGCCATATGGAGCCGCTTGCGGCGTACTGGCAAAAAGAGGACCTGCGTATACAAACTGTGATTTATGCCGATTTTTCCCTGGAGGAGATAAACAGACAAATCCAGGGCTGTTATTTCGGTTTAAAAGGCGAGGTCAGGAAAAAAGTCAATGCACTTAAACAGGATGAAGTTCGGTTCCTTGATCTGGCGATGAACGGACTGTCACTGCCGATTATTGCCAGAGAAATGGGGATTGAAGTCAAGCGTGTTTATAACATCAAAGATGCCATTCGCCGGAAAATGGGCATCAGCCTCAATCAGTTATTTTCCGCATAATTATGATAAAGGAGTATTAAATGAACACCAAATTCAGAACGCTTAATCTTGCTGTGTTAATCAGTGCCGGGCTGGTGTCAGCCAGCGTGTTTGCAGCTTCAGATAACACCATCAACTTTCAGGGAGAAGTGACCACTGAAACCTGTTCTGTTTCCGTAAATGGCAACAATGCGTCCCCTGTCGTGCTGCTGCCAACGGTCAGTACTACGGACCTTGCTGCCTCTGGTGCAACTGCGGGTGATACCACCTTCACCGTGGGCGTTAGCGGCTGCGCCGGGGACAGTACCTCGGCCACCAAAATCTCGACGGTGTTTGTGGGGAATAACGTTAGCGCTGCCGGTAATTTATCTAACACCGGAACCGCAAAAAATGTTGAGGTACAAATCCTCGATCCGAAAGATGCGGTGGTTAATCTGACCAGTGGTTATACCGGCAGCGGTGATCTGACACTTCAGACCGGTGAAACTTCTGGCTCTGCCACCTACTCTGCCCGTTATTACGCATCCGGCACGCCAACGGCGGGTACCGTTACCGCATCACTGCAATATGCCGTGACTTACCAGTAATATTTTTCGTGCGTATCTGGATAGCCAGATACGCACACCACGCTTGAGATATCCGACATGTATTCGCGCATTATGCTGTTCCCATTAAAAATGGTAATACTGATTTTTTTGATGACGTTTATTTCGGATAACGTCCAGGCAAGCGTCACTATTCTTGGCAGCCGAATTATTTATCCGGGTAATGCTCTCTCCGTCGATGTTCAGTTAAAGAACAACGATAATATTCCTTATGTCATTCAGGCCTGGCTTGATAATGGCAATATGGATTCGCAACCTGGCGATAAGAGTGACGTGCCTTTTATTATCACGCCACCGCTGTTTCGGATCCAGCCTCTGACCGGCCAGGTTTTAAGAATCCGATTCATACCTAATATCTCATTACCACAGGATCGCGAGACGATTTACTGGTTCAACTCCCTGCAGATCCCCCCTGGTAATATTCAGGCGGAATCAGGCCGTAACAGTATTGTTTTAATGTTACGTAACCGCATGAAACTCTTTTACCGTCCTAAAGCGATTGGTCAGCCGGTTAATGTTTTCGACGGTGTAAAAGTAACGATGCAAAAAGAGGGGGTTGAAATCAACAACACTCAACCCTGGTATCTCTCACTTACAGAAGTTGCAATAAAAACAGCAGGCAAAAAAACAGCCTGCGAAGCCGAAATGATTGCGCCCTTTGCCAAAAAAATAGTCAGGTGTAAACCGGCAACGCACTCTTTATCAGCTAATAGCGTGATTTCTCTTTCAGCAATGAATGACCAGGGAGCTAAAGTCAGTGAAGACTATCCGATTGCAGGCAGGTAATATCCGCATCTTTTTTTTGCCTCTCTGTGCATCATTTACTTTTTCAACGTATGGACACGCTGATGAGTACTATTTCGATCCTTCGCTGTTTAAAGGTTCCGCCTTTGGCCAGAATATTGATCAGTTTAACCATCAGACTATCGCCCCCGGCAACTATTATGTCGATATCTATGTTAACAATAAGCTGGTTAAAAGCGGCGTCACCCTGAACTTTCTGTCAGCAGAGAAAGGTCAGCCGATAGAACCTTGTCTCCCGCTGACGGTGGCTGAATCATTAAGCCTTAAGTCACTGAATAAATCCTCAACCAGCGAGGGCTGTCAGCCCTTGCGTCACTGGTCATCAGCGGCCCGCTGGCAATTTGATCAGGCTTCACTGCGGCTGCAGTTCACCATTCCGGATGCGGAGTTAATTCATCTGCCCAGGGGAAATATTCCCGTCGCCGAATGGGATAAAGGGATCTCCGCCCTTTTCATCCGGCATAACACCAATTATAGCTGGACGGAAAATAGCGCTTCCGGTTACAGATACCAGTATCTCTGGAGTGGCATCACGGCGGGCACTAATATTGATAACTGGCAGCTGCGCCATCAGGGCAATCTGCGGTTTATCGACAATAACGTTACCGGCAGCGATGTTCGCTACACAACGGTCAGAACCTGGCTTCAGCGCCCCATTGAACCGCTGAACAGTCTGCTGACACTGGGCGACAGCTATACAGAAAGTTCGCAGTTTGGCAGCCTTTCTTATAATGGCATTAAGCTCACTACCGATGAAAGGATGCGTCCGCAAAGCCGGCGTGGTTATGCGCCCGAAATTCGCGGTGTGGCCTCCTCCAGTGCCCGGGTTATCGTCAGGCAACTGAATCGCGTTATTTATGAGACCAGCGTGGCGCCTGGTCCCTTCGTGATCAACGATTTGTACAATACCCGTAGCCAGGGCGATCTCGATGTTGAGATTATTGAAGCCAATGGCAAAACGTCCTCGTTTACCGTTCCTTATGCCTCTGTGCCTGATTCGGTCAGGCCGGGAAACTGGCATTACTCGGTTGCACTGGGTCGGGTACGGCAATTCTACTCAGTTAATAACACCTTCTTTGAAGGGCTGTTGCAGCGCGGTATCAGTAACCGACTGACCGCTACGGCAGGATCGCGGCTGGCTCAGGACTATCAGGCCTGGCTGCTTGGCGGTGTCTGGACTTCGGCAGCGGGCGCAGTGGGATTAAACACCACCTTTTCTGATGCAAAGGTCGCACAGAACAGAAATGCCTCGGGATGGCGCGCCGAGCTGAGCTACAGCAAAACCTTTGCTACCGGCACCAACCTGGTCCTGGCCGCCTATCGTTACTCAACCAGCGGTTATCGCGACCTGCTGGATGTGCTGGGCGTTCGGCGCCAGCAGGACAATGGCATCAGTTACTATTCAGATACGCTGCATCAGCGTAATAATTTTTCTGTGACCCTGAGTCAGTCAATGGCCGATTATGGCTTAATCAGCCTGAGCGGCAGCACGGCGGATTACTATAATAACCGGTCACGTATTACTCAGCTTCAGTTAGGTTACAGCAACAGCTGGAATAACATCAGTTACAGTCTCAACGTTGCCCGTCAGCGTACTACCTGGAATTATGATCGTTTCGGGCTGAACCTGGACGATGGTGATAACGCATACCGCGAGAAATATACCGAAAATACCGTTTCACTGAATGTCTCGGTTCCGCTGAACTGGGGCAATCACACTACCTCTGTGGCCTATAACTACAACCAGTCTAAAGAAACGCGCAATTCGACGCTCTCACTGACCGGTTCATCTGGCGAGAACAATCAGCGATCCTGGTCCCTGTATGGCGGAACCGAAAATACGCAAAGTAACAGCGGCCACAGTGTCTCGTTCGGCGGAAATATTCAGCAGAATACGCGCGCAGGCGCGGTCAGAGCGAATTATGGTCAGGGGGATAATTATCGCCAGGCTGGATTAGGGCTTTCTGGTACGTTGCTGATTCATCGCGGCGGCGTCACCGCCGGACCTTATACCAGCGACACTTTTGCGCTTATCCATGCGGATGGTGCCCAGGGCGCCAGCGTACGCAATGGTCAGGGTGCCGTCATTGATCATTTTGGTTACGCTATCCTGCCGTCGCTGACGCCATATCAGGCCAACACCGTCAGCCTTGATACACGCTATATGAATGCTGATGCCGAATTAAGCGGCGGAAGCCAGCGCGTTGTGCCCTATGCCGGTTCCGTTACCCGAATTAATTTTGCCACGCTGCAGGGTAAGGCCGTCTTAATCGCGCTCAAAAATGAAGATCATGAAATCCCGCCAATGGGCACCGAGGTCCGTGATGCTGATAATACCGTGATAGGTATTGTGGGCCAGGGTGGGCAATTATATGCACGTGTACCGCATGACTCTGGAACCTTAAAGGTAAACTGGGAATATAAGGGCAATAAAACATGTTTTGTTAATTATCAAATAACCGGTCGCGTGAATGAGAATATTGTTCGCCTGGATGCTGTCTGCCATAAGGGTTAATCGTGTGAGAATCGAAAAATATTTCCTGTATATCTTATTATTGCTGTTCAATGTGCCCGCCTGGGCTAATTGCAGCGTTGTTACCGCCACATCCTCGTTGTCTCAAAGCGCGATTGCAGCTGGTTATACCGCCGCCTACTGGACCGGCGCTTGCGACACCTGCTCAGGGAATGTGGGCCTGCCATCTGTGATCAGCATCAATAGCGGAAAGACCTTCCAGCCCTCTGGCACACTGCTGGCCAGCTCGGTAGGCAGCTTTCTGTCATCGGCCAGCAATGTTTCCTACTCAGCTAACCAGATTCTTTACCGCTGCGCCGTGGCAGATGCAGACAGTTTGTATGAGATGTATGCCACCAATGGTGACAGCCCCTATGCCGGTCAATATATTACCTCTGAAGTGGACGGCGCCTATTATGATGTCGCTGCAAATGTTGCCGTCAGGCTAACTAACCTGACAACCGGCGAATATTACAGTCGCTACTGGAAAGCCCGACAGCTGACAGCCAGTGACTGGTATTCTGATGGCACCTATATTTATATTCCGGCCAGTGCTTTCAGCAATGTGCTGTATGAAATGTTTAAAATAGACTCTACGCGCTATTACGCCAGCAACAGCAATCGCTATGTGGACAACTGGACACAACCTCGCGGATATATTGCTTTTAAAGGACCCGGGCTGGATACCAATAATCTGAAAGTGGGCCAGGATAGTCTCTCTTACTGGTATGGTTTTTACCGTAACTGGCCCGCTGCATGGAGCACCTTCTCAAATGTCACCTATGTGCGTGGCGCGCTATGCGAAGTCCAGGATTATCCTTCGGTGGTGCTGCTGCCTACCGTAAGCGTGAATACCCTTGCCGCGGGCGGGAAAAGTCAGGCTCCTTTTACTATCACTATCCAGTGCGAGTCCGGTGCCATCTCCGGCACCAGTACATCGACGATCACGTCAGCAAATGTCGCTATGGGCTTTCTCGTTAACCAGTCAAATGCGGTAACGCAGGCAAGAAATCTGGGGCTGACTACAGCTGGCGGCGGGTTAACCTGGCTGCTGGATACCCACTATGGTAGCAGCGCTGCCGCCTCCGGCGTCGGTATAAAAATTTATGACAGTCATAATATGGCGCTCAATTTACTGCCTGACAGAACAGTGACGGGCACGGGCAACAGCCGTGGCTGGTATGCCTATAAAGATTTAACGTCGCAAATCTCCTCAGGAGGCGCTGATATTTACAGTGGTGATTTCACCGCCTCTCTTGAAGCGCTCAGCGGGCAAACTATTACAGCAGGAACAGTCAATGCGCAGTTACAGGTTGTGGTCAGTTTTCAGTAACGTCGTTGTGTTATCTGGCGTCCTGCTCTCATTCAGCGTCTGGGCGGTGGTCAATGTGGATAAAACCCGGATCGTTTTCAATCAATCGGATCTGAGCCAGTCTGTTAACGTCGTCAACAGCGGCGGAAACGAAACGTATTTGCAAATCTGGACAGATGACGGTGACCTGACTCTCTCACCCGACGCCAGCATCACGCCCGTCATAGTCATACCGCCGGTGGTAAAAATGTATCCGGGAGAAATGCGATCGTTGCGTCTGGTACTCACTTCACGTCAGGCGCTGCCCGCGGACAAAGAGAGCCTCTACTGGTTAAATATTTATCAGATCCCTGCGCTGAAAAAAGAGCTTAACGCGGCTGAACGTAAAGTGGTGTTACCGCTGCGAATCCGGCTAAAAATCTTTATACGGCCTGAGGGACTAAACGCCCCGCTGACCACCGATCCGGAAAAGCTCCGTTTCGCGGTAAAGGGAAATAAAATCGCCATAACCAACCCTACTCCCTGGTTCATGAGCATGAATGTCTATTCTGAAGGTCAGCAATCAATAAAAAATCTCACTCTTGCCCCACAATCTGATGCTTACATTGACAGTCACACTCCGCCGAAACCCGGTGAGTCAGTGAGTTATGCGGTGATCAATGACCAGGGGATTCCGGTTAACTACACGACAACCTTGAAGTAACCGGACGGGAGTGCCCTCTGCCGACAGGCAGAGTGCACATAAAACCGACCTTTTGCGGCAGTCCAAGGCGTCGCTACATGAATTCTGCGCATCTGATGGGGCTGGCAGTACGCAGAATTTACCTACGCATGGCGTTTTGAGAGGCTCAAGAGGCAGTTCCGCAAGACAATCCATTTTAGCCGCGCTAGAGTTGCTGGCTTCCACTGTTTCAACGACGAGAAAAAATGAAGCGCTTATTTGTCTATGGCACGCTCTGTCCGGGCCGCGAGAATGCCCATATCCTGGAAAATATTGGCGGAGAATGGCTGGCCGGTTCGGTGAACGGTACCTTCTATCAGCGCGGCTGGGGCGCAGCGGCTGATTTTCCGGGCATCGTTCTGGATGAGCATGGGCCCGACGTGCCGGGTTATCTGTTTCTCTCCGACCAGCTGGACGCCCACTGGCCGATGCTGGATGCGTTTGAAGATGGCTACGATCGCGTCGAGGTTCGCGTTTCTGCCGAGGATAATAGGCAATACAGTGCGTGGATTTATCAGCTTCAGCCGCAGGAAAGCCGCTGAGCTATTACCGCTGAACGTTTCCTGCATTGGGATGCGCGCGCCCTGCTCTTATTGCAGGCTTCTGGCGCAGCAGGACGCGCTTATGACCAGTATTAACCAGGCGTGCCTGGCTAGAGAATTGAATGCAACAGTCTGATTTAAAAGCGGTATAATGCCTGCGCTTCACGCTCAGGCCATTGCTGGCCATTTTTACAAACCAACCTTTCCACTCTGCTGACCTTATTTTCCTGCAAGACAAATAAATGGGCACGCTGCCTGATTCTCAATTTAATTAAGATCTAATGTATGATGTAACTAAAATAAGATTGTCCGCTCTGGTCCCGGCAAGCGCTCTCTTAGCCCCACCAGCCAGCCTTGTTATACCGGGTTAATCTGGCCAGCGCTGATGTGGAAACAGTGATACCCGAATATTAAACAGATGGATTAAGGGCGCAACAGCCACACTCTCCTCTCGGGCGATCGGCTCCAGTTTTAGCAGCAACAGATCCAGTTCTTCCAGCAGATCCTGATGTGGCGCTAACTGCAGCGACTTCATCTTGCGCTTCAGGTATAGCGCCAGCTCGTGAAACATCTGACCACTATCAATCTGATGACTCTCCAGCACCTCACGATAACGTGCGTAGAAGTCATAACAGTTGGCGCCCAGCCAGGTTTCAGTAATCAGATACCCCCCCACCACGATATCCGGCACCGGATCGAGCCTTTTACGCGGCAGAATGATATTCACCCGGTCGAGCATCCGCGCAATAAATTGCTGCCGTGACAGTAGCGTGGCCGAATTGCGCTCCACCATTTTAATAAACCCTAACAGATCGCGCAGCCCTCGTTGCACCGCTCTTCTGGCTATCCATGACGGCCGTTTGTTGCGGATCAACGCCGTCAGCACCACCGCAAACATAATCCCCACCATCGAGGAGATGGCCGCATTCAGCGTGACGATCAGATTCGGGACATAGTGATGGCTTAAGCCGATAAAACCGGGGATCTGGATGGCGACACTCAGCCCTACCAGATTGGTCGCCGGATTGGCAATCACCAAGCTCAGCAGCATCAGACCGGGCAGCAGTATGATCATCAGCGCCTGTAAGGTATTGGCCTGCGGGATCAGAAAAGCGATGTAGAACAGGCTGACCACCAGCGCAATCATCACCCCTTTTACGAACAGCTTCATCGGCGTTACCGGGGAATCGACACCAGCAAAAAATGAACTGATAATCGCCGCCATTAGAGGTGCATTCGCCCCATCGGCCCAGCCGCTGCCGATCCAGAACAGGCTGGAGAGGAAGGTCGCCAGAAATGCCGTCAGCGCGGACAGCCGTAACAGTCCCTTATCGATATGCCGGTGTTCCCGGATATTGCGGATCGCCGCCCCATCCCCGTGGCTGTAGAGATCCCCTGCGCGCGCACTGACATTCTCATAAGCATCGGCAATGCGCACAAAGTTAGCCAGCCGCTCAAGCAGACCAATCAGCAGCAGGCTCTCTTCGGTTGCCAGCAGCCCGGCCCGCCATTCGTGCTCCAGGGTTGCCTGACTGGCAGCAATCGCTTCACGCAGTCCGGCAATATCGTTAATCCGATCGTGATGCAGCCACAACAGGAACTGCTGAAACACGTCGGTGACGCACGGCGGAAAACGAATATTCAGTTCGGCCAGCACACCCAGCCGTGATTCAATCGCCGTCAGTGTCGGCAGCAGATAAGTTAGATGCTGATACTGTACGCTGACCAGACGGATGACATTACGCGCCGCTTCGCCCTCATAGACGCAGTGGGTCAGCAGCGTTTCAACATTCAACGGATAACCCGCCATCTGAATCAGGATATCTTCGCGCTCCAGCGATTTGTTCTTTGCCATTCCGCTGATCAGTTCATCACAGAGTTTGCGCGCGTTCTGAAACCAGAGATTAACGCTCTGCCCCAGCAGATGATGCATCGAAACCGGAAACACCAGCCGGTGAACCAGCGTGCTGCAAAGGATGCCCAGCGTAATCTCCTCAATACGTGAAACTACGGTGTTGATGATTGCCAACGGTGACTCAACGTCTGGAAATCCCATAATCGCTGCGCTGTAGCCGGCCAGCATAAAGATATAGCTCTTCGGCGTGCGGTCATGCAGAGAGAGCCAGAGGCAAACCGTTACCCATAGCGATACGCACAGGCTGAACAACACTGGCGACTGCACCGTTTCGGGGTAGATCAGCAGAATAAAGATGCCGCCCAGCAGCGTGCCCAGCAGGCGAAACAGCGATTTCGAGACGGTCGATGCTGCATAGAGTTGCGAGGTGACAAACACCGTGGTCAGCGCCCAGGCGGGTTTTTCGAAGTTAAGAACGAGCGCCACAGAGAGTGCGATAAACGCGGCAAAGGAGGTTTTGCAGGCAAACAAAACCGCGTTTTTGGTAAACCATTTCATCGAATGAGAGCAACCAGGAACTTTCTGAGGCGCGTATCCTGACAGATGCGCCTGCGTTTTACTCTCAGTTAAATTTTACAAATTATTACCGGCCGCATCAGGCCGGTTAAGCCCCTGCTGGCGCACCAGTGCACGGCGCTTATCCAGTAAAAAAGGGCGCAGATAGCCTACCGTGTTCGAGAGCAAAATCACCTCTTCGGCAAGCTCAATCTTCAGCACGTCTGTCAGATACGCTTTGCGCTGAGTCATTCGTTGCCAGAGATCGGGAAAACGACGCGCCAGCTCATCACGCAATGCCGCGTCCGCCAGTCCGACCGTATCCTCTATACTGCAGCCGCCATAACCCGGCACCGACGGGATAATATCAATCTGCAGCAGCATACCGCTTTTCAGTGTCACGGCTGAATCGGGATAGATGGGCGAGCTTAGCCACTCTTCGTCAGCCACCAGATGCCCCGGATTAAGATGCCAGCCATACTGCGCTTTCGGCAGCACCGTTTCGATAAGCGAATAGAGTTCGCCGCCGGTGATCCCGATCCGCAGCTGCTCCAGCCAGCTGACCACCGCATGATAATAGGGGATCGCCAGCCGGATCAGCCAGTCGGAGACGTTACACTGTAACTCAGAGACTTCACTGACCACGTAAGCCGAGCGGCTGGTCAGCCCGCCTTTGTAGCCGGTGGTAAGAGAAAGCTTGTCGCCTGTCGCAATCCGTTTATCAGACGGATAGAGCCGGGCCTGGGCAAAACGATCGCCGGTCGCGGCAATCGTCACTACCGTGTTTGGCTGCCCTTCTGCGTTCAGACGTGCGCCTAACGCCTTCTCTGTGACGCCCGGCGCTACGCTATCCAGCGCAGCCAGCATCGCGGTTGAAGCAAGATTGGCCCCCGCCTCATAAAACGCCACTTCATCGGCGCCGTTAACGCAGCGTGCACCGTTGTCAGGCGAGATAAACAATCCGGTGGCGTTTACCAGTTGTGCATCGCCGCCCGCTGCCTGCGCCGCCGCGGCATAGATGAACTGCGGCAGATCAAACATCCCTTGCTGCCTGCCGGTAAATAACTTCCAGCCCACCAGCCCGGTGCGTTCTCCCGCCACTATCCCTGCCTCTGTTAACAGCTGATCCAGGGGCTGCTCCCCGCGCATAGGCTGGTTGGGCAGAGAAAAGACCGCCGCATGCAGACAGCGTCCCGGATTGCGGGCAAACGGTACCAGCTTGAGGTTCTCATTACCCATGATATAGGTGAGCTCGCCCTGCTGAGTCACCACCAGCAGCGCCTCCTCGAAGCGCGGAATGAATCCCGCCAGATATTCAAAATTGCTGCCGTGCTCTTTGTCGGCATAGATAATCAGTTGCGCAATCTGCTGCTGCTGCATCCGCTCAATAATGGCGGCCAGACGGCGATGCAGTGTTTCATCAGACATCACAGGGCTGGCAGCACCGGGAAATGCCGGCGGTGACGGGATTGTTTCCAGGGCATAGCGATTGGCATCCATAACGCACTCCAGTGGCCAGATTGACGGGGTTTGATTTCCATTCCCAGGGTAAACCTGAGGTTTAACCTGTAGGGTGCCACAATCACACAACTTACTCGTTGCGTGTTATCAAAAGAGGGACATTCACCTGTAACAGAGACAAAGAAGCCCGCGCTAAACGGGCTCTCTGTGTTATTTGATGGGCACGCCTGCATTCTCCAGCGCTTCAGCCTTTTCGGGATATAACTCCGACGTTCCGGCATTCATAATCACCGCTCCACAGCGGATGCAGTGATCGCCCTTCACATCTGGCACAACGTCCTCCGGATTACCCGTATTAAGACTGACGTCGCGCGTGGCGTACACAAACGCCTCTCCTTCACATCCCGGACACTTCATACCATGACTCTCCTGTTAAGCCTGTCAGATAAGCATAGCCGACAGGCTTTTAGCCATACACAGGAGGAGAGGTTTTTCAGGATATTGCCAGCTCATAAGCGCCATCACTCTTTGTGCCGCAGCCGCTCCAGCATAATCAGTGAATGACTGAAGATGGCGTCGGCGATGTGCTGCGGGAAATCGGGCGGCAAGGCATCGCGCACCGAGACCACTGCCTGGGGAAAGGCCTTAATAAAGAAGTCGAAGATCTGCTGCAAACTGTCACGATCAAAACTGACGCTTTTTGCCGTGGCGATAAAATGGCGTGGGAAGATTTTGTCGATCTCTGTCTTCTTCCCCTTAGTGGCACGCAGACCCATCGCCAGTTTCAGCGCTCGCTTGTTCAGACCGGTGCCGCCCAGTACCGGATAAGCGGAGATCACATCATAAAAGGGAGTCAGTCGATAACTGCCGCCGCGCTCAATAAACAGTGAGAAGTTCTTGGCGTGACCGTCGGTTGCGCCAATCAGCCACTGAAACACCTGGAACATCATAAAGCGATAGCGATCTTCGATGGCGTTGCTCGATCCCATCAGTATCTGCATGATCTCCGCAATGCCTGGCCCGCCATCCGACTCATATTTGGTTGAAGATGGCAGTCCCAGCGCCTGACAGAAATCCTCCTGCGGCAGGCGAATCAACCGGGTTTTATCGCGTGACCAGCGGCGGTCGAAACGTTCTACCGCCAGGGCGCGCATCTGTCCGGCACGAATAATCGTTGCCTGCGGCACGTCGATACCCAGTGCACGGGCCAGCGCCAGACAGAGATACTCATTCTCCACACTTTCACGCATATCCAGCGTCGCGGCCGGCTGTTTAATCTCTCCGATCGGCAGCTTAATGATGTGCGAGGTGGGCGTGGCACCGGCAGGAATGCTCCAGCCTTCATCGGTCAGCAGCAGTGCGGTTTTCTCCTGCGCCCCCGCGACCGAGATACGGAAATCGGTCTCTTCACGCAGCATCCCCAGCGGGATATCTGACTGATAGGCCGACAGCACGCTTTCGAGCCGGGTTTCATCCAGCACTTCATAGCGGGCCTGCAGTGCGGGCAGTGGCATATCGGGCGGCAGCAGCATAGTCGCCCCGACGCTGTCACGTCCCACTTCCTGCAACAGATCAAACGGCTGACGGGATTTAATCTGGTAACGCGCCACGATTCTGTCGCGAATCAATGGGCTATCCGGCAGCAGGTTATCGAAGAAGTTAATCACGGCGTGTGAGGTGAGAGCCTTTACCTGCAACGGCATCGAAAGTGACAGCGGCCTGGAGAGCGGATTACTCAGCCAGCCGGTATCATACTGAAACTCATGAGCGCCGTTTCGCTGCCGGGTGAGTACGCCTACCCGCTCGCCGTTCATCCACGCAATCAGCCTTTGCATTACCACTCATCCTCATCATGCAGCTGAGGCGCACCGGCCTCCTCTTTCTCCTGAACTTCCAGACTCAGCTCCAGCGACTGTAACAGCTTAAACAGCGTTGCCAGCGAGGTACTGTCAGGGGCATTTTCAAAGTGAGAGATGGTGGCCTGTTTCAGGCCGACCTTTTTCGCCAGCTCACTCTGGGTCCAGCCATTACGCTGACGAATGAGCTTTAGCCGGTTTGCCAGCTGTAGCGGGCTGTATATCATGGGGTGGCTCCTTCTGGATCACAGGCTGTAAGCATAGCGCAGGGGCATTATCCCCGACAGGGTATAAAACAGCTTTTACCCCCTGAAGGGGATAATAATTACTTTATACCCTATAGCGGATAATCGCACAATTATCCTTTGCAGGGGATAAGCCGAAACCACGAATAAAAGAGGACGAGGATGAGCACATTTACCCTTACCCATCAGGTCAACGACGACGATCGGGAAGAGTTGCTGGCAGGACTGGGGGCTTACAACCGGCAATTTATCAGCCGCGATAACTGGGGACCGCTGTCGGTTTCTCACAGGGACGAACAGGGAATGTTGCGCGGGGGAGTGATCGCCGCACGCAAAGGAAACTGGCTCTGCATCGATTATCTCTGGGTGGACGAAACGCTCCGTGGCAGTGGTCTGGGCAGCGCACTGCTGGAAGCCGCAGAGCAGGAGGCGGGAAAGATGGGATGTCTCTATGCGCTGGTGGATACCTTTAGTTTTCAGGCCCTGCCGTTTTATCAGAAACAGGGTTATCAGCCGCAGATGTCCCTGCCCGATTTTCCGCAAACCGGTATGCAGCGTCACTATCTGACCAAAACGCTACGGCCTGAGGCATCACGCTGACCGCAGCGCAATCAGCGTGACAGGGTCACATAATTATAAACCGGCAATGCGCCGCAGATCTGCTTCGGCACCCGGTGCCACGGCCAGAACCTGCGCGCCTTTAGTGATGCGATCGCCTTCGGTGTTAAACGGGTGGTACCAGCCGCCCGCCTCTTTCACCAGGCAGTAACCCGCCAGGCAATCCCAGGCGTGCATATAGGGTTCGTAGTAACCCACGACCCGACCGGCGGCAACCCAGGCCAGCATCAGTGCGCCGGAACCAATGCGGATAAAGTTACCGCCCGCCGACAGCAGCGCTGCCACAATCTCACCTACCTGCTGCGGGCTGACATAGCTGTTGGCACCAAAACCGGTAACGTGGTTTTGCAGCGTGCGTGTGGGATCGACCTGCAGACGATGACCGTTGAGCGTGGCACCCTGCCCCAGTGCCGCCACGTAGCACTCCTGATAGGTCGGCGCGAAAATCACCCCGATGACCGGCACATCGCCGCGCAGTACCGCGACGGAAACACACCAGCTCGGCATCCCATTGAGAAATGGGCTGGTGCCATCGATCGGATCAACCACCCAGGTGTAGTCAGACTCTCCCGCCTGCAGTCCCGACTCCTCACCCAGAAAGCCATCATCGGGAAACGCATCCCGTATACGGCTGGCGATCAGCTGCTCCACTTCACGGTCGGCAATCGACACCACATCCTGCAAATCGTACTTGGTCTCCACCACCAGCGTCTCGCGACGGTTGAAGTAAGATAACGCCGTCGCGCCACCTTCACGGGCAACGGCTTCCGCTAAAGCCAGACGCGCCATTATTTCATCATGCGATTCCATGCGAACTCCTTGAGTTAGTCAGATTAACGGGCAATCAGGGCAAGGCCCTGCGGCTTAAAGTTGACGCCAACTGTGGTGGCGAGCGGCAGACGCTGTTCCATCTGCGGATCGATAATGAACAGCGCGCCCAGTTCGGTGGCGACTTCATATTCGATATGGTCACCCAGCCAGGTGCTGTGAATGACCTCCCCCTGCAGCGCCCCCTGACCGTCGCCGGACAACGTAATAAACTGCGGTCGCACCGCCAGCTGAGCACTGCCGGTTTTTGCACCGGCACCTCGTACCCGGAAGCGCTGATTACCCAGGCGGACCAGCGCGTCATCCGCATCCGCCTCTTCCACTTCACAGGGCAGAATATTCGCCTCCCCCATAAAGTCCGCGATAAAGACCGAATTGGGTGAATGGTAAAGCGTCTCCGGCGCACCCTGCTGGGCAATATCCCCCTCTTTCATGACAATAATCTTATCGGAGACCGCCAGCGCCTCCTCCTGGTCATGGGTCACATAAACCGCCGTAAACCCGAGCCGCTGCTGCAGATCGCGGATGTCGGTGCGCACCCGACGGCGCAAACGCTCATCAAGGTTCGACAGCGGCTCATCAAGCAGCAGCACCTGCGGTTCCAGCACCAGCGCGCGGGCGACCGCAATACGCTGCTGCTGTCCGCCAGAGAGCTCCGACGGCAGCCGCTGCCCCTGACTCTCCAGACCCACCAGCTTCAGCCCCTCGCGCGCCCTGTCCTGCGCCTCGCGTTTGTTCATGCCCGAGGAAAGCAGCCCGTAGAGAATATTGTCGATGGCGTTCATATGGGGAAACAGCGCGTAGGACTGAAACACCATCGCCACGTCGCGCTCGTTGGCGGGCAGATGGGTGACATCTTTGCCGCCAATCAGAATCCGCCCTGCGGTGGGATGCTCCAGCCCGGCCAGCAGTCGCAGCGTAGTGGTCTTGCCGCAGCCGGACGGCCCGAGCAGCGTCACCAGCGTACCCGGCTCTACGGTGAGCGACAGATCCGGCACGGCAGTAAAACCGGCAAAACGCTTTGCGACATGTTCAAACACCACCGATCCGGCGTTAATGGTCGTCATACGGCTCTCTCCTGAGTCAGAGTGGATGCAGAGGGTGCGGCAATAATCACCGCCGGTTGGGTTGCACGGCGCAGGCGACGTTCGCCTACCAGCAGCTGGAAGAGGCCAATGATCAGCAGCATCACCACTATCAATACCGAGGAGTAGGCAATCGCCACGCCATACTCACCGTTCTCCACCAGCCCGACAATGTACGAGGTCGCCATGTTGTACTGGGCGCTGACCAGGAAAATCACCGCGCTGATAGAGGTAATGGCCCGCACAAAGGCGTAAACCAGCGCGGCGCTGATGGCCGGTTTCAGCAGCGGCAGCACCACTTTGCGCAGGGTACGGAAACTGTTTGCGCCCAGCGTCAGTGAAGCTTCATCCAGGCTTTTATCCAGCTGGCTCATCGCCGCAATACCGCCACGCACGCCGACCGGCATATTACGGAAGACAAAGCAGGCGATCAGGATCATCGCGGTACCGGTGATCTCCAGCGGCGGCAGGTTATACGCCATCACATAGCTCACACCAATCACCGTGCCGGGAATGGCAAAGCTCAGCATCAGCATGAACTCAAAGGTCTGACGACCGGCAAACTTCTGTCGCACAATCAGCCAGGCGGTCAGCAGTCCGACAATGGCCGTAAGCGGCGCGGCGATCAGGGCGATCTCCAGCGTGGTCCAGAAAGAGCTCCAGGCAACGCCGCTCCAGACCAGTTGCCCCTGATTAACGCTGACGCTAAAGGCGCGAATGTAGTGATCCAGCGTCAGATTGTTATTCAGCCCCCAGGACTGCACAAAGCCGCCAATCATGATCATGCCGTAGATCACCAGGGTGAACAGACCCCAGGGTATTACCATGCCATAGACGCTGTAGCGCACCGGACGCGGCAGCATCACATGACGGCCGCCATCGCCTTTGCCGGTGACAGTGGCGAAGCTTTTGCCGGAGAGCCAGACGCGCTGCACCAGAAAAGCGGCCAGGGTGAAGCCCAGCAGGATCATCGCCAGCACCGCCGCGCGACTCGGGTCGTTCTGTGCGCCGACCACGGAGAAGAAGATCTCCGTCGACAGCACGCCGTGACTGCCGCCCAGCACCATCGGGTTACCGAAATCGGCCATGCTTTCGATAAAGCTGATTAAGAAGGCGTTGGCCAGCCCCGGCGCCATCAGCGGCAGCGAGATGCGGGAGAAAGTGCGCCAGCGGCTGGCACGCAGGGTCTGTGACGCCTCTTCCAGTGACGGACTGACGCCCTCGACCACCCCAATCAGCACCAGAAAGGCGATGGGGGTAAAGGAGAGCACCTGGGCAATCCAGATGCCGGTCATGCCATAGAGCCAGCGGCCCGGCTCGATGCCGAACAGCGTCGCCAGCGATTCGGTGACCACGCCGGAGCGGCCAAACAGCAGGATCAGCGCCAGACCGATGACAAACGGCGGCGTGATAATCGGCAGTATGGTCAGCATCCGCAGCGCTTTTTTACACGGCAGCGAGGTGCGCGTCGCCGCCAGTGCAAACGCCAGTCCCAGCAGCGTAGCGCCACTGGCCGTCATCAGCGCCAGTCCCAGCGTGCGCCAGGCGGTGCCGCAGTTGCCACCGGAAAAACAGCCGAGGCTCCAGATGGCGGGATCCTGCATATTGGCAATCAGTCCGTCCGGTCTGAAGCTGCCATCAATATCCTGCACCGAGGCGACAAACAGACTCAGCACCGGATAGAGCACAAAGGTCGTGACCAGCGCCACCAGCAGCACAATCGATGCCACCACAAAGGCATCGCCTTTCAGCACGCCGCGCTCCGCCAGGGCAAAGGCGAAAATCAGCAAAAATATGGTCAGCAGCAGCAGCGCACCCGCGCCCATCGCCGGTTGTCCCTGCGCCAGCGGGCCGGCGAGGTTCTCCAGCCATAACCAGTTCCAGCCACTGAAACCGATGGCATGCCCTTCCAGCACCAGAAACAGAATGCCGCAGGAGCTGAACAGCAGCAGCAGCGTGCTGCGGGTGCGACCCGGGGGCAGAAAGGCGCTGCCAGCACAGAGCAGCCACAGCGCCACGGCGATGCCCAGCCAGCTGTGTAACGCGAGCTGCCCCAGCGCAGGCGCATTGGTCTCATCGCCCCATAAGCTGAACAGCCAGTCACCCGAGAAGAAGCCCTGCTCCAGGCTATACCAGGGCAGCAGCGTCAGCGCGCTGGCGCCCGCCAGCAGCGCGCCGGTTAAGCGACGATTGTGCGCATTCATAAATCACCTCGATCAGGAAGCGGACATCAGGCTTACGCCACCGCGGTCTGGCACAGACCCGGCTCAGATGGCCGGGGGCGCACCACCGTTATTGTGCGCTGGCACCAATCTCTTTATCCCAGCGGCCCAGCAGCGCTTTGCGTTTTGCTGAGTCACCATAGGTTTTAAAGTCATAATCGATCAGCCTGATGTTCTCGAAGCGCGGTGCATATTCAGAGATCTCCGCCTTGCGGTTAGAGGGCAGCTGGAACGATTTCGCCTCTTTCATATGCGACTGTGCTTCAGCGCTGAGCGCCCAGTCATACCAGGCTTTGGCATTGGCCAGGTTTCGTGCCCCTTTGATGATCGACATCGAACCTATTTCATAGCCAGTGCCTTCACAGGGCGCGACGGGCTTAATCGGGAAGCCATCTACTTCCATCGCGACGGCATCATGCATAAAGACAATGCCGATGGTGGTTTCACCGCGCGCGGCGGCTTTGACCGGAGCAGAGCCGGACTTGGTATATTGCGAGATGTTGGCGTTGAGCTTCTTCAGGTAGTCAAAGGCTTTGTCTTCGCCCATGATCTGCACCAGCGTCGCCAGGGTGTTATAGGCCGTGCCGGAAGAGTTGGGATTGGCGATCTGAATCTCGCCTTTAAAGCCAGGGTCGAGTAAATCCGCCCAGCAGGCAGGCACTTTCTGCTTTTTCTCCGCCAGCAGTCTGGTGTTATAGCCCCAGCCCAGCGCACCGGCATAAACGCCCACGGTGCGATAACCGGAGATCTCCGCCACTTTTTGTGACCAGGGCTGTTGCTGATCGAGCAGTGGCGATTTATAGGCCTGGGTCAGCCCCTCTTCGGCGGCCTGCATATGCGGATCGCCGGTACCGGCCCACCAGATATCGGTACGGGGATTGCGTGCCTCGCTGCGGATACGGGCATAGGCTTCACCGGCAGAGAGCCGCACCATGCTGAGTTTAATATCGGGATGGGACTGGCTGAACAGCGTGGTCATCTGTTCGCACACCACCACATCGGCTGAGCAGATCATATTAAGATTGCCCGCCGCCGAGGCAGCAAACGGCACTATAGGGCAGACGATTACAGCAGCGAGCAGAGAGGAATAACGCATGGTGTTCTCCTGGGCTGGATGACGCAGGCGCGCCAGATTTTGCACATGTGTGCAAACATATGTGCAGATTAGTACGGCGGCCCTGCTGCAGTGTCAATTTAGTTGTTAAGCAATTGTCAGTCGCTGTCACAAATTTGAAACCTTTCGCCCATCTGTATTTTTTGCACAGCCTTGCAACTTCAGGCAAACTCAGTGCAGACAATGTCAGGCGAGGAGAGAACATGCAGCAGCTAAAGGCGGTGGTGAGTGCGCAGGATGTGGCTGACCGGGCGGGCGTCTCCCGCTCAGCAGTCTCCCGCACCTTTACACCGGGGGCCAGCGTGTCAGATGCTACCCGTCAGCGGGTGATGAAAGCGGCGGAGGAACTGGGCTATCACGTCAATCATCTGGCGCGCGGCCTGGTGCGCAACCGCAGCGGCATCGTCTGCTTAATTGCCTCCGAGGTGGACACGCCCTACCGTGCCAGCCTGGTGCGCTGGATGACCCAGTATCTGCAGGAAGCGGGAAAAGTGGCGATGCTGATTAACACTGACCGATCCGATGCGCGCGTTTCCGCCGCGCTGCAGCAGGCGATTAATTTTCGCGCCGACGCTTCGATTATTCTCTCCGGCATGCCGGACAGCGGCATCACCCGGCTCTGCTACAAACATGGTCAGCATCTGGTGCTGATTAACCGCGACGAGTTCCTGCCCGGCACGCTCAGTATCAATCTCGACTCCCGCCCCGCCGCAGAAATGGCGGTTAACGCGTTTGTGCGGGCGGGATGCAGCCGCATCGCCTTTGTCAATTCACTGGCGGGAACGCCGAGTCTGCTGAAGCGCGAAGCGGATTTTCTGGCCGCCGCGCAGAAAGTGGGCGTCACGGTCCAGGTGGAGCAGTTCGGCACCACCTCTTACGAAAGCGGCCAGATTCTGGCCCAGCGTCTGCTGACGCGTAAAGTTCGCCCTGATGCGGTGTACTGTGCCACCGACCTGCTCGCCTGCGGCTTTATGGATGAGGCGCGTCACCGCTTTGCGCTGCGTATTCCGGACGATCTCTGCATCATCGGACACGATAATATCGCGCAGTCGGGCTGGGCCTCTTACAACCTCACGACCTTTGCACAGCCGGTGGAACAGTTCGCCCGCGATGCCATTGCCTGGCTGGTGGAGACGGAAGCGCAACCGGAGACGCTGATGCCAAAAAATGAACAGCAGCAGGAGCGGAGAATATATCCGGCAGATGTGGTCTGGCGCGGTTCGGTACGCGGCGGTTAAACGCCCTTTTTTATTTTCTTCCGCTATGTAATTACGCCCTGAAATAATCCACAACCGATCTTACGCTTCGCTTTAAATATCCCGCCCCTGCACTGAAAAATAATCGGACGCTACTGCACAGTGTTCCGATTTTCTGTCTACGCTTTATCTGCATTATTAAGTTCTTCTGGTTTTAACTGCTCAATGAATCAGCAGTCAGATGTGACAAATATCACATTTGTGCCAGGCTTAATGTCTCAGATAACTCTGTTCAAGGAGCATACAATGGCTACACCAACTAACAAGACGCTCGATCTGGATCAATTTCCTAAACCTCCTTTTGAGGACCAGCCACAACAGGCGCCAGGCCTGGCCAGTAAAATGATCCCGGTTCCCGACCACGGTGAAACCAGCTATCGCGGCACGGGCCGACTGACCGGCCGCAAGGCGCTGATCACCGGCGGTGACTCCGGTATTGGCCGCGCGGTGGCTATCGCTTATGCCCGTGAAGGCGCAGATGTGGTGATTAACTACCTGCCGGAAGAACAGCCCGACGCCGATGAAGTGATTAAATTAATCGAAGCGGAAGGCCGTAAAGTTTTTGCTATTCCGGGTGACATTCGTTCTGAAGAATTCTGTCAGCAGCTGGTCAAAGAGGCAGCCGATAAATTAGGTGGCCTGGATATTCTGGTTAATAACGCCGGGCGTCAGCAATTTAATGAGTCCATCCGAACCCTGAGTACGGAAGATTTTGACGCGACGTTTAAAACCAACGTTTATGCGATGTTCTGGATCACCAAAGCGGCGCTGGAATATCTGCCACGCGGTGCGTCCATTATTAACACCTCGTCCGTACAGGCGTTTAAACCCAGCGATATTCTGCTCGACTATGCGCAGACCAAAGCGGCCATCGTCGCCTTTACCAAATCCCTGGCGAAGCAGCTGGGTGGCGACGGTATCCGGGTTAATGCCGTTGCACCAGGGCCGTACTGGACCGTGCTGCAATCCAGCGGCGGACAGCCGATGGAGAAAGTGAAGCAGTTTGGTGCCGATACACCGATGGGCCGTCCGGGCCAGCCGGTTGAGATCGCCCCACTCTACGTTACCCTGGCCTCAACCGAGAGCAGTTACTCCTCCGGGCAGGTCTGGTGTTCTGATGGCGGCACCGGTACGCTGTAATCTCACTCAGGTGGCCGCATAATGCGGCCATTTTTTTGTCCCGCTTTTGCCCCGCTTAAGAAACCTCGCCACCGTGATATAAGGAAGCAGATTATGGAAAACCCGATCTTTCATTCGCCGGTCAGAAAAGAGGGCTTTGCGGGCCTGGGTGACTATGCCGCCATTGGTGAAGGCCGTTCAGTCGCGCTGATTGCGCCGGACGGTTCAATTGACTGGTGGTGTGCGCCCAATCTCGACGCAAAGCCCCTGTTTGATCGCCTGCTTGATGCCGGACTCGGTGGCTACTTCCAGATTGTCCCGCGTGCGCCTTATCAGGTCTCACGCCGCTACCGCGATAACAGCAATGTGCTGGAGACCCGCTTCGAAACCCGTGACGGTACCGTGCTGCTGACCGAATCGATTAACAGCACGCTGGCGGGCCGTCTGCCCTGGTGCGAACTGGCTCGCCGCATAGAGGGTGTCAGCGGTGAAGTGGAATTAGCGATCACCCTGCGCTTCGGCACCGCCGCCGAAACCTGTTCACCGTGGGTGGCCGACAATGAGAAAGGCAAGGTGTTTCACATCGCGGAGATCATGGCGATGTTGCGCACCAGCGAAGATATTCAGATCACAGAGCTGGATGATGAGCAGGTCTGCGCCACGCTGCGTACCTATGCCGGTTCCCGCTCGCTCTGCGCGCTGCTGGTGACCGAGAAAGAGCCGCTGGCGGTGCCGCCGCTGGAGGCTATCGATCAGCGGATTGAAACCAGCCACACCGGCTGGACCAGCTGGGTGGAGAGCCTGAGTTATGAGGGCCGCTACCCGACGCTGGTGAAGCGCTCAGCCCTGTCGCTGAAGTTTCTCTGGTACTCCCCGACCGGCGCACTGGCTGCTGCTGCCACCACCTCCCTGCCGGAGGGGATCGGCGGCGAAAAAAATTATGATTACCGCTACGCCTGGGTGCGCGACGCCTGCCTGATTATTAAAGCCTTCGTCTATCTCGGGGCGCTGGAAGATTGTAAGGCGGCCTTTTCCTGGCTGTCGCAGACCATCATGCGCCATGGCGTCAGGCTGCGCGCCTGCTATGCCCTGAATGGTGATGAGGTCCCCGCTGAACGTTATCCGCCGCTGAGCGGCTATCAGAACTCTCAGCCGGTGCGGGTCGGCAATAATGCCCGCGACCAGCTGCAGCTCAGTATGTATGGCGACATGCTGGTGACAGCCCAGCATTTTATCGAGGCGGGACACGTGCTGGATATCACCACCTCGCGCATGCTGGGCGAGCTGGCGAACTGCTGCGCCGATCACTGGCGGCAGAAGGATTGCGGCATCTGGGAGCTGCCGGAGTTGCAACACTACACCCACTCCAAAATGGCCTGCTGGATGGCGCTGGATCGGGCGGTGGCGCTGGCAGAAAGCCAGCATATCGAACCGACCTGGCTGGGACGCTGGCAGCGGGAACGTGACCGTATCCGCGACTGGATTGAGTCGCACTGCTGGTCAGAGCAACAGCAGGCTTATCTCTTTTACGCCGGCAGTGACGATCGCCTCGACGCGTCGCTGGCGCTGGTTCACAGCTACGGCAACGCGGTCAATCCGCAGCGGATGCTCTCGACTTACCGTGCTATCCGGCAAAAACTGGGTGACGGCAGCGCCATGCTCTATCGCTACAGCAGGGTCAGAGAAGAAGAAAGTACCTTTCTCGCCTGCGCCTTCTGGCTGGTGGAAGCCTGGGCAGAGATGGGTGAGGCGGATGAGGCAGAACAGGCGATGCAGGAGATCCTGGCTACGCTGAACGGCCACGGTAATGTCGATATCTTCAATGAGATGTATGACGTCCGCAGCCAGAGCTGGCGCGGCAATATGCCACAGGGGCTGAGTCATCTGGCGCTGATCTGCGCGGCGCAGGCGCTATCGGAATCGCAGGCGCCTGCGTGATGTGAGATGTTGCGGTGAGAAAAGTGGCGAATCCGGCGCCCTATTGCAGCCTGAAACGCGGATCGAAGAAAAATGGCTCTACCACCACCTTACTGATGATGCCAGCCGCTGCCGGATGACGGGGATTGAACAGTGCATTCCACTCACCGGTCAGCGTGCTCGGCACCTTCAGCACCAGGCCGTTATCCGGGCTGGCAAGCCAGTCGTCACCAATTTGCCGCGTGGACGATGGCGCAGGATCGGCCTGCCAGTCATCGGGGAGTGCCGCCAGCGAGAGCTCGGTAATCAGCGATTCAGGGACGCTAATCGACAGCATTGAGTAGTCGTGTGACAGATCCTGAATGGTGAGATGAACCAGCGCCTCAAGTACACAGAGCGCCCGGCTTGATCCCATATAGACACAGACCGTTCCCACGGAATTCCAGCGCCCCCCGTAAGTGCGGGCACCAAAACCATCAAAGGCGGTTATCGCATACTCACTCTTCACCAGGCGAAAGAAACGTACCGCCATCAGGTAATCACGCCATGTTCAAGCTGGCCAATCAGGTTAATCACCGCTTCTGCACCCGCCACCGTGGTGGTCATCTCCGCCGGTTTCTTACCGCCCAGCGCTTTGGCGGGCGTTTCCAGCCACTGCACCAGACGCTGCCTGTCGTCGCGGAACAGTTTACTGGCGGCAGAGAGGACGCGGATCAGCATGTAGATCCGTCCGCTCTGATCGGGCGAAAAGGTCTGCTGCGGATCTTTGACTTTGCGGTTGTAGGTGGTGCGATCAATGCCCGCCAGACGGCACAGCCAGCCCTCGTCAAAGGTGGACAACGACGCCGTGCGTTTCAGCACGCCGCTGCTGAACCCTACCGCAATACGCTGGTGCGCATCAGGCAGTGTTTCCGGCAGATTCAGGGCATGCAGCAGCGAATTGTCGCGACGATGCTGAGCGGGTGTGTAGATGGCGATAGACATAGCAGCCTCCTGTTCATTTGATTTTTATTTTAGCGCAAATGAACAGGCGGTGCCAGCTTTACCCCGTCGCTGAGCAAGCGTGATGCCTGTTACTCAGGCTTCTCCTGCTGTAACGCCTGCAGAATCTGCCACGCCGCCTTTATACGCAGCGGATTAGGGTAATTCTTGTTGGCGAGTATCACGACGCCGCTGTTCCTCTCAGGAATAAAGGCGATATAGGCACCAAAACCATTGGTTGCACCGGTTTTATGCACCCAGCTGGCGCTCTGCGACGGCCCGACCGGATTGAGCAGTGTTGCCGGGCGGGGTTGCAGCGCAACTCCATTATCGCTGTCGCCCATCAGCGTATCGGCAGTCACCGGCCAGTCGTAGATCTCCCAGCCCAGTCCCTGAAACAAGGTGCCGACTTTGAAGTAGCGCGCCTGCGCGGTGCGAATGGCATTACGCAGCACGGCATTTCCTGAGGAGAGGCGGTTAGGATCCACATTCGCCTGCATAAAGGTGAGCATGTCACGCGCGGTGGATTTAACGCCGTAGGCTTCTGCATCCAGCATGCCAGGTGAGACCCGTACCGGCTGGCCATTTTTATAGCCCCAGGCGTAGTCCAGCATCATCGAGGGCGGCACGGTGATATAGGTGCGCGTCAGACGCAGTGGCTGAAACACATTTCGCGCCATCGCCTGCTCATAATCCCCCTTCACCATCAGCGAACCAAACAGACCGATGCTGGCGTTAGAGTACTGCCGGAGCGTGCCGGGCGCTGCTTCTGGCTGCCATTCCTGATAGAAACGCAGCAGCGAAGCCTGATCGGTGACGTCATCCGGCAACTGTAAAGGCAGGCCGCCCGCGGTATAGGTCGCCAGATGCAGCATCCGCACCGGACGCCACTGCTCACCGGTCAGCTGCGGCCAGTACTTTTGCACCGGATCGTTAAGGCGTATTTCGCCGTTGCGGATCATGACGCCGGCCAGGGTACCGGTAAAGGTTTTGCTAACTGAACCCAGCTCAAACAGCGTGTTTTCCGTGACCCGGCGGCGTGATTCGAGATCGGCCACGCCGAAGTTCACAAACTGCGCCCGGCCTTTGTAAAGCACCGCCACCGACATGCCGGGGATCTCCTGCTGCTCCATCAGCGGTTCGATCGCGGCTTTAACCAGAGAAGTAACCTGCTGTGAAGAGAGATCGGCGGCGACACAGCTGGCAGAAAGAGAGAATAACGCGAGATAAAACAAAGACTTTTTCATTGGCAACTAAGGGATTCTTCACTGAATTAAATTATTTACACTGGTCGGCACAGGCCTGCACGCACATCTGAGCCTGAGAACTGCAGCCACCGTTTTCCCGGGTGTTGCAGTGCGATTGTTCTGTGTAGCAGTTGGTCTGACAGGCGGAGACATCGCAGCGGGCAGCGACGGGCGTCAGCTGTGCCAGGGGCGCGCGGGCCGGAAAAAGCGGTGCGGGCTGAGCGAAGGCGCTGCTGCCCAGTAATCCGGACAGCAGCAGGCTGATGATCATTTTCATAAGAGTTCTCCAGAGGGACGCTGCACTAAGTATGGCCAGTCTGGCGCGCCCCGTCAGAGAAATCTAATCAAATTGAGACTACAGGGGGATGTTGAGTGACATTAATCACGCCACGGCTGTAGATATCGTTGAGCCGGGCAATGTAACGCTGGGTGTCATGCTGATCTTTGATGCGCAGAATCGCCGCCTCACCTTTCTCCTGCAGCATCTCAGGACGGTCGATAATGGCGAGCAGTATCGATTTCAGCCCCTCCACCAGCGACTGGCGTAGCTGCGTTTTCTGCTCTGGCGAGGTAATACTGTATTCACGGTCAGCGTTAAGCGGACTCGCAATCACCCAGCCTGCGCTGGCAGGATTAATCTCTGGCAACGCGCGCACGTTGCTGGTGATCACCGGGCAGCCGTTAGCCTGCATCTCCAGTACCGAGAAACCGTACGTCTCCTGCCAGGTTGGTAGCAGTCCGGCATCGCTCTGGCGGAACAGCTGCATCAGGGCGCCGTTATCCATCTGTGAATGATGCGTGAAGCAGCGATAGCGTTTGATGCGGTTCTCAATGCCACTATAGAAGGTCTCATCATCCTGGAACTGGCGGTGCGCCACGTTACGACGCTTGGCGAGATCGCCAATCAGCTGCACATCCAGCTGCGACTCTTCCAGTTTGCGCTCTTCAATCAGCTCACTGATCGCCAGCACGACTTCAGCCCCGCCTTTGCGGTAGAACTCGTTACCGGCAAAGGTCAGTTTCAGAATACCGGGCTGACGCGGCGTTTTCTGCTGGATAAACAGCTTCTGCGGCGGATGCAGCACCAGGGTTTTACGGCGGATTTGCTGGGCAATATCCGGCCTGAACAGTTTCATCTGAATGTTCAGGGTGGCATCTGAGATGGCAATCAACCCCAGGCAGTTATCTTTTAACAGATAAGGAATGAGGCGTTTCAGCTCGGGGTTGTCCTGCTTGGCGACGCCCGCCACCGGCAGCACACGCGGCAGCTCCGTTTCAAACGACGCGACCCACTTCTGAGGGGTTATCGCCACTTCATTGAACAGATGCAGGATGTCAGCCCGCGATGCCCCTGAAAAAGGCACAGGCTGAAAGACAAAGGTTTTATTTTTTTTGAGCAATCGGGTTCGTAGCGGGTTAATAAAGTAGAACAGATTGCTCTTTTTCAGATTGATATATTCGTTATCCGGATTAACTAAGATATTACGCTGCTCCGGATACTGGTTATTCGTGATTCCAATTTTCATGTTCGCCTTCCAGAGTCCTTGTGTCCGGAGTGATCTATATCACGTGATCGTGACTGGCGGGTCTGAGCAATATCCTAAAAGCCCGTAATGACGCGGCCTGAACGCTTTTGCTAATGATTGCGCACGGTGCTAAAACAGACACAATTGTGTCTGATTATGAATTTGCATTTTTTATTAACAGGTGTGTTTAACTGTGTCAGGCTAACCCCTTATTGAATATAGCGATTATTTTCCGGGAAATATTCGCGCCAGTTGTTATGTAAATGTTTAATTAATTGTCAGGAATATTAGCGAAGCGGATGAGGATTTTAGTTAATAACTTTTAAAGTAATAAGAATGACCATGCTGAAAAGTGCCCGACGCGTTCCACTGGCTGATGATTAACACAGACACAGACGGGCGATAATGAAACAAATGATGCAGTACGGTTATAGCCGCACCCTTTTTGCACGCCCGTTTGCCACAATTCAGTGCAACTGATTAAGAGGAAGGCGGGAGTCAGGTGCCCCCCATTATACATTAAGCCTATGATTTACATTGTTATTTATATGAAACTCTCTACCACCATCTCTCTGGTACAAAAGTTGCAGGAAGTGATGTATGCAGACAGGAGAGCATTATGAAAGCAATCGTGATTGGTGGCGGTATAGGCGGCATGAGTAGTGCCATTGCGCTGGAGAAATCCGGAATTGACGTTGAGGTCTTTGAAGCCGTAAAGGAGATGAAGCCCGTCGGCGCGGCGATTTCCATCTGGCCCAACGGGGTTAAATGCCTGAATGCGCTGGGCATGAAAACCGCGCTGCGTGAGCTGGGCGGGAACATGGCCTATATGGCCTATCACGATGGCACCACCGGCGCGCCCCTGACCCGCTTCAGTATGGCGCCGCTGGTGCAGCAGGTTGGCGAATATCCCTGTCCGGTGGCGCGGGCAGAACTGCAGGCGATGCTGATTGATACCTTCGGGCGTGAACGGGTGCAGTTTGGTAAGCGGGTGATCCAGGTCGAGCAGACCGGCAGTGGCGTGATTGCCACCTTTTCCGACAACACTCAGGCCACCGGCGATTTCCTGATTGCCGCCGATGGCACCCATTCGGTGATCCGCGAGTATGTGCTGGAGCAGAAGCTTGAACGACGTTACGCCGGTTACGTTAACTGGAATGGCCTGGTCACTATAGATGAGAGGATTGCGCCCGCCGATCAGTGGACCACCTTTGTCGGTGACGGCAAGCGGGTGTCGCTGATGCCGGTCAGCGGCAATCGATTCTACTTCTTCTTTGATGTGCCGCTGCCGAAGGGACTGCCGCAGGATCGCAGCACGGTGAAAGCGGACTTAACCGGCTATTTTCAGGGCTGGGCGGAGCCGGTACAGCAGCTGATCGCGGCAATCAATCCTGACACCACCAATCGGGTTGAGATCCACGACATTGAACCTTTCAGCCGCTTTGTTAAAGGACGTGTGGCCCTGCTGGGCGATGCCGCCCACAGCACCACGCCCGATATCGGCCAGGGCGGCTGCGCGGCGATGGAAGATGCCGTGGTACTGGCCTCGACGCTGGCTTCTCATTCACTGGGTATTGAAGATGCACTGCTGCGCTATCAGGCGCGACGGGTTGAACGGGTAAAAGATCTGGTGCTGAAAGCGCGCAAACGCTGTGACGTCACCCATGCGCGCGATCCGGCGATCACGGCAGAATGGTATGACTCTCTGAAAAGCGAAACCGGTGAACGGGTGCTGGCCGGAATGTGCGAAACCATTGAAGGTGGCCCGCTGGGCTAAAACCAATCAAAAAGGGCTGTCAGCGTGACTAATGCCAGTCAGTTAAGCGACAGGTGATAACGCAGTCTGGTGCCGCTCAGGGGCTGGCGGTCCTCGCGCCGCTGCG
>NZ_JALNPM010000029.1:0-734 GCF_024520875.1 Pantoea sp. Ft-CA_14 | reverse complement strand
GAGGCACAGGAGACTGCGCCGCCGGAGAAAAACTTCTGAGAAAGAGGTTGACTCTGCAGGAGGAAAGCGTAATATACGCCACCTCGCGACAGGACGCTAACGCACTGTTCGCACTGCTCTTTAACAATTTATCAGACAATCTGTGTGGGCACTCGCAGGATTGATATCAGCGTCTCCGGACGTAAAAAAATATCAAGCCTCACGAGTGAACACATAATGAAATTCATTATGACGTTTTACAGATGAGCACCGCTTAACTTGTTTAAGCAAATCAAACTTAAATTGAAGAGTTTGATCATGGCTCAGATTGAACGCTGGCGGCAGGCCTAACACATGCAAGTCGGACGGTAGCACAGAGAGCTTGCTCTTGGGTGACGAGTGGCGGACGGGTGAGTAATGTCTGGGGATCTGCCCGATAGAGGGGGATAACCACTGGAAACGGTGGCTAATACCGCATAACGTCGCAAGACCAAAGAGGGGGACCTTCGGGCCTCTCACTATCGGATGAACCCAGATGGGATTAGCTAGTAGGCGGGGTAATGGCCCACCTAGGCGACGATCCCTAGCTGGTCTGAGAGGATGACCAGCCACACTGGAACTGAGACACGGTCCAGACTCCTACGGGAGGCAGCAGTGGGGAATATTGCACAATGGGCGCAAGCCTGATGCAGCCATGCCGCGTGTATGAAGAAGGCCTTCGGGTTGTAAAGTACTTTCAGCGGGGAGGAAGGCGA
>NZ_JALNPM010000028.1:0-955 GCF_024520875.1 Pantoea sp. Ft-CA_14 | reverse complement strand
TTTTGTGTACGGGAGTATCACCCTGTACCCTGCGACTTTCCAGACGCTTCCACTAACACACAAACTGATTCAGGCTCTGGGCTGCTCCCCGTTCGCTCGCCGCTACTGGGGGAATCTCGGTTGATTTCTTTTCCTCGGGGTACTTAGATGTTTCAGTTCCCCCGGTTCGCCTTGCAGCACTATGTATTCATGCTGCAATGATGCACAGAGTGCACCGGGTTTCCCCATTCGGACATCGACGGCTGTAGCGGTTCATATCACCTTACCGTCGCTTTACGCAGATTAGCACGTCCTTCATCGCCTCTGACTGCCTGGGCATCCACCGTGTACGCTTAGTCGCTTAACCTCACAACCCACAGGCGTTTTACAACGCTGCGAGTTGCAAGCATTTGAGAGACTCGAACGCATCGCTTTGTCATCCCTTATTACGGAGGAATGACGCGCTGCGTCGTTTCAATTTTCAGCTTGTTCCGGATTGTTAAAGAGCATAATACGTCGCAGCACACCGTTGCCGGTATGCTCTGAGGTATTTCAGAAAAAAACAGATAAACGGTATGGTGGAGCTAAGCGGGATCGAACCGCTGACCTCCTGCGTGCAAGGCAGGCGCTCTCCCAGCTGAGCTATAGCCCCATACAGTTACTGCAGAGACCACTACTACCACTCAACCGAGTACACTTCGTGAGAAATGTAATTCGTGCTCAGGCAAGGCATGTTTCCGCGAAGCATAGTGAACTATGCGAGCCGGAGACATAACGCAGCGTGAGTGCGAATTTGGTAGGCCTGAGTGGACTTGAACCACCGACCTCACCCTTATCAGGGGTGCGCTCTAACCACCTGAGCTACAAGCCTGTAGAGGTTTTTTCTGCTCGTTACTTTTTATCAGACAATCTGTGTGGACACTGCGCGGGAAGGTATCTTCAGGTAAGGAGGTGATCCAACCGCAGGTTCCCCTAC
>NZ_JALNPM010000027.1:0-2025 GCF_024520875.1 Pantoea sp. Ft-CA_14 | reverse complement strand
ACCCGGTTATTCCATATCTGAGTTGTATCCGGATCCCCTGGAGTGCTGTCCAGCGTTCTGTAAGTGGATACAACTTTCTCGTTGTCGATAATCAGCGCTTTTGTCACAACCGCCGGTAAGGCCCGCGGAGTGAAAAATGCAAAATCAACCTCACCGTAGGGCATTTCGCCGGTATCTTCCGGCGTCTGTGCCTCTCCAGCCCGGCAGCCGCTGACCATCACCAGCATCAGCAGGGGAAAAAGTGTTTTCAGCCTCATACCTTCTTCCCGTCCATGCTGTAGACCGAGCGTTTCCACTGCTCATCCGGGCGGTTGATAAAGCCAATCAGCTCAGAGGGTGATGCGCCGCCGTGAATAAGGCCGTCCGTATTCACCACGATGGCATTCCAGTTGGCCGAACAGTGAATATACTTCTCCGCAATCACGTCCAGCTCATCCTGGCTGAACGCTTGATAGGCATAGGTACGCCAGGTATTACGCCCCGGGCTTGATGGATCAACCAGGGACCGTAAAAAGGCATTCATTTCATGGTCAAATACCCCGTCCTCCCCGATGAGAAAGGGCTGGCCGTCAATAATACCCAGCCGCTCAGCCACCTCCGCCAGTTCAGGTGTACGGCTCAGGTCGGTAAAAACCAGCATGATGATTGCCCTCCAGACAGACAACACATAAACTCCTAAACCCGGCCTGCATGTGTCGTCAGGCGGGTATCAGAAGCAATCGCTACCAGTTGCCGTAGGGATAGGCTTTCCCTTTGATAAAATCCTTTATGTCCTGATCATAACCATCCGGAATGCTGTAGTTAAAGTCAATGCGCGAAGGCACGTCTTTGCAGGCATCCAGTTTATCCCCGGACAGCGTGGTGATTTTTACCGGTTCGACCGGCAGATTGGCGACCGGTGCACTGTTCTGAAGCCAGATGCGGACTTTACCTTCTGGTGCCAGCCCAAACAGCAGCGTGTCATACCAGGCCGTATCCCCACGCCAGTCCTTTCCGGTTGGCACCGACATTTTCTCCCGCAGGGCCGATGAAAAGGTGATGCGCGTCTCGTAGGTCTTTTTATCTATAACCGAATCCCAGCAGAAGAGCATCTGTGCGGGAGGATGCCGGGCTTTGTTGAACTGAGCATGCCTGCTTACCCTGCTGCTCCAGCTTCCCACGCTGTCAGGATTTTCCTGAATGCTGTCCAGCGTTCTGTAAGTAGATACAACTTTCTCGTTGTCGATAATCAGCGCTTTTGTCACAACCGCCGGTAAGGCCCGCGGAGTGAAAAATGCAAAATCAACTTCACCGTAGGGCATTTCGCCGGTGTCTTCCGGCGTCTGTGCCTCTCCAGCCCGGCAGCCGCTGACCATCACCATTATCAGCAAGGGGAAAAATGTTTTCAGCTTCATACCTTCTTTCCGTCCATGCTGTAGACGGAACGTTTCCACTGCTCATCCGGCCGGTTGATAAAGCCAATCAGCTCTGAGGGGGAGGCGCCACCGTGAATAAGGCCGTCAGTATTGACCACGATGGCATTCCAGTTGGCTGAACAGTGAATATACTTCTCCGCAATCACGTCCAACTCATCCTGGCTGTACGCTTGATAGGCATAGGTACGCCAGGTATTACGCCCCGGGCTTGATGGATCAACCAGGGACCGTAAAAAGGCATTCACTTCACGGTCAAATACCCCGTCCTCCCCGATGAGAACGGGCTGGCCGTCAATAATACCCAGCCGCTCAGCCACCTCCGCCAGTTCAGGTGTACGGCTCAGGTCGGTAAAAACCAGCATGATCATTGCCCTCCAGACAGACAACACATAAGCGCCTAAACCCGGCCTGCATGTGTCGTCAGGCGGGTATCAGAAGCAATCGCTACCAGTTGCCGTAGGGATAGGTTTTCCCTTTAACAAATGCTGGCGTTTCACCGTAATAAACATACCCGTTGGGATGGTCCGTAATCCCTTTGCAGGCATCCAGTTTATCCCCGGACAGCGTGGTGATTTTTACCGGTTTGACTGGCAGGTTATCACCTCCTGCG
>NZ_JALNPM010000026.1:0-2840 GCF_024520875.1 Pantoea sp. Ft-CA_14 | reverse complement strand
GAAGGCGGCGACGGGGATGGCTCGGCCATCTACGCACAGCGCTTTGATGCGAACGATAACAGGGTGGGACGCGAGTTCCTGGTGAACACCACCACGAGCGGCAACCAGGGTACCGGTGGCGACTCGGTGGATGCAACGCACATCTTTGACGCCGTGCTGACCGCGGACGGCAGCGTATACGTGACGTGGCAGTCGGACAACGTGGACGGTTCGGGAACCGGCATTGAAGGTATCGTGATTGACGTGGATGCGGCGTTTTACTCCGAGTACACGGTGAACACCACCACCACGGGAGCGCAGACGGTCTCGTCGGTAGCCAGCCTGCCGGACGGCGGCGCCATCGTGGTGTGGCAGTCGGCGAGCGGAGACGGCTCCGGCAGCTGCGTCAAGGGTCAGCTGCTGGACGCGAAAGGTCAGCCGGTCGGGGCGGAGTTCACGGTGAACACCACCACGGCGGGCGACCAGATCACGCCGCAGGTTACGGTCCTGACGAACGGCCATATCGAAGTGGTGTGGAGCACGGATTCCGGTGCGCATATCAAGGGTCAGGGCTATACCTACAGCTATGACGGTGCAGGTAACGTAAATGGTCTGGTGGCTGATGGCACAGAGTTCAGCGTTAACACCGGTACCACGGCAAGTAAACTGACTGAACCCGCCATTACCTCGCTGGAAGATGGCGGCTATCTGGTTGTATGGCAGGCAAGCCTGAACGGTAACTGGGCGATTTACAGCCGCCAGTATGATGCAAACGGCACGCCGGTCACGGCGGAGACTGTGCTGATTACGACTTCGCTGAGCGTAAACGGCGTGCTGGGCTTTGGCGCTGACTGGGAGCCGCTGCCGTCTGTTACGTTACTGAAAAATGGCCAGGTCGCTATCGCCTATACCGTTAAAGGTACCGGGTATGACGCTGGCGTATCGATCTACGATCCTTCACTGCATGAGGTAACCGGCAGCTTCGTAGCGAACCAGACCCTGACTAATAATCAGGCATCACCTGCAGTAAGCGCGCTGGATAACGGCAACTACGTGGTGACCTGGGACTCTAACGATACCAGCGGACCGGATCAGAACGGTTACAGCGTCTGGGGCCGCATCTATGCGGCAGACGGTACGGCGCTGACCAGTGAGTTCCTGATCAACACGGCAACAGCAGGCGATCAACATCTGGCGAAAGTCGTGAGCCGTCCTGATGGCAGTTTCGTTGCGCTCTTTATGTCTGCAACAGATACGGCACCGGGTGCAGGTACCAGCGGCATCTACGCGCAGTACTTTGATGCAGCGGGTAACAAAGTGGGCCAGCAGATGCAGATCCATCAGCTGACCTATGGCGAGCAGGTTGAAGTCGATGCGACCTTCCTTGCGGGCGGTCAGCTCTACGTGACCTGGACTGACAAAGGTGTGGGTGACGGCGAAGGCTCGGCGATTAAAGGACGCGTTGTGGATCTGGTTGAAACGCTGGGACTGGAGCAAATGACGCCGGACAACAACGATCCGACGACCATTGACTATCAGCCTGCGACGACACCAGCGTCGAGCGACACCGATGTACTGCCGCCGAACGTGGGCCTCTCTACCAATACTAAGGAGACTCTGGGTGGCCAGACCGAAGCAGGCGCTACTGTTATCGTGACGAATGCGGCTGGAACGGTTTACTCCACGGTGGCAGATGCTGAGGGTGTATGGAGTATTGTACCTAACCCACTCAGTGTCGGTGAAAACGGAACGCTCTCGGCTATTGACGCGGCAGGTAACCAGAGCCAGCCAGTATTGATCTCCGGAGCCGCACTGAGTGCTTACGATCTGCTGAATGAAAGCGCGCAGGTGAATACCACTACCACAGGCGATCAGCTCAACCCGTCGGTCACCCGGCTGGCGGACGGCCGCATCGTGGTGACGTGGCAGGGTGACGGCACCTCCGGTACCGAGGTTTACATGCAGCTGTACGAGGCAGACGGTGTGCATAAAATCGGCACCGAGCAGCAGGTGAACCAGCGCACGGCCAACAATCAGGACAGCCCGCAGGTGATCGCGCTGACCGACGGCGGCTTTCTGATCGTCTACGAGTCCAACGTTAACGGACTGGACAACAGCGGCGACGGTGTGATGGCGCGCCGCTACGGCGCCGACGGCCAGGCGGTGACCGACGAGTTCCAGGTGAACACCACCTACAGCGGTGCGCAGAACCGTCCGGGTGCGATGGCAACCGCCGACGGCGGCTACATCATCAGCTGGGAAGACCAGGGCACAGGCATCGTGCAGCGCAGCTACGGGGCGGATAACCAGCCGGTGACGGGCGAAGTGACGGTGGCAACCGGCAAGGGCATGGGCAGCTCCGGCGGTCCGGAAATGGCGGCCTTTACCGATGCGGCGCACGGCGGCATGTACGTGACCGTGTGGAACGCCACCAGCGGTCCGGGTGACACCAGCGGCAGCGGGGTTGTCGGGCAGATTTTTGCCGCAGACGGCACGCCACTGGGGGGTAACTTCCAGGTGAACACCACCACGGACAGCTCCCAGAACTATCCGGACGTTATCACCCTGAACGACGGCAGCATCGTGGTGTTCTGGGACAGCAGCGACAGCGGCACCAGCAACTCTGACATCCGCGCAGTGCACTACCGCGTGGATGCCGCCACCGGAACGCTGACGCTGGTCGGCAGCGGTGACTTCATCGTCAACAGCTACACCAGCGGCAAGCAGTATAAGCCGGTCGGCGTGGCGCTGGATGATGGCGGCTACCTGCTCATCTGGGGCTCTGAAGGCGGCGACGGGGATGGCTCGGCCATCTACGCACAGCGCTTTGATGCGAACGATAACAGGGTGGGACGCGAGTT
>NZ_JALNPM010000025.1:0-5429 GCF_024520875.1 Pantoea sp. Ft-CA_14 | reverse complement strand
GGCGTGGACGCCAAAGACGTCGTGGTGGAAGCCACCGACGAGGCGGGCAACAGCAACAGCGTTGTGATCGACGGCCCCGGCGACAGCACGCCGCCGGATAACCAGACCTCAGGCCTGGTCATCGACAGCATCACCCTGACCGACGACGTCGGTGCGATTACCGGCGAGATTGCCAGCGGCTCGGTCACCGACGACGCGCGGCCGACCCTTTCCGGCGACGCAACCGCCGACATCGATCACGTCAATATCTATGACAACGGCGAGCTCGTCGGCAGCGCAGCGGTGGAGGCGGACGGCAAGTGGAGCTGGACGCCGGAGCAGGATATGGCGGACGGCACCTCCCACGACCTGACGGTTGCGGCGGTGGACGCGGCGGGCAACGAAGGCCCGCAGGCAGACGGCGACTGGAGCTTTACCGTTGACACCAGCACGGCGGCTCCGGAAATCACGAACAACACCGAGGACGAGCTGGCCGGTAACGCCGAGCCGGGCGCGGTGATCGTGATCACCGATCCGGTCAGCGACAGCGTGACCAGCACGGTGGCGGACGCGGATGGTCACTGGAGCATCCAGCCGAATCCGGCGGGCGTGGACGCCAAAGACGTCGTGGTGGAAGCCACCGACGAGGCGGGCAACAGCAACAGCGTTGTGATCGACGGCCCGGCAGACAGCACGCCGCCGGATAATCAGACCTCAGGCCTGGTCATCGACAGCATCACCCTGACCGACGACGTCGGTGCGATCACCGGCGAGATTGCCAGCGGCTCGGTCACCGACGACGCACGGCCGACCTTCTCCGGCGACGCAACCGCCGACATCGATCACGTCAACATCTATGACAACGGCGAGCTCGTCGGCAGCGCAGCGGTGGACGCGGACGGCAAGTGGAGCTGGACGCCGGAGCAGGATATGGCGGACGGCACCTCCCACGACCTGACGGTTGCGGCGGTGGACGCGGCGGGCAACGAAGGCCCGCAGGCAGACGGCGACTGGAGCTTTACCGTTGACACCTCGGTGCCGGATAACCAGACATCGGGTTTGGTGGCGGACAGTATCACACTGACAGATGACGTCGGTCCGGTACAGGGCAAGATTGAAGATGGCTCTGTCACTGACGATGCACGTCCGACCTACTCAGGCACGACTACCGCAGACATCAGTTACGTCAATATCTATGACAGTGGCAAGCTGATCGGCAGCGCAGCGGTGGAGGCGGACGGCAAGTGGAGCTGGACGCCGGACAGCGCGATGAGCAGCGGGGCGCACGCCCTGACGGTCGCGGCGGTGGACGCGGCGGGCAATGAAGGCCCGCAGGTAAGCGGCACGGCAGATGCGGCGTGGGACTTCAGCGTCCTGACCAGCGCCCCGGCCCAGCCGGCGATTGAAAACGTGGTGGACGACTACAGCCAGGGCGAAGACGCGGACAGCGGCTTCCTGCAGAAGGGCCAGTTCACCAACGACGGCACGCTGACGCTGAACGGCACCGCGGGCGCGGGGCTGACGGTCATCGTGTGGGCCACGGATGCGGACGGCAACCGGGTAAACGCGGGCTCGGGCGTGGCGGATGATAACGGCCGCTGGAGCATTACCACGGCGGCGCTGGGCGAGGACGGCCGCTATGACCTGACGGCGACGGCGGTGAACGCGGCGGGGGTTTCCTCGGCGGAGACCGGCGCGTTTAACGTGGTGCTGGACACCGTGGCACCGGAGGCGGCCGTGGCGGCGCTGATGGACGCCCAGGGTGAGGTGCAGGGCGAAGTCGCCAGCGGCGGGGTAACCGACGACCGCGCGCCGGTGCTGAAAGGCACGGCGGAAGCGGGCGCGACGGTGACGGTATATCTGGACGACAGCAGCACGCCGGCAGGCAGCACGGTGGCGGACGCGGACGGCAACTGGACACTTTCGCTGGGCACGCTGACGGACCGCGATTACAGCTGGCAGGTGAAGGTGACGGACGCGGCGGGGAACGAAACCCGCGGCGAGCGCGCGACCTTCAGGCTGGACAGCAGCAGCGTGGAGCTGAGCATTGACCAGGCGAACGACGATGCGGGAAGCATCACCGGCGCGGTACTGAACGGCGGCCTGACCGACGACAGCACGCCGGAGCTGCAGGGCACGGCGGCAGCGGGCGCGGTGGTGACCATCAGCGACCAATCGGGCGCGGTGCTGGGCAGCAGCACGGCAAACAGCAGCGGCGTATGGACGTTCGCGGTGGCGGAGCTGGCTGATGGTGAGCACGTCTTTACGGCATCGGTAACTAACGCAGCGGGCAACAGCAGCGAGGCGAAATTTACCCTGACCGTTGACACCATCGCACCTGTCCTGCCGACCATCACCGGGATGATTGACGATGTAGGCACTGTACAGGGCACGTCTACGACCAGTGGTGGCGTAACGGACGATCCGTCGCCGACCTTTACCGGCAAGGCGGAAAAAGGTTCGCTGGTTACGCTGTATGACGGCGACAGCGTGCTGGGCAGCGTTCGGGCGGATGCGCAGGGCAACTGGAGCTATACGCCGACCACCAATATGGTAGACGGCGATCATAGTATCAAAGCCGTTAGTACGGACGCGGCAGGAAACATCTCCGCGCCTGGCGCAGAATGGCCGTTTAAGCTGGATACCAGCACGGCGGCTCCGGAAATCACGAACAACACCGAGGACGAGCTGGCCGGTAACGCCGAGCCGGGCGCGGTGATCGTGATCACCGATCCGGTCAGCGACAGCGTGACCAGCACGGTGGCGGACGCGGATGGTCACTGGAGCATCCAGCCGAATCCGGCGGGCGTGGACGCCAAAGACGTCGTGGTGGAAGCCACCGACGAGGCGGGCAACAGCAACAGCGTTGTGATCGACGGCCCTGGCGACAGCACGCCGCCGGATAACCAGACCTCGGGCCTGGTGATCGACAGCATCACCCTGACCGACGACGTCGGTGCGATTACCGGCGAGATCCTGGATGGCAGCGTCACCGACGACGCACGGCCGACCTTCTCCGGCGACGCAACCGCCGACATCGATCACGTCAATATCTATGACAACGGCCAGCTTATCGGCAGCGCAGCGGTGGGCGCGGACGGCAAGTGGAGCTGGACGCCGGAGCAGGATATGGCGGACGGATCCTCACACGACCTGACGGTTGCGGCGGTGGACGCGGCGGGTAACGAAGGCCCGCAGGTGAGCGGCACTGATGACGATGGCTGGAGCTTTACCGTCGACACCACTGCGCCGGATATCGACGCTTTTACAGACAGCAGCATCACGCTGACCGATGACGTCGGTCCGGTACGGGGCGAGATCGCCGACGGTGCAACGACTGATGATGCACGCCCGACCTACAGCGGTAGCGTGAGCACGGCAGGAATAGCGCAGGGTGTGGTCAGCGTCAATATCTATGACAGTGGCAAGCTGATCGGCAGCGCAGCGGTAGAGGCGGACGGCAAGTGGAGCTGGACGCCGGACAGCGCGATGAGCAGCGGGGCGCACGCCCTGACGGTCGCGGCGGTGGACGCGGCGGGCAATGAAGGCCCGCAGGTAAGCGGCACGGCGGATGCGGCGTGGGACTTCAGCGTCCTGACCAGCGCCCCGGCGCAGCCGGCGATTGAAAACGTGGTGGACGACTACAGCCAGGGTGAAGACGCGGACAGCGGCTTCCTGCAGAAGGGCCAGTTCACCAACGACGGCACGCTGACGCTGAACGGCACCGCGGGCGCGGGGCTGACGGTCATCGTGTGGACCACGGATGCGGACGGCAACCGGGTAAACGCGGGGTCGGGCGTGGCGGATGACAACGGCCGCTGGAGCATTACCACGGCGGCGCTGGGCGAGGACGGCCGCTATGACCTGACGGCGACGGCGGTGAACGCGGCGGGGGTTTCCTCGGCGGAGACCGGCGCGTTTAACGTGGTGCTGGACACCGTGGCACCGGAGGCGGCCGTGGCGGCGCTGATGGACGCCCAGGGTGAGGTGCAGGGCGAAGTCGCCAGCGGCGGGGTAACCGACGACCGCGCGCCGGTGCTGAAGGGCACAGCGGAAGCGGGCGCGACGGTGACGGTATATCTGGACGACAGCAGCACGCCGGCAGGCAGCACGGTGGCGGATGCGGACGGCAACTGGACACTGGCGCTGGGCACGCTGACGGACCGCGATTACAGCTGGCAGGTGAAGGTGACGGACGCGGCGGGGAACGAAACCCGCGGCGAGCGCTCGACCTTCAGGCTGGACAGCAGCAGCGTGGAGCTGAGCATTGACCAGGCGAACGACGATGCGGGAAGCATCACCGGCGCGGTACTGAACGGCGGCCTGACCGACGACAGCACGCCGGAGCTGCAGGGCACGGCGGCGGCGGGCGCGGTGGTGACCATCAGCGACCAATCGGGCGCGGTGCTGGGCAGCAGCACGGCAAACAGCAGCGGCGTATGGACGTTCGCGGTGGCGGAGCTGGCAGACGGTGAGCACGTCTTTACGGCATCGGTAACCAACGCAGCGGGCAACAGCAGCGAGGCGAAATTTACCCTGAATGTGGATACCACACCGCCAGAACCAGTGATCATCCAGTCATTACAGGATGACGTCGGTACATTGCAGTTCACCTCACCAGTGGCAGGTAATGTCATTGACGATCCGGCGCCGACCTTTACCGGCAAGGCGGAAAAAGGCTCGCTGGTTACGCTTTATGACAATGGCATCCTGCTTGCGACAGTGACGGCAGATGCACTGGGTGAGTGGAGCTATACGCCGACCACTAACCTGCTGGAAGGGACACACGGTATTACGGCGACGGCAACGGATGCTGCAGGTAACGTCAGTGAAATCAGCAGTAGCTGGGATTTTATTATCGATATCACAGCGCCTAACGTTGGGATTTCAGGAAACTCAGAGGAGTCACTGAGCGGTGTTACTGAGCCTGGCGTTGTGGTTGTCATTGTCGATAAGAACGGCACGGAATATAGCGTAGTAGCCGATCAGCAGGGTAAGTGGGTGATAGCACCTAACCCAATCTCAGCTGGCGAGTCAGGAGAGATCTACGCTATCGATCCAGCAGGGAACAAGGGCGATACAGTGGCCTTCCAGGGATCTGCACTGGCTACGTATAGCTTGCTGAATGAAAGTATGCAGGTGAACACTACCACCACTGGAGACCAGCTTAACCCGTCGACGACCCGGCTGGCGGACGGCCGCATCGTGGTGACGTGGCAGGGCGCAGGTGTCTCCGGCACCGAAGTTTACATGCAGCTCTTTGAGGCCGACGGTATACGTAAAATCGGCACCGAGCAGCAGGTGAACCAGCGCACGGCCAACAATCAGGACAGCCCGCAGGTGATCGCGCTCACCGACGGCGGCTTTCTGATTGTCTACGAGTCCAACGTTAACGGACTGGACAACAGCGGCGACGGTGTGATGGCGCGCCGCTACGGCGCCGACGGCCA
>NZ_JALNPM010000024.1:0-17847 GCF_024520875.1 Pantoea sp. Ft-CA_14 | reverse complement strand
GTGTGTGCGTGTGTGCGTGTGTGCGTGTGTGCGTGTGTGCGTGTGTGCGTGAAAGCGTGAAAGCGTGAAAGCGTGAAAGCGTGAAAGCAAGACTGACATGCGAGCTGACTGTCGCTGTAAATCAACCCGGTTTAATTTCTATGGTTCCCGCCACCGGCTGAATCGCAGGCAAAAAAATCCCACCCTCCTTTAGCGGGAGGGTGGGAAAAAGTAAGCGCATCCGGTTAAAGTACGCTCAAAATTTCAGGTCAGACTACGAATTCATCTGGAACAGCGACATCTTAGACATATCGGTAAAGGTCTTATAGGACGCCTGTAATGCCGTCTGCTGCATGGTGTAGTTAGAAGCCGCTTCGGTTAAATCCACGTTAACCAGGTCACTCATCTGCGAGCTGTAAATCACACTACGGTCATCGCCCTGGGCATTCAGCGTATCGATCTCTGAAAGCTGGGTACCAATCTCAGAACGCACGGTTAAGACATTATTCAGCGAGTTACCCAGGCCACGGTTGGTTTTATCCATCGCCGCCTGGAAGGTCTGTTTGGTTGCGGCGTCAGCATCATCCTGCGGCACTTTCAGCGCAGCAATGGCGCTATCCAGCATCGTAAACACATTCGTTTCGCTGGCGCTGCCATCCGGTTCTTTGGTGGCATTGCCAGAGATCGCCATAAAGATATTGTCACCGGTATGGCCCACAGTCATGGTACGGCTGGTATCGACCTTCTGAGTGATCGCCTCGGTGCCGCCTGCGTAGCCGACGCCGGTGCCTGCCGCATCCACAAATGGCGCACTGTCAGTTTTATAACCGGCAAAAATATAGCGGCCATTGGCATCCTGGCTGTTTGCCTGGTTCAGCAACTGGGCACGGATACCCTCAAGCTGGGTAGCAATCGAACCACGGTCATCGTCGCTCAGCGTACCGGTTGAACCGTTGACGATCAGCCCTTGGGCAGCAATGATCCCATCGGTAACGCCTTTCAGCGTATTCTCTTCCAGTGACAGACCCTGCTCGGCAAAGGTACGCGCCAGCGCATACTGCTTGCCCTGCTGCTGGGTTTGTGACAACACGACAGCACGAGACGCGGCAATCGGATCGTCCGAAGGATTATTCACACGGCGGCCGCTGGAGAGCTCCTGGCCTGATTTCAGCCAGGAGGCCTGTGAGTCAGTGATGCCACGCACCTGCTGCTCAAAAATCATATTTGTACTGATTCGCATGTTATCTCCTGCCCTTAGCGAATATTGATCAATGCATTAAACACGGTGCTGGCAGTCTGCAGCACCTGCGCATTGGCCATGTAATATTGCTGATATTTGGTCAGGTTGGCGTACTCCTCATCGAGGTTTACCCCAGAGACCGATTGCTGGCGCTGGGTCAGCTGACTGACCACGCTTTTCTGAGTGGTGCTGGTGGTTTCCAGTGAACTGGTTTTGTTACCCACACTACTGACGATGGTGGCGTAGGCCTGAGACAACGTGGCGTTGCCGCCGACCAGTTTCACATCCTGCAGATTCAGCAGTTTTTGCGCATTACGGTTATCACTCTCACCGCCGACAGCACCCGCGGCGGCCACCTGCGATTCACTGGTGATCGCGACTGACATATCGTTGATGGCGTTCTGGACCGGCTTCACCAGGAAACTGTCTTTGGCAGCAGGTGCAGGCGTGCCGGCGACAGTCAGTTTCAGGCCGTCAAAGCTCAGCGTGGTGTTGCCACTGGCATCAGTACCTGGCGTGATGGTAACGGCCGTACTGTCTGAGGCGCGGGTTGCGGTCCAGTTATTGCCGTCATAACTCACGGTGTAATTGGATGCTTTCAGTGCACTGGTATCGGTCCACTCAGCGGTGACGGACGCGGCGGTGCTGTTTTTACTGTTGCCCACCACGATCGGGCTGCCGATATTAAAGAAATCGACGCCCTGATTGCCTTTGCTATCGAAGCCCTGCTTGTGAACATCGTTGAAACTGGTGGTAAACGCCGCCGCTAACTGACCCAGCTGGTTCTGTGCCAGATCCAGATCCTGAGTACGGAACGCCAGCAGACCGCCCAGCGAACCGGTGGTGATCAGCTTCTCCGGGATCTCGACGTTGCCCGCCTGCTTATCGACATAGCCGATGGTGGTGCGTGTCGGATCGCTGCTGGAAGGCATCGCCACCAGATCGTGAGATTTGTCGCCGTTCACCAGCGTCAGGCCATTGGCCATCGCGACCGTGTAGCCGCCATCCTGCTGCGATACCGTCACACCAACCACGTTATTCAGGGTATTCACCAGCTGATCGCGCTTATCGAGCAGATCGTTAGGTGCGGCACCGTTTGCCGTGCTCAGTTTGCCAATCTGTTTGTTCAGATCGGCAATCTGGCTGGTAATGGTATTGACCTGCTTGATGCTGGAATCGACATCGGCGTTGACGCTGTTCTGCATATTATTCAGGTATTGCGCTGACGTCTGGAACTGGCTGACCAGCCCCTGCGCATTGCTGAGCATCGACTGACGCGCCGACGGATCGTTGGCGTTGCTGACCACGTTCTGCAGGTTGGTAAAGAAGCCCTGCAGCGACGTCGACAGGCTGGTAGTCGAGGTCGACAGCAGATCGTCAATGTTAGAAATCTGGCTGTGCTGGGTGCTTACCGCGCTGTAGTTCGCGCTGGAACCGCGCAGCTGCGTAGCAATAAACGCATCATATTCACGTTGTACACCGGTGATATTCACGCCGTTACCATAATAGCTATTGCCCTGCAGGGTACTGTTCGCCTGCGCCAGTACCGTGGTCTGACGTGAATAGCCCGCCACGGTGTAATTGGAAATGTTGTTACTCGTGGTGCTCAGAGCGGCCTGCGCGGCACTCAATCCGCTCATCGCGGAGTTAATTATGCTGGACATCTCGGTTCCTTACGTTCCCCGTCAACCGGGCTGGCAGACATCAAAGTGGGCGCCAGCAGGCGAAAACGCTTCTGGCTATAGGGATGTTATCGGCTTGCTAAAGTGAAACTTGAGGCGCAATGATCAGAACAGGTCGCCCATATCCTGACTGTAAGCTTTGACGACTTTGTCGCCCATACTTTTGAATTGCTGAATCATTCCCACCAGCTTTTGCGCATATTTTGGATCGGTGGCATAACCGGCCGCCTGTAAGGCCTGCGCACCCTGCTCTGCGCTTGAGGCGTTCGTCACCGCCGCATAGCGTGGGTTTTTGGTCAGGAGTTTGACGTAGTCGGTCAGCGCCTCGAAATAGGAGTTATAGACGCGGAAGCTGGCACGCACTTTCTTAGCTTCGCCCTGCTCATATTCGGTTGTCATGATATCGGTGGTGTCACCTTTCCAGTCGCCGCTGGCTTTAATCCCGAACACGTTGTAGCTCGGTTTGCCGTCGCGGGTCAGGATCTGACGCTGGCCCCAGCCCGACTCCAGCGCAGCCTGCGCCAGAATCAGGTGATGAGGAATGCCACTCTGCTGGCTGGCAGCCTGCGCCGGTTGCGTCAGCTGGGCGATAAACTCGCGGCTGTCACTGGGCAGACCCGTCGGTGAAGCGACCGGCGGCAGACGCGGCATTGCCTTACGCACAATCTGCTCCAGCTGCTGCGCCGGCAGTGGTGTTGCCCCGCTGGTGCTGAGAATAAAGCTGTTATCCAGCTTCATCGGCACCGTACCGGCTTTTTCATCCGGCGCGGTGGCGGGCTGCATCTGTTTGACGATGGTTTCCGCCAGGCCCAGGCCGCGCTTCCCCATCTCCTGTGCAATCTGCTGATCATACATAGAGGTAAAGAGTTTGGTCTGCTCGTTGCCCATAATGCCGTCCTGCGGCAACGCCTCGCGCATACTCTTCAGCATCATCTGTACAAACATCCCTTCGACCTGACGCGCCACCTGCAACGCTTGTCCTTTCGGATCGTTGCTGGCCTGGCGTTTCAGTTCATTCAGGGAACGGCTGTCGAAAGCCGAACTCGTCAGAGATTGCATATCAGCCATCAGATAATTTCCAGTTTGGCACGCAGACAGCCGGCACTCTGCATCGACTGCAGAATTGACATCAGTTCGATAGGTGACGCACCCAGCGCATTCAGCGCACGCACCACGTTGTTCAGGTTGGCGCTGGCGTTGACGCGTTGCAGCGCACCGCCGGTCTGGCGCAGATCGATCTGAGTCTGCGTCGTCGCCACCGTCTGACCACCGGCCAGTGGGGTATCAGGCTGACTGACGTTCTGCTGCTGGTTAACCGTCACCGACAGGTTGCCCTGCGCTACAGCACACTGATTCAGCGTCACTTCACGGTTCATTACCACCGAACCGGTACGGGAGTTGATGATGACTTTGGCATCTTCAACCGGGATCGACACATTAATGTTCTGGATCTCAGCCAGCAGACGCACCTGCGCACCATTATTAGGCGATACGCGGATCTGCACGGTACGGGCATCCAGCGGCTGCGCTGCGCCGTAACCGCCACGGGCGTTAATGGCATCAGCAATCCGCTGCGCCATTGAGAAATCTTCGCTGTTAAGCTGCAGATTAATGGTGTTCTGCGTACCAAAGTTGCTCTGCAGTTCACGCTCAACGGTTGCACCGCCGGTAATACGGCCTCCGTTCAGCTGGTTAACCTGAACACTGCTGCCGCCCGCTGACGCACCCGCGCCACCGACCAGGATATTACCCTGCGCCAGCGCATAAACCTGGTTATCGACCCCTTTCATCGGCGTCATTAACAGCGTGCCGCCGCGCAGGCTTTTGGCGTTACCCAGCGACGAGACCACCACATCCAGGTTCTGTCCCTGACGGGCAAACGAGGGCAGTTTAGCGGTGACCATCACGGCCGCCACGTTCTTCAGCTGCATGTTGGTTCCGGTGGGAACGGTAATACCAAGCTGCGACAGCATGTTGCTCACTGTCTGGGTAGTAAATGGCGTCTGGGTGGTCTGGTCACCGGTGCCATCCAGGCCCACGACCAGGCCGTAGCCCAGCAGCTGGTTATCACGAACGCCCTGTACCGTGGTTAAATCACGAATCAAATCGGCTTTTGCCAGCAGGCTGACGCCCAGCAGCAGCGCCAGCCCGGCGCGTAACAGCGTTAACTTTTTCATTGAAACCTCTTACATCGGCGAGATGTTCAGGAAGAAACGCTGGAACCAACCCATGGTCTGCGCCTCATTGATGTAACCATTTCCGACGTACTCAATACGTGCATCGGCGACAGCGGTAGATAACACGGCGTTACTGGCGCTGATGGTGCGTGGGTTGACCACGCCCGAGAAGCGAATGAACTCCGTGCCCTGATTAATGGCGATCTGTTTTTCACCGACCACGTGCAGGTTGCCGTTTGACAACACCTGATCCACGGTGACGGTAATGGTGCCGGTAAAGGTGTTATTGGCGGATGCGCCGCCTTTACCTGCGAAATCATTTTTGCCTTCGGCGCTGAGGTTGGCTTTTTCACCACCTGCACCCACCAGGCCTGCCAGACCGGTCGGCACCGCGCTCACACCAAAGCTGTTGCTGCCATCGCGGCTGGCATTGGCTGAGGAGCTCTTGCTGGCGCTGACGTTTTCCTGCAGCGTAATGGTCAGGGTATCGCCAATGTTGCGTGGACGGCGATCCTCAAACAGCGGCTGATAGCCGTAGTTAAGCGGCGCGACGCCCTGGAATATAGAGCCGTTGACCACCGGTGGCGCGGACGGCATTGGTTGCGCTGTAGTTGCACCTTCGACCAGCGGGGTACGCGGGACCAGGGCACATCCGTTGAGAGTTAGCAGCAACGAGGCGACTAACCAATGTCCAGGCTTGAGAATCTGTTGCTTCGCCACGGCGTCACGACCTTATTAATGTCTGTCATTCAGGCCAGCACGGGCTGGCCCTGTTCGGGATTAAAGCTGAGTTAATTTCGCCAGCATCTGATCAGAGGTACTGATCGCCTTGCTGTTGATTTCGTAGGCGCGCTGCGTCTGGATCATGGTGACCAGCTCTTCCGCTACGTTAACGTTCGAGGTTTCGGTATAGCCCTGATAGAGCAGGCCCGCGCCGTTCTGGCCTGGCGTGCTGTCTGTCGGAGCGCCCGATGCCTGCGTTTCCTTGTAGAGGTTTTCACCCACGCTATCGAGACCGGCGTCATTCATAAAAGTGCTCAGGGTTAACTGACCGACCTGCGCGGCCTGGGCCTGTCCCTGCTGCGTTACGCTGACCACACCGTCACGCGACACCGTGATGCTGGTGGCGTTAGCCGGAATGGTAATGCCTGGCTGTACCGGGAAACCGGAGTTGGTCACCAGCTGGCCGTTCTGATCAACCTGAAACGCGCCGTCACGGGTATAAGCAGAGGTGCCATCCGGCATCTGAATCTGAAAATAACCCTGGCCGTTAATGGCGATATCTTTTGAGTTGCTGGTCTGCGACAGGTTGCCCTGCGTATGCAGACGTTCAGTGGTCACCGGACGTACACCGGTACCGATCTGCAAACCCGATGGCAGCGTTGTCTGTTCAGATGACTGGGTGCCCGGCTGGCGCATAGTCTGGTACATCAGATCTTCGAACACGGCACGTGAACGCTTAAAGCCGTTGGTGCTGACGTTTGCCAGGTTGTTGGCAATGACGTCCATGTTCATCTGCTGCGCATCAAGACCGGTCTTAGCGATCCATAAAGAACGAATCATGTTGTTATCCTCGTGCCTTAGCCCATGCTCAGGAGCTGGTTGGCTTTTTGTTCATTTTCGTCGACGTTGGTGATGACTTTCATCTGCATCTCAAAACGTCGGGCGTTGGCGATCATATCGACCATGGTTTCTACCGGTTTGACGTTGCTGCCTTCCAGCACGCCAGGCATCACCTGCATGGTGGCATCAGCCTGCAGCGCGGCACCGCGGGTCGCCTGCGCCGACGCAGTAGGCCGGAACATGCCGTCATCACTGCGCTGCAGCTCCTGCCCGGTAGCCCTGACCAGCTTCAGCTTGCCCAGCTGAACCGTGGCGTTCGGTGAATCACCGGCATTCAGCCCGGTGATCGAGCCGTCGGCTGCAATGGTGATTTCAGTGCCCTGCGGGATCACAATCGGACCGCCATCGCCCATCACAGGATTGCCCTGAACCGTCAGCGTACCGGTCGGACTGATTTGCATATTGCCGTTGCGGGTATAGGCTTCGCTGCCGTCAGCGGTACGCACCGCCAGCCAGCCATCCTGCTGTACCGCTACATCGAGCGGACGCTCGGTGTAGTCCATCGCGCCCTGGCTCATGTCGGCGCCCGGTGTCGAGGCGGCGACCAGCGTACGGGTTGGCAGTGACCAGCCACTCACCGGCACGGCGCGCAGCGCATTCAGCTGCGCACGAAAACCCGGTGTAGAGGCGTTGGCGAGGTTGCTGGCGGTAACCGCCTGCTGATCCAGCGTCTGGCTGGCCGCGCCCATCGCGGTATATATCGCGTGATCCATATGGCAATCCTGTTAGCGAATTAACGTAAGTTAACCAGCGTGTTGAGAATCTGGTCCTGAGTTTTAATGGTCTGCGCATTCGCCTGATAGTTACGCTGCGCGACGATCATGTTCACCAGCTCTTTGCTCATGTCGACGTTGGAAGATTCCAGTGCGCCAGCCGTCAGTGAACCAAAGGTGCCGGTATTCGCCAGACCGATTGCTGCCTGACCGGATGCACTTGACGCAGACCAGACGTTGTCACCCTGTGACTGCAGACCTTCCGGGTTAGAGAAGCTCGCCAGAACAATCTGACCCAGCAGCTGGGTTTTCTTGTTGGAGTAGCTGCCGGTGATGGTGCCGTCATCATTGATCGCGTAGCTGGTCAGATCGCCAGGTGCATAACCATCCTGGGTCGGGCTGCCAAAGGTGGTGGCGCCGGTGTTCTGCTGCAGGCTGCCCAGCATGCTCAGGTTGATCGGCTGATTGGCGACTGCGCCATTGGCTCCGCCCACGTTCAGCGTCAGGCCGACGGTGCCATCGGTCGTCGTGCTGACGACAGCGCCGGTGGCATCCAGCTTAGAGACGCTGGTCAGCTTACCGCTGGTGTCAAACGCCATTCTGAAGTCACCCGCCGAACTGCCGGTGTTGCCATCAATGGTGCGCACGGTCCAGCTGTTGCTGGTGGTGTCTTTCACGAAATACATGTCGAGCGCGTGGTCATTACCCTGCGAGTCGAACACGGTTGCCGTGGTTTTCTTGTTGTAGCTGTCTGCGTTCGCCGTGGAGAAGGTGGCCACAGATGGCGTTTTGTCCGTTGAGTTCAGGTTGGCAACCAGACCGGCGGTAGTGGTCGCGCGGGCTGACATCTGCTCGGTAGGAATACGCAGCGCCACCGGGTTAGCACCTGACTGGATTGTGGCCGGTGAACCGCTGGCCGGATAGCCGGTCACGTTCAGACCCTGGGTGTTGACCAGGTTACGGTTGGCATCCAGCGTTAACTGACCATTGCGTGAATAGAAGACGCCGCCGCTGCTGTCGGTCATACGGAAGAAGCCGTTACCGCTCAGCGCAACGTCCAGGCCACGACTGGTCGTGGTGGTAGCGCCGTCGTTAAAGTTCTGGATTACCGCAGCAACTTTGGTGCCGAGGCCGACGTTAGAACCGGCAAACATATCGGCAAACGCGATGGTGCTCGATTTAAAGCCCGCAGTGGCGGAGTTGGCAATGTTGTTACCGATGACATCAAGGTTACTTGAAGCAGCACCAAGGCCGCTGACCGCTTGGGAAAATGACATGTGTTTGTTTCCTGTCTACAGGTTAATCAGAGAATCTGACGTACGTCGTCAAGGGTGGCGGAGCCCATGGTGCCGAGATCCAGTTTTGTGGTGTTGTTCGCAGTACTCACCCCGTTGACGTAGGCGTAGTTAAGCGGTTGTGCCACCAGTTGTGCGTTGCCATTGCTTGCGGCAATCGCAACGCTGTATTTACCATCCGGGGCGACAGAGCCATCTGTCAGCTTGCCGTCCCACGAGAAGGTGTGCACGCCAGCACTCAGTGCGCCCAGATCGACGGTGTCGATCACCGTGCCACTGGCATCTTTGATGGTGGCCGATGTGCCGGTTGAGGCGGAGGCCAGCTCAACGCCAAATGGCGTTGTGGTGCCGTTGCCTACCAGAATCTGTCCGCCATTGACCATTACGCCATGCCCAATCAGCGTGGAGCTCTGCAGCGACTGGCTGGTGCTGATCTGGCCGGAGATCGATCCCAGCGTGGTATTCAATTTTTCAATGCCGCTCAGGGTATTGATCTGTGCCAGCTGCGTGGTGAGCTGGCTGTTATCCATTGGATTGGTTGGATCCTGGTTCTTTAACTGCGTCACCAGCATGGTCAGGAACTGGTTCTGCAGATCCTGCGCATTGTTGCCGGTGCCACTGGTGTTGGAAGAGCTGAGGACCGTGGGGTCCAGCCTTTCGTTAACGCCTACCGCGATAGCCATAATTTTTCTCCGTTATTGCCCGATCGTCAGGGTTTTCATCATCATCGACTTCACGGTGTTGAGCACTTCGACGTTGGCCTGGTAGCTGCGTGACGCCGACATGGTGTTGACGCTTTCAGAGACCACATCCACGTTCGGCATCTTCACGTAGCCTTTGGCATCTGCCATCGGATTGCCCGGGTCATAGACCAGCTTGGCAGGTGTAGGGTCATCCACGACTCTTGCCACTTTCACGCCGCCGGTGGCTGAGCCTGGCGCCGCATCGGTCTGGAAAACCACCTGCTTTGCCACGTAAGGCTTGCCATCGGGGCCGGTGACGCTGTCGGCGTTCGCCAGGTTACTGGCACTGACGTTTAATCGCTGTGATTGCGCGGTCATCGCTGAACCGGCAATGTCAAAAATATTCAGCAAGGCCATAATTATTGTCCTTGTAACACGCTCATCATGCCTTTGATCTGGCTACTGATGAGGGTGAGGTCGGTTTGATATTTCAGGCTGTTATCCGCGAACTGCGTACGCTCACGGTCCATATCTACGGTGTTGCCGTCGGCAGAAGGCTGGTCAGGAATGCGATAAAGCATATCCATCGATGGCACGCCGTTTGTCTGTGCTTCAATGTGGCGAGCTGACGTGACTTTTAACGCCATGCTGCTGCCTTCCGCACGACCATTGGACATCACCCGACTCAGCTCGCTGGCAAAGTCGATATCCCGGGCCTGATAACCAGGGGTATCGGCGTTGGCAATATTTGACGCCAGGATCTCCTGACGTTGAGCACGCAGGTTGAGGGCCTCCGTACCAAATTTCAGCGCCGCATCCAGTTTGTCGAGCATGTTTCCTCCGCGTATGAGAATTTCGAGCTCGCAGCTTAATTTGAAAACGCAAGGGGTCATCGTCTGAATAAGGCCTCAAATGACCGCTATTTTGACAATTAAGGATTTTTCTTAAGGGAGTACACTCGTCGCCATCATCAGTGAGGAAATGCACAATGCGTCGATATCTGACCCTGCTGACCAGTCTGCTGGTCGCGATCGCCCTGCCGGTTTCCGCCGGGGATCTCAATGCACAACTGAATCAATTTTTTAAAGCGCGTGACGCCCAGCATGCTGATGGCATGGTCGTGGTGGTACGCACGCCGCAGGAACAGTGGCCAGCCTGTGAGGCGCCGCAGTTCACCCTGCCCGGCAACAGCCGGTTGTGGGGCAATATGAGCGTGGCGGCAAACTGTGGCGAGAACCGCCGTTATATTCAGGTTCAGGTGCAGGTCACCGGTTCCTATCTGGTGGCGAACCGGCTGCTGAGCCAGGGCAGTAGCGTGAGCGAGAGTGATTTCACTCTGCAGACCGGCCGCCTCGATACTCTGCCTGCCCGCGCCCTGCTGAATGCGGACTCGGTGGCAGACGCCGTGGTGCTGCGCGATATCCAGCCAGGACAGCCGATTAATCCCTCCACGCTGCGTCAGCCGTGGCGTGTCAAGGCGGGTCAGAATGTGATGGTGATTGCCAGCGGTGACGGCTTTGACGCCAGCGGTGAGGGCAAGGCGCTGAATAACGCTGCCCGATCGCAGTCGGTCCGGGTCAGGATGGGAAATGGTCAGATTGTCAGCGGTAAGGTACGCGAGGATGGGAATATTCTTATAACGCTGTAAAGTGTTAAAGAAGCCAGTAGTGCTGCCGATAGAAGAATCAACGAAGCGATAACGCTATTCTGATTCAGGTGGCAGACTTCCCCTGACCGTACAGGAGCCCGAACATGAGCATTGACAGAACGCAACCTCTGAAACCCGCCAGCACCGTACAGAGCCGCGATAGCAGTGAGTCCGGCAGCAGCAAAGTGCGCCAGAGCGCCAGCCCGGTGGCAGCAGCCACGACCCCTGCAGCAGCCCAGGTCAGCCTGAGCAGCGCGCAGTCGCAGCTGATGCAGCCGAGCAGCAAAGATATTAACGTCGAGCGCGTTGAACAACTGAAAACCGCCATTCGTAATGGCGAACTGAAGATGGATACCGGCAAAATCGCCGATGCGCTGATTGCCGACACCAAGGCGTATTTAGAGGGTAATTAGTTCCCATGAGTAATTTGCAGACCACCTTAGATAAGATGCAGGACGTGCTGGCGTCGCTCTCAGCCGTGCTGGAAGAAGAGCAGCAGCAGCTGGCAGCCGGAAACATTAACAGTAATCTGTTGCAGCGTATTACCGAAGATAAAAGCGCGCTGCTCAGTACGCTGAACTATCTGGATGAGATGCGCCGCACCGCTGAGCAGAGTCAGGCGACATCGGCACCTTATCGTGGTCAGAACGACATGGCGCGCCGCTGGGACACTATCCAGCAGCACAGCCGTCGTCTGCAGGATGCCAATGTTCATAACGGCCTGCTGCTGCAACACCAGATCCGCTACACCCAGGATGCGCTTGACGTGCTGAAGCCGCATCAGACCCAGGCCTTTTACGGCCCGGATGGGATGGGTAAAGGCCAGGCGACGTTAAGTCGCAAAGCCTGAACCGGAAAGTAGCGAAAAAAAATCCCGCCTGGTGCGGGATTTTTTATTGGTGCGTTTTTTCCTTCACCATGATGAGCTTTAAAATTGAGCCTGCACAGGGAACAGGGGCAGATCGGAAAGACGCTAAAGCCAATCCCTGGCCGCTCGGCCCGCGCGATTACGCACCTCATCCCTGAGGTGCGCCCGTTGCCGGGCCAACGCGTTGCGTTGTTCAAAAACGCTCCCGGCGTTTTTGTCCATGGCGCGGGACGCTTTCCTCCTCTGCCCCTGTTCCCTGCGCGTTGAATTTATTTATTGCGGCAAGCTTTACACAGCGGTGCGACGCGCATAGTCGCGCAACCGGAAGCCCAGCAGTCCCAGCGCCAGGAAGTAAACCCCGCCGCCCACACCACAGACCGCGGCCAGACGCAGCAGCCGCCACAGCATCGATCCCTGCTCCCAGGCTGGCATCCACTGCAGCATGGCAAACAGCGCGCCTGCCATCACCACTACAGCTATCAGCAGGCGGATCAGGAAGCTGCTCCAGCCCGGCTGCGGCATAAAGATATTCTTCTTACGCAGCTGCCAGTAGAGCAGCGACGCATTCAGACAGGCTGCCAGCCCAATCGACAGTGACAGACCGGCATGTTTCAGCGGACCAATAAACGCCAGGTTCATTACCTGCGTCATGATCAGCGTGATAATCGCAATTTTAACCGGCGTTTTGATGTCCTGACGGGAATAGAAGCCCGGAGCCAGCACCTTGACCACGATCAGCCCCATCAGTCCGACGGAGTAGGCGATCAGGGCGCGCTGCGTCATCAGTGCATCAAAGGCAGTGAATTTGCCGTACTGGAACAGCGCCACGGTCAGCGGGCCGGAGAGCATGCCCAGCGCCACCGCGCTGGGAAGCGCCAGCAGGAAACAGAGGCGCAGACCCCAGTCCATCAGCCGGGAATATTCATCATGGTTGCCGCTGGCAAAACTTTTGGCCAGCGACGGCAGCAGAATAGTGCCCAGCGCCACGCCCAGCACACCCGAGGGGAACTCCATCAGGCGGTCCGCGTAGTACATCCAGGAGACCGAACCTGAGACCAGAAACGAGGCGAAGATGGTGTTGATGATCAGTGAGATCTGACTGACAGAAACGCCCAGAATGGCAGGTCCCATCTGACGCATGACCCGCCAGACGCCCGCATCACGTAGATTCAGGCGTGGCAGCACCAGCATCCCGAGTTTCTTCAGGTGTGGCAGCTGATAGCCGAGTTGCAGCACGCCGCCAGCCACCACGGCCCAGGCCAGCGCCATTACCGGTGGGTGGAAGTGCGGCGCGGCAAACAGCGCAAAGCCAATCATGCTGACGTTCAGCAGGGTCGGTGCAAAGGCCGGTACCGAGAAGCGGTTCCAGGTATTCAGCACCGCACCCGCCAGTGACGCCAGCGAAATCAGCATAATGTAGGGAAAGGTCACCCGCAGCAGCGAGCTGGTGAGCGCAAACTTATCGGGACTGTCGGCAAAGCCGGGTGCCGTCACCATGATGACCCAGGGCGCAGCAATCATGCCCGCCACCGTGACCAGCGCCAGCGCCAGCGTCAGCAGGCCCGAGACGTAAGCCAGGAACAGTTTCGTTGCCTCTTCGCCCTGCTTGCTTTTATATTCAGCCAGAATGGGCACGAAGGCCTGAGAAAAGGCGCCTTCAGCAAAAATACGCCGCAGCAGATTGGGAAGTTTAAACGCAACAAAGAACGCATCGGTCGCCATTCCGGCGCCAAACACCCGCGCCACGATGGCATCACGGGCAAAGCCCAGTACGCGGGAAAACAGGGTCATAGAACTGACCGCTGCCAGCGATTTCAACAAATTCATAATTGACGGCGCATCCTGAAAAGAATCGGCAAAAAAGGGAATTAGCGCGGGCACCCAGAAGATGCCCGGCGACAGTCTACTGCCACGGAGGGAAATGACCAGCACGGAGTGTTACAAGGCGTTATTCCTGCGTCGCCTCACGCCACAATTTTTCCACCACACGCTGCGCCATCAGTGCCTGCTCACCGCTGGTTTCAGGCTTCGTCTGATTTTGTACGCAGTCGATGAAATGGCGAGCCGCACCGCTGAAACCGCGCTGGGTCAGATGACTCTGCCAGGCGGGCGGTGGCGTAATCAGCAGCCCGTCACGCCGTTCTTCCTGCCAGTCGCGCATCTCACTGATGTCGATGCACTTACCGTCACACACTGCGCTGACCCGCTCGCGCTGACTGCCTGCGCGCCGGTGCATGCTGGTGGTAATCGACAAGCCCTCAACAGCGAAATGGTGCTCGGCATAGAGCATCTGCCCCTGTTCGTTGGTGTCGATGCGTCCCTGAACCTGGCGAAAGGGTTTCCCGCCCAGCCAGAGGGCGGTATCCACCACATGCAGATAGTCATCGAGCAGGGTAAAGCGGAGATCCTGTGGCCCGACGCTGTCGCTACGGTGCTTTTCAATCCGCAGAGAAGCGGCGTCCGCCATCTCTGCCCGCAACTGCTGATAGCGCGGGGCGAACCGCCGGTTAAACGCCACCATCAGCTTACGCTGCCGTTTTTCCGCCAGCGCCACCAGCGCCTCAGCCTGCTCCAGGGTTTCAGCCAGCGGCTTATCGACGCAGACATCCTTTCCTGCCAGCAGCAGCGCCCTGACCACTTCATAGTGCGTGGCGGTGCTGCTGTGGACAAAGACCGCGTCGCAGGCAGCGGCTAATTCATTCAGCGAACCAAAACATGGCATGCGATAGCTGTCACAGACCGGCCGGGCTTTGGCCTGGTTCGGGGAAAACGCCCCTGCCAGAGTCCAGTCCGTCGCCGCCGACAGCACCGGCAGCCAGGCTTTCTGCGCGATACCGCCTAATCCCACCATGCCAATACGTAAGGTCATCTCAGCTCTCCGGTTGCAGCAGTTGGGTGAGTTGTGCCTGAAGCGCTGCAACCTGCTGTTCCAGCATTGCGACGCGCGCCGCCAGTTCGCCCTGCTCTTCCGACGCCTCTGCGGCCTGCGGCTGGTCAGGCTCATCGCCCAGCAGATGCATAAAGCGGCTTTCGCGCTTGCCAGGTTCACGCGACAGACGGATCACCTGAGCACTGTCGTCGCGCTGCATCAATCCTTCCAGCGTTTGCTCAACTTCGCTGACATCACTGAACTCGTGCAGACGGCCGCTGCGGGTACGCAGTTCGCCTGGCGTCTGGGGCCCGCGCAGTAACAGCAGCGTCAGGAGAGCGACTTCTGCACTATTAAGCTTTAGCGTGCCAAACGCGGAGTTGCAGAAACGCTGCTCATATTTCACGACCCGCTGCCCGGCGGCGCTGCTGGCGGTAATCAGATGCCGTTTTTCCAGCTGATCGAGCTGATCCTGTACCTCACTTTCGCTCAGCTCCATCACCGGCTCGCGGTTCGATTTCTGGTTACAGGCAACCACCACGCCATTCAGTGACAGCGGATACTGTTCCGGCGTGGTGACCTGCTTCTCCAGCAGGCAGCCCAGCACGCGCATCTCCTGCGCCGATAAAGTCATCTTCATGCTCGCATCCTCATTATTATCCACGCCGGTCAGGCGTCCATTCCCGCAGGGTTAAGGCTGTCAGCACGTGATCCTGCCAGCGTCCGTCGATCAGCAGATAATCTTTCGCGTAACCCTCTTTCTCAAAACCGAGTCGCGCCAGCAGATCGCCGCTGCGCTGGTTGTGCGGCATGTAGTTAGCCATGATGCGGTGAATATGCTGCTGGCGCTGCATATAGCGGATAGCCACCTGCAACGCTTCGAACATGAACCCCTGCCCCTGCCACTTTTCACCCAGTGAATAGCCGAGGTAACAGGCATGAAAGGATCCGCGTAACACGTTGCTGAAGTTCGCCACTCCCCTCACTTCGGTTTCATCGCTGTCCATTAAAATGAAATAGAAGGCCGAACCCTGCTTATGCATGTCGGAAATCAGCCCAAGCCGCGCCTGCCAGCCCGAGGGGTAGCAGTGGCTGTCATCACGCACCGGCTCCCACGGTTTTAAAAACAGGCGGTTTTCCGCGTAGTAATCTGCCATTCGCCAGGCATCACGCTCGTGAACCAGACGGACCACCAGCCGATCGGTGGTTAATCGCACCCTGGGCGCGGCAGAACGATAGCCAAACATCCTGACTCCTGAAATCAATGGCTGATAGAGATGAGCCGTCATTACCCGGCTTTCACTATAACCGCCGCCTGGGCTGCGGTAAAACGTTACAGCGGTTTAGCGATAAAGAGGCTCATTTTGCTCGGGTCGCACCGCGGATAACCCCTGCTGCAGGCGACATCAGCAGCGGATCCTGCAGCGTGCCTGACAGGCAGGTTTGCCCTGTGGAGTAATCTCTTCCATACTTTTTACGAGCCCGAAAGCAGGATGAATTGATTCACTCTGTTAAACACTAAACCTGTAAAACCCGGGAGATCAGGATGAAGCTCTATATCTACGACCACTGCCCTTTCTGCGTTAAAGCGCGAATGATTTTTGGCCTGAAAAACAAACCGGTTGAGCTGGTGGTAATGCTCAACGACGATGAAGAGACGCCGAAACGACTGATCGGACAGAAAATGGCGCCCATTCTGCAGAAGCAGGATGGCAGCGCGATGCCTGAAAGTATGGAGATCGTACACTATGTCGATCAGCAGGATGGCGAACCGCTGATCATCGGCGCGCTGAATCCGGCGATCGGCGACTGGCTGCGTCACATGAACAGCTATGCCAATAAACTGCTGCTGCCGCGCATTGCAGAGGCGGCGTTTGCCGAATTCGCGACGCCGGAGGCGCGTGACTATTTCCGCAACAAAAAGCAGGCGAGCATCGGTGATTTCGACACGCTGAAAAGTCATTCTGCCGGCCTGATTAAAAACGTCAGCGACGATTTGCGCAAGCTGGACAAATTAATCGCCCAGCCCAATGCGGTGAATGGCGAGCTGTCCGAAGATGATTTTAATCTCTTCCCGCTGCTGCGCTCTCTGACGCTGGTGGCCGGAATCGACTGGCCGAGCCGGGTCGCTGACTACCGCGATAACATGGCCAAACAGACCCAGGTGAATCTGCTCTCCTCAATAGCTCACTAACCCCTCCCGATGAGAGACGCTGCGGCGTTTCTCATCTCTTTCCTGATGACACCCGCTATGCATTCAGGCAGGCTATGGCCTGTTTATTGGCTCTGATATTCAGGATAAAGATCGATGAAAAAGGCTTTTTTCGGGCTGACTGCCCTGTTGATCGCGCTGCTGGTGAGCGGCTGTAATCAACTGACGCAATACACCATCAGCGAACAGGAAGTAAACCAGGCGCTGCAGAAGCACAACAACTATGAGAAAGATATTGGCGTTTCCGGGCTGGTTAATGCGCACATCGTCCTGAACAACCTGACCAGTCAGATTGGCCGTGAAGAGCCAGGTAAAGTGACGCTCTCTGGCAATGCTAAAATCAATGTGACGTCACTGTTTGGTCCGCAGCAGGCCGATATGCAACTGAAGATGCGTGCTCAGCCGGTCTATGACCAGCAGCAGGGTGCAATCTATCTGCGCGATCTGGAAATTGTTGATGCGCAGGTTGCTCCGGAAAAAATGGCCTCCATTATGAAAACGCTGACGCCTTATCTGAATCAGTCGCTGAAAAACTACTTTGATCAAAAGCCGGCTTACGTGCTCAGCGCCGACCGCAGCAAAGGCGAGTCGCTGGCGAAGAAATTTGCCAAAGGACTGGAAGTGAAACCTGGCGAACTGGTTATTCCCTTTACGCAGTAACGCCAGTCAGTTAAGCGACAGGTGACAACGCAGTCTGGTGCCGGGCAGGGGCTGGCGGTCCTCGCGCCGCTGCGCGGTTCCTTCACGTCATTCCTCTGCCTGACGGACCGCCGGGGATGGTACATCCTGTGCCGCCCCGCCTTTCGCCCGCGTCCTGCGGGCTCTCCTGGCAGACTCATTCTGTTCAGCGCTGCGGAT
>NZ_JALNPM010000023.1:0-31467 GCF_024520875.1 Pantoea sp. Ft-CA_14 | reverse complement strand
GTCAACCTCTTTCTCAGAAGTTTTTCTCCGGCGGCGCAGTCTCCTGTGCCTCTCAACCCGCTTCCCGTTGCCGGTGTGCCGTGTTGATGGATGCGCATTATAGGGAGTTGTCTGAGAGGCGCAACCCATAAATTGCATAAAAAAGAGCGTTCGCTGCATTCCACAGCAAAAGCGGCTGTTATACGCAGTTACACACAATGTTATCCACATTAGTCGGGCCAGATAAATTTAGGCGAGCATCACGCAAACGTTTTCGCTACAATGCCGGGCGAAGTTCCGGACACCCCTTTTCGGGGCGTTACCTGAGGTTTTTGATTTTTTCTTCCTATATAAAGAAGAGAAAACCGCTGTAAAGCCTGATGTAACGCTCTTATATACGCGAAACAAAGCCAAGGGATAAACCACCATGCAACAAACTCGTCCTGTACGCCGCGCATTGCTCAGTGTCTCTGACAAAGCCGGTATCCTCGAATTTGCTCAGGCGCTCTCAAGTCGCGGTGTCGAACTGCTCTCCACAGGCGGAACAGCTCGCCTGCTGGCGGATGCGGGTCTGGCTGTCACAGAAGTCTCTGACTACACCGGTTTCCCGGAAATGATGGATGGACGCGTCAAAACCCTGCATCCGAAAGTGCATGGCGGCATTTTAGGTCGTCGCGGCCAGGATGATGCCATTATGGCGCAGCACGACATCAGCCCAATCGACATGGTGGTCGTTAACCTCTATCCCTTTGCACAGACCGTCGCCCGTGAAGGATGTTCACTGGAAGATGCAGTGGAAAATATCGACATCGGTGGCCCGACCATGGTGCGCTCTGCTGCCAAGAACCATAAAGATGTGGCAATCGTGGTCAGCAGCGGCGACTACGATGCGATCATTGCCGAAATGGATGCCCATGAAAATGGCCTGACGCTTGAGACCCGTTTCGATCTGGCAATCAAAGCGTTCGAACACACCGCCGCGTATGACAGCATGATCGCTAACTACTTTGGCAGCCTGGTGCCCGCCTATCACGGTGATCGTAATCAGCCCGCCGGCCGTTTCCCGCGTACCCTGAATCTGAACTTCATTAAGAAGCAGGATATGCGCTACGGTGAAAACAGCCATCAGGATGCTGCCTTCTATATAGAAGAGAACATCACTGAAGCTTCAGTGGCGACGGCCCGGCAGGTTCAGGGCAAAGCGCTCTCCTATAACAACATTGCTGACACGGATGCTGCACTGGAGTGCGTCAAAGAGTTCAGTGAACCCGCCTGCGTCATCGTCAAACATGCGAACCCTTGTGGCGTAGCGACCGGTGACTCGCTGCTGGCAGCCTATGAGCGTGCTTACCAGACCGATCCGACCTCCGCATTTGGCGGCATCATCGCCTTTAACCGCGAGCTGGATGAAGCAACTGCGCAGGCCATTATCAGCCGCCAGTTTGTTGAGGTGATTATCGCGCCAGCGGTTTCTGAGGCCGCGCTGAAAATTACCGCCGCGAAGCAGAATGTCCGTGTCCTGATCTGCGGCCAATGGCAAAACCGTACTGCTGCACTGGATTTCAAACGCGTCAACGGGGGTCTGCTGGTACAGGATCGCGATCTCGGCATGGTTGATGCCAGCCAGCTGCGCGTCGTCAGTAAACGTCAGCCAACCGAACAGGAGCTGCGTGATGCGCTGTTCTGCTGGAAAGTAGCGAAGTTCGTTAAGTCTAACGCCATTGTTTATGCACGCGACAACATGACCATCGGTATCGGTGCCGGACAGATGAGTCGTGTCTATTCCGCTAAGATTGCCGGCATTAAAGCAGCCGATGAAGGGCTGGAAGTAAAAGGATCAGCCATGGCGTCGGATGCCTTCTTCCCGTTCCGTGATGGTATTGATGCGGCAGCCGCGTCAGGCGTGAGCTGCGTCATCCAGCCTGGCGGCTCCATCCGCGATGAAGAGGTGATTGCGGCGGCTGATGAGCACGGCATTGCCATGATCTTCACCGACATGCGTCACTTCCGCCATTAATCGTTCTGGAGAGAAACAGATGAAAATTTTAGTAATCGGCAATGGCGGACGTGAACATGCTCTGGCCTGGAAAGCTGTCCAGTCGCCGCTGGCGGAAACCGTGTTTGTGGCACCGGGTAACGCGGGCACCGCATTAGAGCCTGCGCTGCAGAATGTCGCGATTAGTGCAACTGATGTCCCTGCCCTGCTTGAGTTTGCCCGGCGTGAAAAGATCGATCTGACGATTGTCGGCCCCGAAGCGCCGCTGGTGATTGGCATCGTGGATGCCTTCCGTGAGGCCGGGCTGGCTATCTTTGGTCCGACTCAGGCCGCTGCGCAGCTGGAAGGCTCTAAAGCTTTCACCAAGGATTTCCTGGCGCGTCATCAGATCCCGAGTGCGGAATACCAGAACTTCACCGAGGTTGAGCCCGCTCTCGCGTATCTGCGTGAGAAAGGCGCCCCTATCGTCATCAAAGCCGACGGCCTGGCCGCAGGTAAAGGCGTGATTGTGGCGATGACGCTGCAGGAAGCTGAGGATGCGGTTCAGGATATGCTGGCCGGAAACGCCTTTGGCGATGCCGGACACCGCATTGTGATTGAAGAGTTTCTGGATGGCGAAGAAGCCAGCTTCATCGTGATGGTGGACGGCGAGCATGTGCTGCCCATGGCCACCAGCCAGGATCACAAACGCGTGGGCGATGGCGATACCGGTCCGAACACCGGCGGAATGGGTGCCTACTCTCCGGCTCCGGTTGTCACCGATGAGATCCACCAGCGCGTTATGGATCAGGTTATCTGGCCGACCGTGCGCGGCATGGCGGCTGAAGGCAACGTCTATACCGGTTTTCTCTATGCCGGCCTGATGATCGATCACACCGGGCAGCCGAAAGTGATCGAATTCAACTGCCGCTTCGGCGATCCGGAGACTCAGCCGATCATGCTGCGCCTGCAGTCGGATCTGGTCGATCTTTGCCTGGCCGCCTGTGACGGTAAACTGGATCAGAAAACGTCACAATGGGATCCCCGCCCTGCGCTGGGTGTGGTGCTGGCGGCGGGCGGTTATCCGGGTGACTACGCTCAGGGCGATCAGATTCACGGTCTGCCACTGGAAGAAGTGGCTGACGGCAAGGTATTCCACGCCGGAACACGGCTGGAAGAGGACCTGGTGCTGACAAACGGTGGCCGCGTATTGTGCGTAACCGCGCTGGGCGACGATGTGGCCGCGGCACAAAAGCGGGCTTACGAGCTGACAAAGCCGATCTCATGGCAGGGCAGCTTCTGTCGCCGCGATATCGGCTACCGCGCCATTAATCGCAAATAAGTTCAGGGGGCACCAGGTGCCCCCTTTTCAATTCACATATCTTCTTCTGTCGGCTGCTGTGAGCAGTCATCTTGCTGACTGACCCGCAATAGCTGTATCCCTTCCGGCGCTTCAAGCCATGACACCATCAGCGGTGCCGATGCGCGGCGTTGCTGCTGTGTCAGCATCTGCAGAGCGTCGGCGTCAAAAGCGGGTCTGACCTGCTGGCCTTCGCAACTCTCCAGCACATTGTTTCCCAGCCAGTGTCCCTGTCTGAGGAACACCTGACCGCTTAATAGCGCATCGCTGAGGTTACGCATCCGCTCGGCATCAAACTTATAGAGCTCAACCGCATCCGGGCTGACCGCTTCACGCCGGCCTGAAAGCTGGCGCTGCATAAAGTTAAGACCGCCAGCCTGGTCAAAGCGCAGGGTCACATCATCAGGCTGGTTGCCCTTCACCTGACGCTGAATGCTGATCAACGACTCTTCCAGCCAGACATAATCCGTCACTTCACCCTCACCGCCACTGAACGGCGTATAGAAGGTGCGGATATGGACCGACTGGTGGTCGCTGTTTTTACGCCAGATACGAACAACACCACGATCGGCAAGATAGCCACTGGCAGAAAAGGGGGGAATATCCGGAGTAGAGCTGCAACCGAAAAGAAACAGGGAGAGAAACAGAACAGATAAACGCTGAAACAGCGGGGTCATGATGGCTGGCCTCTTAAACAAAAGGGGCGAAACGCCCCCTGTTTTAAAGCTTAACCGCAGTGCGACGTCTTACTTAACGGCGTCTTTCAGCGCTTTACCAGACACGAATGCCGGTACATTTGCTGCAGCGATTTTGATCTCTTTGCCAGTCTGCGGGTTACGACCGGTACGCTCAGCGCGGTGGTTCACTTTAAAAGTACCAAAACCAACCAGTTGTACAGCATCACCATCTTTCAGAGACTCAGTGATCGCAGCCAGAGTAGATTCCAGCGCTGCCTTTGCCTGGGTTTTAGACAGGTCAGCTTTTTCTGCGATCACATCAATCAGTTGAGTCTTGTTCATAAGTTATCCTTAAAGTGTATTTATCGCTTGCTAAGCAACGAGTGCGAGGGAAAAGCCATATTCTGGCACTCTTCTGCCTGCACGCACCGATAGCCACAATTTTCAGCCCCCCAAATGTAGACCAGACAGGGGGCCAATGTGAAGCCTCCAGGCGCGCTAATTCGGGCCTGAAGTCACGTTTTATCGCCTTACTGCTGGAAATTTATACCGATGTTGCTAATTCCCGCTTCACGCAGGTCAGATCGCAGACCTTTAATCAATTCAAGGTCGCGCTCTTCACACTCCGCCAGCAGGCGGAAAATCTCCCACTGAAGGTCCCACTCATCGATGATAGCCGGGTTTTCACGCAGCTCTTCGTCGGTCATTTCGCGTCCAGCCTGGGTCATTTCCAGCATGGCGATAGTAGTAATTGAGGTCTCGCTGACTTCAATTGCATGCTCAAGAGTTTCACTGCTCAGCTGCGCATGGACGACTTCGCTTAATGCCACACAGGCATCGATAGCCGGATAAACGCCGTAAACCTCAAACGCATCACCATCAGGAATGGCGGCTTCGAGCTTTTCCAGCTGGCTGTCGAAGTTAATCTTCGCATCTTTGACCGTCAGGTTTTCCCAGATCAGATCAAGAATGCGGCGATAGAGTGCCGGATCGGCAAATTCAGTCTGCTCGCAGAACGCACGATAGTTGGGATACATGCGCTCGCACAGGCAGGCCATAAAAGTAAGGTGCTGCCAGCTTTCCAGCTTCGCCAGACGCAGATGAACGGGATTTTGTAACATAAAGGTGGCTCTTATTCGTTTCGCTGGCCGCAGTGTAACTGCAAAACCGCAGCACAAACAGTGTTAAAGCGCGTTTTGCCAGCGCTGGAAAGCGGTTCGGTTCGAGGCAACCGCGTCGGCCCAGCGGGTCGGTTCCGGCAGCCGGTAACCACGCGTACAGTTTTCGACCCACTGCAGCGCGGTATCCAGGCTGACACGATGGCCGGTGGCGACAAACAGCGGATTACACCGCAGCTTGCTGCGCCATACCCAGCCTATCTGCTCACCTTTGTCGATCAGTGGCTGACGACTGCCAGGCTGCGCATCCAGATCGGCAAAACGGCCACACAGGCGACTTTTCGCGACACCAATGGTGGGCACATCGACCAGCAGGCCAAAATGTGACGCGACGCCAAGTCGTCGTGGATGCGAAATACCGTGTCCATCCACAAACAGCAGGTCCGGCTTTTGCTCCAGCATCTGCCAGGCGGCCATCAGCGCTGGATATTCACGGAATGAGAGAAAGCCCGGAATATAAGGCATGGTGGTCTCAACGCGTGCGATGCGGTGCTCCACCAGCTTTAAGGAGGGATACTCCAGTATCACCATCGCCGCCCGGGTGATAGTGCCTTCCTGCTCAAATCCAACGTCCGCCCCGCCGATAAAGCGGGGTGGCAGCACATCAAAGTCATCTTCTCGCACCACATCAGCGGCGCGTTGTAACTGCTCAGCGCGAAGTGCGGCAATATCCATGATTACTCCTGATGCCAGGGACGTGATAAACGGTGTACCGCCTCAACAAAGACGCCCGCATTTTCCGGTGGCACATCCAGATGAATACCATGACCCAGATTAAAGACATGCCCGGTGCCCGAGCCAAAGCGCTCCAGGATCCCAGCCACTTCCTGTTCTATGCGCTCAGGTGCCGCATAGAGCATAGAAGGATCCATGTTGCCCTGCAGGGCGACTTTGTCGCCCACGCGACGGCGTGCGTCATCAATATCGGTGGTCCAGTCGAGACCCAGCGCGTCACAACCGGTGGCGGCCATCGCTTCCAGCCACTGTCCGCCGCCTTTGGTGAAGAGCGTCACCGGCACGCGGCGACCGTCGTTTTCACGCAGCAGGCCATCGACAATTTTGTGCATGTAATGGAGTGAGAATTCGCGGTAATCACGACCGGTCAGCACGCCGCCCCAGGTATCAAATACCATAACGGACTGCGCACCGGCGCGGATCTGAGCATTGAGATAGAGGATGACGCTGTCGGCCAGCTTATCCAGCATCGCGTGGAGCGTAGCGGGATCGGCATACATCATCTTCTTAATTTTGGTAAACGCCTTGCTGCTCCCGCCTTCCACCATATAGGTGGCCAGCGTCCACGGACTGCCAGAGAAGCCAATCAGCGGCAGGTCGCCGTTCAGGTTCTTACGGATGGTACGGACAGCATTCATCACATAGCCCAGCTCCATTTCGGGATCGGGCACCGGTAAACGCTCAACGTCAGCGCGACAGGTCACAGGGTTTGAGAAACGCGGGCCTTCGCCGGTTTCAAAGTAGAGACCCAGTCCCATCGCATCCGGAATGGTCAGGATGTCACTGAAGAGGATGGCGGCATCCAGCGGATAACGGCGCAGCGGCTGCAGGGTAACTTCACAGGCCAGCTCGGCGTTTTTACACAGCGACATAAAGTCACCCGCCTGGGCGCGTGTCGCTTTGTACTCCGGCAAATAGCGCCCGGCTTGTCGCATCATCCAGACCGGCGTGACATCAACCGGCTGACGTAACAGGGCACGCAAATAACGATCGTTCTTCAGTTCACTCATCTCAACACTCTCTCAATAACAGGCGTGTAGTGTAGCACTTTCACACTTCGGCGCGGCACAGGGCAACGGTATCTTCAATCAGGCGGCGCGCCACGGTGCCTGGCGGTGGCAGCAACGGCAGCTCATCAAAACGGAACCAGGCCGCATCAAGCAGCTCTTTACCGTCGTGCTGCAGATCGCCGCTGTCATACTCCGCCATAAAGGCTGTCATCAGCGATTGCGGGAAGGGCCACGGCTGGGAGGTAACGTAACGGACGTTTTTGACGCAGATATTGCTCTCTTCCATCACTTCGCGGGCAACGGCCTGCTCCAGCGTCTCGCCCACCTCCACAAAACCCGCCAGCACCGTGTAGACCTTGTTGCGATGGCGGGCATGATTCGCCAGCAGGATTTCATCACCGCGACGGATAGCCACAATGATGCAGGGTGCGATCTGCGGATAGTAACGCTCGCGACAATGGCTGCAGAGACAGGCAAATTCATGTTTGCTTTGGTGCATTTCATGGCCGCAATAGCCGCACCAGCGATGAGAACGGTAGAATTCCGCCAGTTGCACACCGCGACCCACCAGCTGAAACAGCGCCACATCCTGATCGATCAGCTGTCGTACTGAGAACATATCGGCAGAACGCGGCTCACAAATCAGCCAGACTTTTTCGCCCTGCCACTCACCGATGGTCCGGGCTTTACTGCCGGTCAAACCAAATTTTTCGGCGTTTCCGTGGGGTAAATCACCTTGTGGTAACCAAAGTTTCTGTTCATGGCTGACAATCCACCATCCAGCGTCTACGCTTGAGATTTCGCATTGCATTTATTTCGTCATCCTTAGCGTCAACTCGCACGCTGAAGTCCTGATGTTAAGTGTGTAGATAAACAACTATAACTCACATGGAGTTAGATATGCTTAACCAGTTAGACGTCCTGGCTGAACGCGTAGGTGGCAGTAATGAACTGGTCGATTCGTGGCTTGAAGCCCGTCGTCAGCTACTGGTGACCTATTATCACCTGGTCGGACTTAAACCAAACAAAGAGGCGCTGACGCGTCTTGATGAGCAGGCTCTGGACAACTTCTGTCACGGTCTGGTCGATTATCTTTCTGCGGGTCACTTCAGTATCTATGAACGCGTGATCAGTGAAATGAGTGGCGACAGCCCGATGATTGCCGCCGCACAGATCTATCCACCGCTGGAAGCCAATACTGAGCGTCTGATGCAGCTGTATGACGGCCACCTGCAGCAGGCGATCGACGACGAAAACTGCATGACCTTCCAGCAGGCACTTTCCGAAGTGGGTGAAGTGCTGGAAGCACGCTTTACGCTGGAAGATAAGCTGATCCAGCTGGCATGGGATAACCAGCTTGTCCCCCCGCCGGTTGCCAATGACAGCCATATCGCGCGTCCGGCTTAATCATCATCTCCGGCAAAGGGGTTGAGATTATCCCGTAGCCCTTTTATGCTGAACAGGTTCTGAGGAGAGTGCTCCAAAGAACCTTTTTTATTTTTGCTTTGAAATATAAGGTTTTTACGCCTGGCTCTGTTATCAGACACCCGCGTAAAAACAGCTTCTTGTCGGAGTGCCCAAGTTGGGCTGAGACCGTTAATTCGGGATCCGCGGAACCTGATCAGGTTAGAACCTGCGAAGGGAACAAGAGTAAATATTCTCTGTATACCAGCATGCTTACGCTGTCTATACGGTTACTCCTTCCGAACTCCGGACAAGCATCGTTCCCCCTTAACAGGAAGATTGCTATGTCTGACCAAAAAACAACCCGTCGTGAACAGCGTGCCCAGGCGCAGGAATTTATCGATTCCCTGCAAAGCGGCAGTGCATTTCCCCAGTCCCGCCGCATCTGGATTACCGGCAGCCGCGAGGATATCCGCGTTCCCATGCGTGAAATCGTGCTAAGCCCGACCCACATCGGCGGCAGCAAAGAACAGCCTCTCTATGAGCAGAACGAAGCAGTACCGGTCTATGACACGGCGGGTGCCTATGGTGATCCCGCGGCACAGATCGATGTTCATCGTGGCCTGGAAAAGCTGCGCGCCCGCTGGATTGCTGAACGCGACGACAGCGAACTTCTCGAACAGAACAGCTCGGGTTATACCCAGCAGCGGCTGGCTGACGAGGGGCTGGATCATCTGCGTTTCGATCAACTCCCTACACCGCGCCGTGCGCGCGCAGGCTGCTGCGTCACGCAATTGCACTATGCCCGCCAGGGGATCATCACCCCGGAGATGGAATTTATCGCACTGCGGGAAAACATGGGCCGTGAGCGAATCCGCAGTGAGGTATTGCTGCAACAGCATCCCGGCCACAGTTTTGGCGCGCATCTGCCAGCCAGTATCACGCCCGAGTTTGTGCGTCAGGAGGTCGCTGCCGGACGCGCCATCATCCCTGCCAATATCAATCACCCTGAATCGGAGCCGATGATCATTGGCCGCAACTTTCTGGTTAAGGTCAATGCCAACATCGGTAACTCGGCGGTGACCTCTTCTATTGAGGAAGAGGTGGAAAAACTGGTCTGGTCGACTCGCTGGGGTGCCGATACGGTGATGGATCTCTCTACCGGTCGTTATATTCATGAAACGCGCGAATGGATTTTGCGAAACAGCCCGGTGCCAATCGGTACAGTGCCGATTTATCAGGCGCTGGAAAAAGTGAATGGCGTGGCCGAGGCGCTGAACTGGGAAATATTCCGCGATACGCTGCTTGAGCAGGCGGAACAGGGTGTCGATTACTTTACTATCCACGCTGGCGTGCTGCTGCGTTATGTCCCGATGACGGCGAAACGTCTGACCGGAATTGTATCGCGGGGTGGATCTATCATGGCGAAATGGTGCCTGTCGCATCATCAGGAGAGCTTCCTGTATCAGCACTTCCGGGAGATTTGTGAAATCTGCGCCGCCTATGATGTCTCCCTGTCGCTGGGCGATGGCCTTCGTCCGGGTTCCATTCAGGATGCCAACGATGAGGCGCAGTTTGCCGAACTGCGTACCCTGGGCGAGCTGACCCGTATTGCCTGGGAATATGACGTTCAGGTAATGATTGAAGGCCCGGGGCACGTCCCGATGCATATGATCCGCCGCAACATGACCGAACAGCTCGACCTGTGCGATGAAGCCCCCTTCTACACCCTTGGCCCGCTGACCACCGACATCGCGCCCGGCTATGACCATTTCACCTCCGGTATCGGTGCTGCCATGATTGGCTGGTTTGGTTGCGCCATGTTGTGTTACGTCACGCCCAAAGAGCATCTGGGTCTGCCGAACAAAGAGGATGTGAAGCAGGGGTTGATCACCTACAAAATCGCGGCGCATGCCGCCGATCTGGCGAAAGGCCATCCGGGTGCGCAGATCCGTGATAACGCCATGTCCAAAGCGCGCTTTGAGTTCCGCTGGGAAGATCAGTTTAATCTGGCGCTGGATCCCCATACGGCACGGGCAATGCATGATGAAACCCTGCCGCAGGAGTCGGGCAAGGTGGCCCATTTCTGCTCGATGTGTGGCCCTAAGTTCTGCTCGATGAAAATTTCACAGGAGGTGCGCGAGTTCGCAGCACGTCAGGATACGCGCGCCGAGCCCGTTGAAGTGGGCATGGCGCAGATGTCAGACCGTTTTCGTCGGCGCGGCGGTGAGCTTTATCATCCCGCCGATGCCATTAAGGAGGAGTAACGATGCCCGCATTTCCCGCTACCGCCCCGCGCCTGGGGCTTTATCCGGTGGTTGATAGCCCCGACTGGATTGAGCGCCTGCTGAAGATGGGCGTTCGTACACTGCAGCTGCGCATCAAAGATCAGCCCGATGAGGTCGCCGAGCCCGCCATCGCTCAGGCGATTGCAATGGGTAAACGCTATGACGCGCGCCTGTTTATCAATGACTACTGGCAGCTGGCGATAAAGCATCAGGCTTATGGCGTGCATCTGGGTCAGGAGGATCTCGATGTCGCCGATCTTGCCCGGATTCATCAGGCAGGATTGCGTCTGGGGCTCTCCACCCATGACGATGCTGAACTGGACCGCGCACTGGCAATCCATCCCTCTTACATCGCGCTTGGACATATTTTCCCGACGCAGACCAAAGAGATGCCTTCAGCGCCGCAGGGCATTGAGCAGCTGAAGCGGCATCTGACGCGCCTGACGCATATCCCCACCGTGGCAATTGGCGGTATCTCAATTGCTCGCGCACCTGACGTGCTGGCAACCGGCGTAGGGAGTATTGCGGTGGTGAGTGCGATTACCCAGGCAGATGACTGGCGTGAAGCAACACGTACTTTGCTGGCGCTGGCAGAGCCTCACCAATAAGGATTTGTGGAAGCTGTCCCGCATAGCGGCTGCAAAACCAGTAACGCCAGCGTTTCTGCCGGGAAAGCGACGCGCAAAAGCGTATGTTGCCGCTGGCGTGCTCTGATCCAAAACCTTAACGTGGCCTCCGTCAGGTTAAGGTTATCTGACCAGGGCCGGTTCCCTCCTCTTGCCGGCCCTGCTTCTTCTTTTCGCTATGCGAGAGTTGAAGCTGAAATCTGCGTCTCATGCTGGCACGAGAGCATGGCGCGTTCGACGGCTGCACCCACCAGCGCCAGCGCCTTTTCAGTCTGCTCGTTGATCGGCAGCCCGTAGTTTAAGCGCAGACAGTTACGGTATTTACCCGAGGCCGAAAAGAGTGAGCCTACGGCTATCTGAATTTTTGACTCGCGCAATTCGCGGTTGAGCCGGACCGCATCAAACGCTTCGGGGAGCTCTATCCACATCAGAAAACCGCCCTGAGGACGGGAAACGCAGATGCCGCAGGGAAAGTAGTGGCGCACCCAGCAGCTAAAGGTTTCATAGTTACGATGATAGATTTGCCGCATCCGGCGCAGATGGGGCTGATAATGGCCCTGGCGGATAAACTCGGAGACCGCATGCTGAGGCTGTGTGGCGGTGGAACCTGTGACGATATATTTCATGTGCAGTACACGGTCGCGATAGCGGCCGGGTGCAACCCAGCCGACACGCAAACCTGGCGCCAGCGTTTTGGAAAAGGAGCTGCACAGCAGAACCCGGCCATCGAGATCCAGCGCTTTAATGGTCGCTGGGCGCGGATATTCCCAGGCTAACTCACCATAAACATCATCTTCAATGACCGCCGCGTCAAACCGCTGCGCCAGGGCAAGCAATGCCCGCTTACGCGGCTCAGGCATGATAAATCCCAGCGGATTATTACAGTTCGGTACAACAACGACTGCTTTAATCGGCCATTGATCAAACGCCAGTTCCAGCGCTTCCAGGCTGATGCCGGTTACCGCATCAGTCGGGATCTCAATGGCACGAATGCCAAAGCCGCGCAGGGTTTGCATGATCCCGTGAAACGAAGGCGACTCAACAGCAATGATATCGCCCGGCTCGCAGACCGCACGCACGGCTACCGATAAGGCTTCATGGCAGCCGGTGGTAATAACAATGTCATCGGCGGTGAGCTGGCAACCGCTATCTATCGCCAGTCGTGCAACCTGTTGCCGCAGTGCGAGAACACCATAGAGGTTGTCATAATTGAGCAGCGCGATGTCCTGCTTCTGAGCCTGTCGGCTGAAGGCTTTCCACAGCGGCTTAAGCGTCGGTTGGGTCAGATCGGGCATACCGCTTCCCAGCTGCAACACATCATCTTCCAGACGGCTGTTAATCAGCTCCAGCACCGCATCCCACTGCGTTACCTCAACCGGCCGCTGTGCGGGACGGGTCAGCGCAGGCATCGGGGGCGTCGCCTTACGCGAGGCCACAAAATAGCCAGAGCGCGACTGCGGCGTAATCATCTGCTTCTCTTCCAGCAGATGATAAGCCTGCTGCACGGTGCTGATACTGACGCCATGTTCGGCACTCAGACTGCGTACCGAGGGCAGGCGCTCACCACTGCGATATAAACCTTGTTCGATACGCTGAGCCAGCAGCGTGGCCAGATGTTCATATCGCGTCATTGTATTTCCTCTGACTCAGTAGCTGAGCATTAACCGGTACAGTTATGCCTCTTTTTTACCATTCAGATCGCCATTACCGCAATCTGTATGTTAAAGAAAGGTGATTTTTGCGTCTGTATCATACAGAGCGATCCGCTGAGAATAGTCCTCAGACAATTCACTGAGGGCACTATCATGGGATACGACGAGAATCGCGCAGCTAAACCGTTTACAGGCACGCCTTACCAGTTGGTTCGTTACTTGTGGCGCAGTTATAAACGCTGGCAGCTACGGCGTGAGACGCGCGTCATCCTGTCGAAGCTGAGTGACAGTCAGCTGAAAGACATTGGCCTTGGCCGTAACGACTGGAATGTCTGAATCAGAGACAAAAAAAAACCCTGCCGAGGCAGGGTTTTTATCAGGCAAAGGACGATTAATCGTCTTTGTTGCCGCCGAGACCGGCGTTCAACAGTTCAGCCAGGCTGGCTGAGGCTTCATCCGCAGTAACCTGCGGTGCAACCGGAACTTCACCTGCCGCTTTGCGGCGCATACGATCCTGATGGTACGCATAACCGGTACCGGCCGGGATCAGACGACCCACGATTACGTTCTCTTTCAGGCCGCGCAGTTCATCGCGCTTACCTGCTACTGCTGCTTCGGTCAGGACACGCGTGGTTTCCTGGAACGATGCTGCAGAGATGAACGATTCGGTAGCCAGTGACGCTTTGGTAATACCCAGCAGGTCACGCATGAAGGTTGCGCCAACTTTTCCGTTCGCTTCCAGATCACGGTTAGAGATCTTGATGCGAGAGAATTCAGCCTGCTCACCTTCCAGGAAGTCTGCACTTCCTGCGCTCACGATGGTTGCTTTACGCAGCATCTGACGAACGATGACTTCGATGTGCTTATCGTTAATCTTAACGCCTTGCAGACGGTAAACTTCCTGCACTTCGTTAGTGATGTAACGGGTCACCGCATGCACGCCACGCAAGCGCAGGATGTCATGTGGAGACTCTGGGCCATCGGAAACCACGTCACCGCGCTCAACACGTTCACCTTCGAACACGTTCAGCTGACGCCATTTCGGAATCATCTCTTCGTACGGCTCACTGCCATCCAGCGGAGTGATGACCAGACGACGCTTACCTTTGGTCTCTTTACCGAAGGAGATGATGCCGCTGATCTCTGCCAGAATAGCTGGCTCTTTCGGACGACGCGCTTCGAACAGGTCAGCAACGCGTGGCAGACCACCGGTAATATCCTTGGTACCGCCAGATTCCTGCGGAACACGCGCCAGCGTGTCACCAGCACTGATCTTCACGCCATCTTCCAGCTGAACAATCGCTTTACCAGGCAGGAAGTACTGGGCCGGCATGTCGGTGCCCGGGATCAGAACGTCGTTGCCGTTGGCATCAACAATTTTCAGCGCAGGACGCAGATCTTTACCGCCCGCAGTACGTTCAGCACTGTCCAGAACCACCAGCGAAGAAAGACCGGTTAAGTCATCTGTCTGACGGGTAATGGTCTGGCCATCAACCATGTCCGTGAAGCGAATGAAACCGCCCACTTCGGTGATGACTGGCATGGTATGCGGATCCCAGTTTGCGACGGTTTCGCCCGCTGCAACCTGCTCACCATCACCTTTCGCCATGGTAGAACCATAAGGAACTTTATAGCTCTCTTTGGTACGACCAAATTCGTCGATCATTTTCAGTTCAACGTTACGCGAGGTGATCACCAGCTTGCCTGCCGAGTTCGTTACCGACTTAGCGTTGGTCAGCTTGATGGTACCTTTGTTCTTCACCTGAATGCTGGATTCAGCAGCCGCACGTGATGCCGCACCACCGATGTGGAACGTACGCATCGTCAGCTGTGTACCTGGCTCACCGATGGACTGTGCCGCGATAACACCGATCGCTTCACCTTTGTTGATGATGTGACCACGTGCCAGGTCGCGACCATAGCAATGCGCACACACACCAAAGTCGGTTTCACAACCTACTACTGAGCGGACTTTCAGGCTGTCGACTGAGTTCAGTTCCAGCACGTCACACCAGTGCTCATCGAGCAGCGTGTTGCGTGGAACCAGAATATCAGCAGTACCCGGCTTCAGAACGTCTTCAGCGGTCACACGACCCAGAACACGTTCACGCAGTGGCTCTTTAACGTCGCCACCTTCGATGACAGGTGTCATCATGATGCCTTCGTGTGTACCACAGTCATCTTCGGTAACAACCAGATCCTGTGCAACGTCAACCAGACGACGCGTCAGATAACCGGAGTTCGCCGTTTTCAGTGCGGTATCCGCCAGACCTTTACGAGCACCGTGGGTTGAGATGAAGTACTGGAGTACGTTCAACCCTTCACGGAAGTTCGCCGTGATTGGTGTTTCGATGATGGAGCCATCTGGCTTCGCCATCAGACCACGCATACCGGCCAGCTGACGAATCTGTGCAGCAGAACCACGCGCACCGGAGTCAGCCATCATAAAGATGCTGTTAAAGGAAACCTGTCGCTCTTCTACGCCGTCACGGTTAATAACGGTTTCGGTTGAGAGGTTTTCCATCATCGCCTTGGCAACACGTTCGTTGGCTGCTGCCCAGATATCGATGACTTTGTTGTAACGTTCACCTGCGGTTACCAGACCAGACTGGAACTGCTCCTGGATCTCAGCCACTTCAGCTTCCGCTTCGGTGATGATTTCCACTTTCTTCTCTGGAATAACCATGTCGTCGATGCCGACAGACGCGCCTGAACGGGCTGCGTAAGCGAAACCGGTGTACATGGTCTGGTCAGCAAAGATAACAGTCGGCTTCAGGCCCAGAATGCGGTAACAGGTGTTCAGCATTTTGGAGATAGCTTTTTTGCCCAGCGCCTGGTTAACGATGGAGAAAGGCAGACCTTTTGGCACGATCATCCACAGGATGGCACGGCCAACAGTGGTGTCGATGATGCTGGTTTTAGCAACCCACTCATCCTGCTCATTTTTCTCGTGTTCGGTGATACGCACCTTAACGCGAGCATGCAGCGATGCGAGGCCAGCGCGATAAATACGCTCAGCTTCTTTCGGGCCAGTCAGCACCATGCCCTCGCCTTTGGCGTTAACACAGTCACGGGTCATGTAGTACAGACCCAGTACAACGTCCTGAGAAGGAACGATGATTGGCTCGCCGTTCGCAGGTGACAGGATGTTGTTGGTCGACATCATCAGCGCACGTGCTTCCAGCTGGGCTTCCAGCGTCAGCGGTACGTGAACAGCCATCTGGTCACCATCGAAGTCGGCGTTGTATGCCGCACAAACCAGCGGGTGCAGCTGGATCGCTTTACCTTCGATCAGAACCGGTTCAAAGGCCTGAATACCCAGACGGTGCAGCGTAGGCGCACGGTTCAGCAGAACCGGGTGCTCACGGATCACTTCGTCGAGGATATCCCAGACAACCGCTTCTTCGCGCTCAACCATTTTCTTCGCGGCTTTGATGGTGGTGGCCAGGCCACGCAGTTCCAGCTTGCCGTAAATGAACGGTTTGAACAGTTCGAGTGCCATTTTCTTCGGCAGACCGCACTGATGCAGGCGCAGGTATGGACCTACGGTGATAACCGAACGACCAGAATAGTCGACACGTTTACCCAGCAGGTTCTGACGGAAACGACCCTGCTTACCTTTGATCATGTCAGCCAGCGATTTCAGCGGACGCTTGTTGGAACCGGTGATCGCACGACCGCGACGACCGTTGTCCAGCAGTGCATCGACCGCTTCCTGCAACATACGCTTTTCGTTGCGCACGATGATATCTGGCGCAGCCAGATCCAGCAGGCGTTTCAGGCGGTTGTTACGGTTGATCACGCGACGATAGAGATCGTTCAGATCCGACGTTGCGAAACGGCCACCATCCAGCGGTACCAGCGGACGCAAATCCGGTGGCAGAACAGGCAGCACGGTCAGGATCATCCACTCTGGCTTGTTGCCAGACTGTACGAACGCTTCCAGCAGCTTGATGCGCTTGGTCAGTTTTTTACGTTTGGTTTCGGAGTTAGTTTCGTTCAGCTCTTCACGCAGCTGCTCGCACTCCTGCTCCAGATCCATGTTTTTCAACAGGGCCTGGATCGCTTCGGCGCCCATTTTGGCGTCGAACTCGTCACCGAACTCTTCCAGAGCGTCAAGGTACTGCTCTTCAGTCAGAATCTGACGCTTCTCGAGGTTGGTCATGCCACCTTCGATTACCACGTAAGATTCAAAGTAGAGCACGCGCTCGATGTCACGCAGTGGCATATCCAGCAGTAAGCCGATACGCGATGGCAGTGACTTCAGGAACCAGATGTGCGCAGTCGGCGACGCCAGTTCGATGTGGCCCATACGCTCACGGCGTACTTTAGTCTGGGTCACTTCAACGCCGCACTTCTCACAAATCACACCACGGTGTTTCAGGCGCTTGTATTTGCCGCACAGGCACTCATAGTCTTTTACCGGCCCGAAGATACGGGCACAGAACAGACCATCGCGCTCTGGCTTAAAAGTACGGTAGTTAATGGTTTCTGGCTTTTTCACTTCACCAAAAGACCAGGAACGGATCATGTCTGGCGAAGCCAGCGCAATTTTGATCGCATCAAACTCTTCGGTCTTAGTTTGCGCTTTCAGAAACTTAAGTAAGTCTTTCACGGATTAGCTCCCGTCGGAGTGAGACTCAGAGGGCGTCCAACCGAAATTGAACGCCCCGTAACCAGTACAATTGCGAGCGCTTTAAACCCTGCGCTTTCAGGCGGCGGCGAACCGCAGCCTGAAAAGGGGGTTACTCGTCTTCCAGCTCGATGTTGATACCCAGCGAGCGAATCTCTTTCAACAGTACGTTGAAGGATTCCGGCATGCCCGGTTCCATCTGATGGTTACCGTCAACGATGTTTTTATACATCTTGGTACGGCCGTTGACGTCATCAGACTTAACGGTAAGCATTTCCTGCAGGGTATACGCGGCACCATATGCTTCCAGTGCCCATACTTCCATCTCACCAAAGCGCTGACCACCGAACTGTGCCTTACCACCCAGCGGCTGCTGAGTAACCAGGCTGTAGGAACCGGTTGAACGTGCATGCATCTTGTCATCAACCAGGTGGTTGAGTTTCAGCATGTACATGTAGCCAACGGTTACCTGACGTTCGAACTGCTCACCGGTACGGCCGTCAAACAGGGTAATCTGACCGGAAGAAGGCAAGCCGCCGAGCTGCAGCAGCTCTTTGATTTCGCTCTCTTTCGCGCCATCAAACACCGGAGTGGCGATTGGCATACCTTTCTTCAGGTTCTCAGCCAGACGCAATACTTCGTCGTCGGAGAAGGTGTTCAGGTCAACTTTCTGACGCAGATCGCTACCCAGGTCATAGGCGCGCTGGATGAATTCGCGCAGTTTCGCGACGTCTTCCTGCTTTTTGAGCATAGCGTTGATCTTCTCGCCGATGCCTTTCGCTGCCATACCCAGGTGGGTTTCCAGAATCTGACCGATGTTCATACGCGATGGTACGCCCAGCGGGTTCAGAACGATGTCAACCGGCGTGCCGTTTTCATCGTAAGGCATATCTTCGATCGGGTTGATCTTAGAGATAACACCTTTGTTACCGTGACGGCCTGCCATTTTGTCACCCGGCTGAATCTGACGCTTAACAGCCAGATAAACCTTAACGATTTTCAGCACGCCTGGTGCCAGATCATCGCCCTGGGTGATTTTACGACGCTTACCTTCGAGTTTTTTCTCAAACTCGTGCTTCAGCTCGTCGTACTGCTCTGCCAGCTGCTCCAGCTGGTTTTGCTTGGCTTCGTCAGTCAGACCCAGTTCCAGCCAGCGCTCGCGCGGCAGCTTGTCCAGTTTGTCTGCTTCAACGCCACCAGAAATCAATACGTTCTGGATACGGCTGAACAGGCCCGCTTCCAGAATCTGCAGTTCTTCAGACAGGTCTTTCTTGGCCTGCTTCAGCTGCATCTCTTCAATTTCCAGCGCACGTTTGTCTTTTTCCACGCCATCGCGGGTAAAGACCTGAACGTCGATCACGGTGCCTGACACGCCATTCGGTACGCGCAGTGACGAATCTTTCACGTCAGAGGCTTTTTCACCGAAGATAGCGCGCAGCAGTTTCTCTTCTGGCGTCAGCTGGGTTTCACCTTTTGGCGTAACCTTACCAACCAGAATGTCACCACCGGTCACTTCAGCACCGATGTAGACGATGCCTGACTCATCCAGTTTAGAGAGTGCAGCTTCACCCACGTTCGGGATATCAGCGGTAATCTCTTCCGGCCCCAGTTTGGTGTCACGCGACACGCAAGCCAGTTCCTGAATGTGGATAGTCGTAAAGCGATCTTCCTGAACCACACGCTCGGAGACCAGGATGGAGTCTTCGAAGTTGTAACCGTTCCACGGCATGAACGCTACGCGCATGTTCTGGCCCAGCGCCAGTTCACCCAGATCGGTGGACGGGCCATCTGCCAGCACGTCGCCGCGCTCAACCGGCTCACCCAGAGAAACACATGGCATCTGGTTGATGCAGGTGTTCTGGTTAGAACGGGTATATTTGGTCAGGTTGTAGATGTCGATACCGGCTTCGCCAGCATGCATTTCGTCTTCGTTAACTTTGATAACGATACGTGATGCGTCGACGTACTGTACGGTACCGCCACGTTTGGCAACGGCAGTTACACCGGAGTCAACGGCAACAGCACGTTCCATACCCGTACCAACCAGCGGCTTATCAGCACGCAGAGTCGGAACGGCCTGACGTTGCATGTTCGCACCCATCAGGGCGCGGTTAGCATCATCGTGTTCCAGGAACGGGATCAGTGACGCACCGACAGAAACGATCTGTTGAGTCGAAACGTCCATGTAGTCAACCTGATCGCGGCTGAACAGACTTGATTCGCCTTTGCTACGGCAGGTGACCAGGTCATCAACAAACGCGCCGTTATCATCAAGAGGGGCGTTCGCCTGAGCGATAACGTAGTTACCCTCTTCGATAGCAGAGAGGTAGTGAATCTCGTCAGAAACCAGACCGTCGATAACACGGCGGTAAGGCGTCTCAAGGAAACCGTACTCGTTGGTCTGTGCATACACAGACAAGGAGTTGATCAGACCGATGTTCGGGCCTTCAGGGGTTTCGATTGGGCAGACACGACCGTAGTGCGTTGGGTGTACGTCACGCACTTCGAAGCCGGCACGCTCACGCGTCAAACCACCCGGGCCGAGAGCAGAGATACGACGTTTGTGCGTAATCTCTGACAGCGGGTTGTTCTGATCCATAAACTGAGAAAGCTGGCTGGAACCAAAGAACTCTTTCACCGCGGCCGAAATTGGCTTCGCGTTGATCATGTCCTGTGGCATCAGGGTATCAAGGTCGCCCAGTGACAGACGCTCTTTCACCGCACGCTCAACACGTACCAGACCGACACGGAACTGGTTCTCAGCCATTTCACCGACTGAACGAATACGACGGTTACCGAGGTGGTCGATATCGTCCACTTCGCCTTTACCGTTACGGATGTCGATCAGCTTCTTCATCACTTCGATGATGTCATCTTTGCTCAGGATGCCTGAACCTTCGATTTCATCACGCAGCAATGAACGGTTGAACTTCATACGACCCACAGCAGAAAGATCGTAACGATCTTCAGAGAAGAACAGGTTCTCAAACAGATTCTCTGCTGCTTCGCGTGTTGGCGGCTCACCAGGACGCATCATGCGGTAGATCTCAACCAGTGCGCTCAGACGATCGCTGGTTGGGTCGACACGCAGGGTCTCGGACATATATGGACCGTGGTCCAGATCGTTGGTGAACAGCGTTTCGATGCGCTTGTGACCGGACTGACTCAGTTTGGCCAGCAGATCCAGTGACAGTTCCATGTTCGCTGCAATGATCAGCTCACCGGTGCTCTCATCGATGTAGTCTTTAGCGACCACTTTGCCCGCGATATATTCAACCGGAACTTCGATGTGCTGAATGCCATCTTTTTCCAGCTGACGGATATGGCGCGCAGTAATACGGCGTGCTTTTTCGACGTAGACGGTGCCGTTCGCTTCGATATCGAAGGTCGCAGTTTCACCGCGCAGGCGCTCAGGCACCAGCTCCATCTGCAGCTTGTTGTCGCGAATTTCAAACACCACTTTCTCGAAGAAGATATCGAGGATCTGAGGTGTAGTGAACTGCAACGCACGCAGGATGATAGTGGCCGGCAGCTTACGACGACGGTCAATACGGACAAACAGGTTATCTTTCGGGTCAAACTCAAAGTCGAGCCATGAACCGCGGTAAGGGATGATACGTGCGTTGTAGAGCACTTTACCCGATGAGTGGGTTTTACCCTTATCGCTATCAAAGAACACGCCAGGACTACGGTGCAGCTGAGAAACGATAACGCGCTCGGTACCATTGATAACAAAGGTACCATTGTCGGTCATGAGCGGAATTTCGCCCATGTAGACTTCTTGTTCTTTAATGTCTTTTACGGTGCCTTCTGGCGCTTCGCGCTCATAGACCACCAGACGCAGTTTCACGCGCAGCGGTGCCGAATAGGTCACGCCACGGATCTGACACTCTTTCACGTCAAAGACAGGTTCACCCAGGCGATAGCTGACATACTGCAACTCAGAGTTGCCGCTGTAGCTCGCAATAGGGAATACAGAGCGGAATGCAGCTTCCAGTCCGTACTGACCTTCTGGATCTTGCTCGATAAACTTCTGGAACGAGTCGAGCTGGATGGAAAGGAGATAAGGTATGTCCAGTACTTGCGGACGTTTACCAAAATCCTTACGAATACGTTTTTTCTCGGTATAGGAGTAAACCATAGGGTTCCTCAGCTAGCTGACAAGTCGACCCACGCTGTCCGTCCTGACAGGACAGTTCATGCAACACGATTTTGTTTGATTCACTGGCTGCGCAGCAGCAGTGCAATACCTCTTTCTATCACGCTTAAATCATTTCATCGCTGTTGCGAGGGCAGGGAACCCGCACAGGTAGAGCGGTATATTAAGTCGTCGATAGAGAAAGATATTGAAGAGTAACAATGGACAAACAGTGTGAAACCCCATTGAGACCCTGTAGCGCAAAAAGGCTGGTGACCAAAAAGTCACCAGCCATCAGCCTGAAACTACTCAGACTGCAACCCGAAGGCTGTCTTACTTAACTTCAACTTCAGCGCCAGCTTCTTTCAGAGCAGCTTCAAGTGCAGCTGCGTCATCTTTGCTGATCGCTTCTTTGATTACGCCAGTTGCTTCAACCAGATCTTTGGCTTCTTTCAGGCCCAGACCAGTTGCAGTACGTACGGCTTTGATTACTGCAACCTTGTTCGGGCCAACAGCTTTCAGAACTACGTCGAATTCAGTTTTTTCTTCAACAGCTTCAGCCGGGCCCGCAGCAACAGCTACAGCAGCAGCAGCAGAAACGCCGAATTTTTCTTCCATAGCAGAAACCAGCTCAACTACTTCCATTACGGACATCGCTGCAACAGCTTCCAGAATTTGGTCTTTAGTAATAGACATGACAATTGTTCCTAAGAATCAGAAAAAGTTTATACGTAAGCAAGTACGAAGAAAAGAATATGACCTTAAGCCGCTTCTTTTGCATCGCGTACAGCAGCCAGAGTGCGGACCAGTTTGCCGGCAGCGGCTTCTTTCATGGTCGACATCAGACGTGCCAGTGCTTCTTCGTAGGTCGGCAGCGTTGCCAGACGGTCAATATTGGCCGCCGTGATCAGCTCACCTTCAAAGGCTGCAGCTTTGACCTCAAATTTTGCATTCGCTTTCGCGAAATCTTTGAACAGACGAGCAGCAGCGCCCGGGTGTTCCATAGAATATGCAATCAGGGTCGGACCAACAAACGTGTCTTTCAGGCACTCAAACTGAGTTCCTTCAACGACGCGGCGCAGCAGGGTGTTACGAACAACACGCATGTAAACGCCAGCTTCACGGCCTGCTTTACGCAGTTCGGTCATTTTATCAACGGTAACGCCACGGGAATCCGCAACAACCGCTGAAAGCGCACCTTTGGCTACTTCGCTGACTTCAGCAACAATCGCTTGTTTGTCTTGAAGATTTAATGCCATTAGCTTTTGCTCCTGGATTTGACCGGGAAAGGATTTCCCCGGAACTCACTTCACTTACTCACCCCAAGGGGAAATAAGCGCTCGAACACGGTGAGCAGAATCCAGCTAAGAAAAAATTCTTTTGGTTCTGTCACCGTCTACGCAGGGTATTAAGCGGAATATCCGGAGATAAGCAGCTCCTGCGGTCTTGGACGGAGGCCAGGATAAGGCCTGGCTCCAACCTAAATTCTGTGCGACGCAGCAGAGTCAGAGGGAAAGGCGATACACGCAACAATCAGTTCTGGCTCTCTGGTGTCCTGTTCCGTTAATAACAGAACAACGGGCGTAAGATTCTAGGTGAATTTTTCGCCCGTTTCAAGCAGCAATTAGTTTGCTGTTGCGTTCAGACCAGCCTGGTCAACGGCAACGCCGGCGCCCATGGTGGTTGAAAGGCTAACTTTCTTGATGTACACGCCTTTCGCCTGAGATGGTTTTGCTTTTTTCAGCGCAACCAGCAGAGACTCCAGGTTTTCTTTCAGTTTGTCAGCGTCAAAGTCCACTTTACCGATGGTAGTGTGGATGATGCCGTTTTTGTCGTTACGATAACGAACCTGACCCGCTTTAGCGTTCTTAACCGCTTCAGCAACGTTAGGCGTTACAGTACCGACTTTCGGGTTTGGCATCAGGCCACGTGGACCCAGAATCTGGCCCAGCTGGCCAACAACGCGCATTGCATCCGGAGAAGCAATAACAACGTCAAAATTCATTTCGCCTTTCTTGATCTGATCAGCCAGGTCTTCCATGCCTACCAGCTCAGCGCCTGCTGCTTTAGCAGCTTCAGCGTTGGCGCCCTGGGCGAAGACAGCAACACGTACTGAACGACCAGTACCGTGTGGCAGAACGGTCGCGCCGCGAACGTTCTGATCAGATTTACGTGCATCAATGCCGAGGTTGACAGCAACGTCAACGCTTTCAACGAACTTGGCAGTAGCCAGTTCTTTCAGCAGAGCAACAGCTTCAGCAATATCATACTGCTTGGTCGCGTCAACTTTGTCGCGAATTACGGTCATGCGCTTGGTCAGCTTAGCCATTTCTTAGTCCTCTACTACCAGGCCCATGGAACGAGCAGTACCTTCGATTGAGCGAGTCATCGCTTCAACGTCAGAACCAGTCATGTCCGCAGCTTTGGTTTCTGCGATTTCACGTACCTGAGCACGAGTCACTTTACCGACTTTATCTTTGTTCGGCTTACCAGAACCAGACTTGATGCCCGCTGCTTTTTTCAGCAGTACGGCAGCCGGAGGCGTTTTGGTAATGAAGGTAAAAGAACGGTCGCTGTATACGGTGATAACAACAGGAGTCGGCAGACCTTTTTCCAGAGATTCGGTCTTAGCGTTGAACGCTTTGCAGAATTCCATGATGTTAACACCCTGCTGACCCAGAGCTGGACCAACCGGTGGACTTGGGTTCGCCATACCAGCTGCAACCTGCAGCTTGACGTAGGCTTGGACTTTCTTAGCCATGATATTTCCTCAATTGGGTTATAGCGCCTGTAAAGGCTCCCCGTGATAACGATTTACACGCTGTTGCCAGCGCATAAAAACAAAAGGCGCGAAATTGTAGTTAAATTTCGCGCCTGCTGCAACAGCTAATTTGTGAGCGGAAAGAGGTTAACCTTTCTCCACCTGACCGAAGTCGAGCTCAACCGGCGTGGCACGTCCAAAGATGGAAACGGATACCGTCAGGCGGCTCTTCTCGTAATCCACATCTTCAACCACACCGTTAAAGTCAGCAAAAGGACCGTCATTAACGCGAACCATTTCACCTGGCTCAAACAGCGTTTTCGGACGAGGCTTGTCGCCGACCTGCTGCAGACGGTTCATGATCGCATCAACTTCTTTATCGCTGATAGGTGCCGGACGGTCAGATGTACCGCCGATGAAACCCATCACGCGTGGGACGCTGCGTACCAGGTGCCAGCTGGCGTCATTCATCACCATCTGAACCAGTACGTATCCCGGGAAAAACTTGCGCTCGCTCTTACGACGCTGGCCACCACGAATTTCAACGACTTCTTCAGTCGGAACCATGACGTCGCCAAACAGCTCTTCCATGTTGTGCAATTTGATATGCTCGCGCAGCGATTGTGCTACGCGGCCTTCAAAACCGGAAAACGCCTGTACGACGTACCAGCGTTTCTTTGGAGCTTCAGACATCTCAGAACCTCAGGCCAGTGATAAACGATACCAGACGGACCAGAATACCATCCAGCCCCCACAAAATCAGTGACATCACGGCAGTAACCGCGGCAACGATTAACGTGGTGTGCAGCGTTTCCTGGCGGGTTGGCCAGATAACCTTACGCATTTCTGTTCTTGCTTCACGAGCAAAAGCCACGGTCGCTTTGCCTTTGGTCGTTAAAAGCGCAATGCCGCCAGCCGCTGCAATCAGTACAACTACGGCTAAAGCACGCAGTGGCAGTGACACATCACGATAGAGGTAGTTACCTACAATCGCTGCAAGCAGCAGTAACACGACTACTACCCACTTTACCGCTTCCAGGCCACGCCCGCTCCCTTGAGCTTCGGTATTCGCACTCATAAACCAACCTGCCACAATAATTCAGAAACTATTCTGCCCCGCAGTGCGAGGCGTCCAAACCGAATGAGCTTTTGGGGCGTAACTCGGTATCCAACGCCGCATAACAGAGCCTGTCTCAGCAATGATTATGATTCAAAAAATCACTGATGAGCCAGGTTCTATGAAACAGCGTGCAAAAAGGGCATCAAATGATGCCCTTTCCGTGTGCATTGCGTCAAACGTTATCGGTAATTATGCGATAACTTTAGCAACAACACCCGCGCCAACGGTACGGCCACCTTCGCGGATTGCGAAGCGCAGACCTTCGTCCATTGCGATTGGGTGGATCAGGGTAACAACCATTTTGATGTTGTCGCCTGGCATGACCATCTCAACGCCTTCTGGCAGCTCTACTGAACCGGTTACGTCAGTTGTACGGAAGTAGAACTGTGGACGATAGCCTTTGAAGAACGGAGTATGGCGGCCACCTTCGTCTTTAGACAGAACGTAAACTTCTGACTCGAACTGGGTGTGCGGCTTGATTGAGCCTGGCTTAGCCAGAACCTGGCCACGCTGGATGTCTTCACGCTTGATACCGCGCAGCAGAACACCACAGTTTTCGCCTGCCTGACCCTGGTCCAGCAGCTTACGGAACATCTCAACACCGGTACAGGTTGATTTCGCAGTATCTTTGATACCCACGATTTCAACTTCGTCGCCGACTTTAACGATGCCGCGCTCAACACGACCGGTAACAACGGTACCACGGCCAGAGATTGAGAATACGTCTTCGATTGGCAGCAGGAACGGCATGTCGATCGCACGGACTGGATCCGGGATGTAGTTGTCCAGGTGTTCAGCCAGCTCAACGATTTTTGCTTCCCACTCAGGAACGCCTTCCAGCGCTTTCAGAGCAGAACCACGAACGATTGGAGTGTCATCGCCTGGGAAGTCGTACTGTGACAGCAGGTCACGTACTTCCATCTCTACCAGTTCCAGCAGCTCTTCATCATCAACCATGTCACACTTGTTCAGGAACACGATGATGTAAGGAACGCCAACCTGGCGACCCAGCAGGATGTGCTCACGGGTCTGTGGCATTGGGCCATCAGTCGCAGCAACAACCAGGATCGCGCCGTCCATCTGCGCAGCACCGGTGATCATGTTTTTCACATAGTCGGCGTGGCCTGGGCAGTCAACGTGAGCGTAGTGACGTGCAGCAGTCTCATACTCAACGTGTGCGGTGTTGATGGTGATACCGCGGGCTTTTTCTTCAGGCGTGCTGTCGATCTGATCGAATGCACGAGCCTGGCCGCCGTTGGTTTTAGCCAGTACGGTAGTGATAGCTGCAGTCAGGGTGGTTTTACCGTGGTCAACGTGACCGATGGTGCCCACGTTTACGTGCAGTTTGTTACGTTGAAATTGCTCTTTAGCCATCGCTAGTCCCTCTAAGACACGGATATATCAATGATATCATCACATTAACCAGGCAATGCCTGACTGCAAGGAAGTTACAGAGAAAATCAGGAGGGAGATTAAAGGAAGTGGTGCTGATACCCAGAGTCGAACTGGGGACCTCACCCTTACCAAGGGTGCGCTCTACCAACTGAGCCATATCAGCACATCTGGAGCGGGCAGCGGGAATCGAACCCGCATCATCAGCTTGGAAGGCTGAGGTAATAGCCATTATACGATGCCCGCATCCTGGAACTCGGCTACCTGTTCTTTCTGTAGCTTGCAGATAACAGAGATGTTTCTCTATTATCTACTGCCTGTCAGCGAAGCTGACCGACTTTGACTTCGCTAACGCTCAGTCTGAATTCAGGGTGATAAGTGACTCACCTGACAGATAAACAGGTTGTTTATCTGCGTACCCAACCGCGAGGTTGAGATGGTGGTGGGAGAAGGATTCGAACCTTCGAAGTCTGTGACGGCAGATTTACAGTCTGCTCCCTTTGGCCGCTCGGGAATCCCACCTACTTGATGGTGCCGGCTACCGGAATCGAACTGGTGACCTACTGATTACAAGTCAGTTGCTCTACCAACTGAGCTAAGCCGGCATCAAGTGGAGCGCATTCTAGGAAGGTCGGGCTCTGGATGCAACTAAAAAATCGCTTATTTTTTTCTATCGCTTACTATTTGTGCAAATCATCGCATTTTAGTGTTTTTGTGCAGAATATTTGTGCAATCTGGTCCTGTTTTCATAGGATCAGTCAGCCCGCGCTAATGCCTTAGGCCTCTCTCTGGGCCGCTTTTCAGCAGATAAATGATCTGCAGGCAGTATTTTTATTTCACACGCCTGTACCGAACGATGCTTTTTTGACCTCGCCTGCGCTTTTTTTTCATGTGCAGGCACTTTTCTGTAGAAAGCAGGCCTGTTTTGACATGCGTGTCCCTTATGTCGGTACGACGATGACCAGGCGTGGAGCCTTTCAAAATGACTCTATGCTGTTGTTCGTTTGCTGAAGTTCTTATGGGACATATTGAATTTGTACCGCATCAGCCTCTCTCTATGCCCTTATAGCGGCGTTTTGTCATTCAGACGTGTCAGATGTAAAAAGCAGATAAAAGCCGCACATGCGCTGTGATGACCTGCAATATCATAAACAACGATAAAGCAGTAAAAATTAAAGCCACCATGATGTTTTGTGGGTATGCCGACGAAAGCGAGATCACGTTTATCTTTTTACTTCTGTTAAAAGCCATACTGGTGATACCCTCCAGCCCATTGTTCTCACTGATAAACCAGCGATTCGTGATTCACTTCACCTGTGCTGTCCTGCTTATCGGATAACACGCGGTTGATAGCCATGAATTTGCGGTCAGATGCATGCTTATGGATAAAACGACCCCCCTGACAACGCCTTATTTAGAGTTCACTCGTGAGCAATGGGCTGCATTACGTGATTCCGTTCCTATGACGCTGTCAGAGGAAGAGATCGCGCAGCTGGAGGGCATCAACGAGGATCTCTCGCTGGAGGAAGTAGCGGAAATTTATCTGCCACTTTCGCGTCTGCTTAATTTTTATATAAGTTCTAACGTTCGCCGGCAGGCTGTACTGGAGCAATTTCTGGGCACCAATGGCCAGAAAATCCCCTATATCATCAGTATTGCGGGTAGCGTAGCGGTCGGTAAAAGCACGACTGCGCGTGTCTTGCAGGCTTTGCTCAGCCGCTGGCCTGAACATCGCAAAGTCGAATTGATCACCACTGATGGCTTCCTTCATCCTAATGCCGTGCTGAAAGAGCGTGGGTTAATGAAGAAAAAAGGATTCCCGCAATCCTACGATATGCACCGGTTGGTCAATTTCGTCTCCGATTTAAAGTCGGGAGCCAGTCAGGTGACTGCTCCGGTCTATTCACATCTGATTTATGATGTCATCCCTGATGGCGATAAAGTGATACAGCAGCCTGATATTCTGATTCTGGAAGGACTGAATGTATTACAGAGTGGAATGGACTATCCCCACGATCCCCATCATGTCTTTGTTTCAGATTTCGTCGATTTTTCTATCTATGTTGATGCAGAGGAAGATCTCCTGCAAAGCTGGTATATCAATCGATTCCTGAAATTCCGCCAGGGCGCATTTACCAATCCGGACTCCTATTTCCATCATTACGCCCAGCTCTCAGAGGCAGAAGCAGTTGAAATTGCTGGCAATTTATGGAAAGAGATTAACTGGCTTAACCTGCAGGAAAATATCCTGCCGACGCGCGAACGAGCCAGCCTGATCATGACCAAAAGTGGCGATCATGCGGTCGATAAGGTTCGCTTGCGTAAATAACTGCTGTCATAAAAAAGCCTGCGTTGCTGCAGGCTTTTTTTACTCAGACAGGACGCAGTGATATTTCTCCACCCACCCAGGCTTTTATTTCGCCATCCTGTTCCAGTAACAGGCCACCCTGGCTGTCTACGCCTCGCGCAATACCATGGACCTCACGTTCACCGATAAGCAGCTTAACCGGCCGGTTAATAAAATTATCCAGCGCAGCCCAGCGTGCGACAAACGGGGTTAATCCCTCCTGCTCAAAGAGCGGCAGAGCTTCGCGCAGACTATTGATCAGACGTGCCGCCAGCTCATTGCGGTTTACCGTTACCCCGGCCTCCTGCAGGTTAATCCAGCCCTGATTAATCTGTGATGCATCGGCTGTTCGCATCGCCAGGTTAATCCCCGCACCAATCACGATCTGCGCAGCATCGCCGGTTTTACCTGTCAGTTCAACCAGAATACCCGCCAGTTTACGATCGTTCAGGTAAATATCATTGGGCCATTTTACGCGGACATCATCGGCCCCTAATGAACGTAATGTCTCAGCCATGATAATGCCAATTACCAGGCTCAGGCCCATCGCCGCTGCCGGCCCCTGCTCCAGACGCCAGTACATAGACATGTAGAGGTTCGCGCCAAAGGGCGAAAACCACTGACGGCCACGACGGCCTCGACCCGCCTGCTGATATTCCGCAATGCAGGCAGCACCCGACTCCATTTCATGCATACGTTCCAGCAGATACTGATTTGTGGAATCAATCACCGGGATTACCGAGACGTTACCCTGCGTAACCTGTGAGAGTATCGCCTGCTCATCCAGCAGCTGTATCGGGGCAGAGAGACTGTAACCTTTACCTGTCACGGTATAGACGTCAAGACCCCAGCTTTTTAACGTCTGGATATGCTTATTTATGGCTGCGCGACTCATGCCCAGCCTTTCACCCAGTTGCTCACCGGAATGAAACTCACCATCAGATAAGATATCAACCAGCTTTAGCGGAACATTATGGTCTTTCATGCGATCACCCCGACGGCATTACACTCACCCTGCGCCTGAATAAAGCGCACTTCGGGCTCAAGCCAGACATCAAATTTTTCACCAACCTGAGCGCGTACGGTTTTTGCCAGCGCAACGATATCGTCGGGAGTGGCATTTTCAGCGTTGATCAGCACCAGAGCCTGTCGCTGGTGAACTGCCGCGCCCCCAATGCGGTAACCCTTCAGCTGGCACTGATCGATAAGCCATCCTGCTGCCAGTTTGATTTCACCATTTGGCATCAGATAGTGTGGCATAGCCGGAAAATGCGTCAGTAGTGAGCTGCACTGCGCCTCGGTGACGACAGGATTTTTAAAAAAGCTGCCTACATTACCGGTGACTTTCGGATCGGGTAATTTGCTCTGCCGCATCTGGCATACTGCGTGATAGACATCCCAGGCATTGGCCGTCACCGGATTGAGCGTTTTCAGATCGCCGTAGGTTAATACCGGTTGCCATTGCTTAGGCAATATTATCCCGACTGCGACGATGACATAGCCTGACTGGTAGTGATGTTTAAAAATGCTGTCACGATAGCCAAACTCACAGGCTTCACGATCGAGACGTTCTGTCTGACCACTGTGCAGATTAAGTACATCCACGTATTCGCAGACGTCTTTTAATTCCACGCCATAAGCACCTATGTTCTGAATCGGTGCCGAACCGGTCATACCAGGGATCAACGCCAGATTTTCCAGGCCTGTGATTCCTTTTTCCAGCGTGCTTTTAACCAGCTGATGCCAGTTCTCACCTGCCCCAACGTGCAATTTCCAGCACTCATATTCATCCTGAATTTTGATGCCTTTGATGCGGTTCAGCACCACTGTACCGGCAAAATCTTCCAGGAAGAGGACATTGCTGCCTTCACCGAGCACAAGGAAAGGCGTTTGATCACTCTGGCTGGCCTGCCATGCTGCCAGAATGGCGGCTGGCGTCTCGGCGACGATGCGTTTCTGTGTATGTACTTCAAGCCCAAGCGTATTGTCGGCTTTTAAGGAGGGATGCTGGCTGGACATTTGACGGCCTTTACTGAGTTATCTGGCCGTAGTTTACCGTATCAGAGAGGGGTTCTCAGGCTGTTTTCGGGGGTTATGATGAGGTTTTTCACGATCTGCAGACGTAAAAAAGCCCCGCACTTTCGTGCGGGGCTTCTTCACTTATTTGATGCCTGGCAGTTCCCTACTCTCGC
>NZ_JALNPM010000022.1:0-32695 GCF_024520875.1 Pantoea sp. Ft-CA_14 | reverse complement strand
AGCAGAGGTGCGCTGGCCCGCACTGCGGCTCGCTCGCCCGGAAAAAAAGCTGCCACGTTTGACCGTGACAGCCTTTATAAATCTAATCTTAACTGACTGGCATTATGCCACTGGCAGCCTTTTTTCTGTTCCGATTGATAGCGCGGCACTCAGCCGTTGCGATCGGGGCGATCAATGATGTGATCTTCCCAGTCCCGCACTTCACTCTCACGCACCGCAATATATCGCACCGAAATACGCTGCGCATGCATCGCTGTTTTCGAACCGGCCCGCAGCGGATGCCATACGGGTAAATCTTTGCCCTCACCCAGCAGCCGGTAGGCGCAGGTGCGCGGCAGCCAGTTGAAGGTCGTCAGATTTTCGCGCGTTAACTTGATGCAATCCTCTTCAAGCTCGAAGCGGCGCTCATAGTTACGGCACTGGCAGGTTTTAATATTGAGCTGATCACAGGCGACATTGGTGAAGTAGATCTCATCGGTGTCGGCGTCCTGCAATTTGTTCAGGCAACACTGTCCACAACCATCACACAAGGATTCCCATTCCTCATCGCTCATTTGTGCCAGGCGTTTTTGTTGCCAGAAAGGGGTGTCAGTCATGATGATTTGTCCGGATTGTGCCTAAACCGCACCTTATAAAGCCTATGCGGCGGTGATGCAAGTTTTTAGAGTACGCGCGTGCTGATGCCGTGACCCGCCAGTGAAACTTCAAGCTGATCACCCGAGCGCATCGGGCCTACCCCTTCTGGCGTACCGGTCAGAATCACATCGCCTGCACGCAGCGTAAAGTAGTGGCTCATATGGGCAATCAGCGGCAGGATTTTATGAATCATGTCTTCGGTGTTGCCGTGCTGACGCACTTCACCGTTCACCAGCAATTTAAGCTCGACATTCTGCGGATCGCCACTGAATTCCGTCACCGGGATAAAACCAGAGACAGGACAGGCGTTATCAAAGCCTTTGGATTTTTCCCACGGCTGGCCCGCTTTTTTCAGCCCGGACTGCAGGTCACGCAGTGTCAGATCCAGCGCCACACCATAACCTGCAATCGCCTTAGCCACATGCGCATCGGTCGCCTGCTTCAGTGTCGCGCCGATCAGCACCGCCAGTTCAACTTCATGATGGACCTCGCCAAACGCGTCGGGAATAGAGAGCGGCTGACGCAAATCACACAGCGCCGTTTCCGGCTTGATAAAGATCACCGGTTCGGTTGGGGTTGCGCTGCCCATCTCTTTAATGTGCTTTGCATAATTACTCCCGACGCAAACCACTTTGCTGACCGGAAAATCTAACAGAGCGCCTTGCCAGTTACGATGCTGATACATGCTCATCCCCTGTTCAGGTTAGGTGTGATGCCAGCGCTGCTGGCGGGTTGATGTTTGCTCATGCGTTGATCGAAATGCCAACCTCATAGCGTGATAATAAGATCCTTTTAACGGTCCGGGGTGCGTAATTTGTCAGAAAGCGTAAATGCAGGCGTTGAAGTGCTGAATAATCGTACAAATCAGGAGAAAAAATTGAGCAGGAAATTTAAAAAGGGGTGAAACAGATAAGCTGCGCCGTTAATTTTGCGCAGCATAAGGGCAATATTATCCTGCCAGGATCGCACCGACAGGATTTATATTTACAGAAGAATCCGAGTTAAAGTTTTTTATCGGCCTGTAAATGAATGTTGAGGAGACTTTCAATCGGCGGAGGGAGCTGTAAATAATAGCCCTGCTCGCTCAATCCCTGCTTAACTTTATTGATATCCGCATTAGCCAGCCTGTCCCGCCCCGCCAGCTTAAGCACCATCGCCAGCTGCGGCTTGCCAAAGCCTTTCAGCAATTCTTCCGGAACGCGCGAGAAATCGTCCTTTTTTTCAACATAGAGATAAGTCTGGTTACGTAACGGGCTTCTGTAGATCACACAAAACATATTTTTTACTCGAATTAACCGGCGTTGAGGCTTGTCTGAATATAGCTGTAACTATAACATGCTTGCAGAACTTCGAATATTCACCGTTAGCGCTTCAACGATGATTTTATCATCGCCAGGCTTTCGGTAGTGAAAACAGGACTGAGTCGGGACAGATGTCGCAAACGCCAATCGAATTCAAAGGTAGCAGTTTCACCCTGTCTGTCGTCCATTTGCATCACCATGACCCTGCGGTGATTCGCAAGGCACTCCAGGACAAGATTGACCAGGCTCCAGATTTCCTGAAAAACGCGCCGGTGGTACTTAACGTCTCGACATTAAGTGCCGATGTTAACTGGAAACTGTTGCAACAGGCGGTTCTCGCCACCGGTTTACGCATTGTCGGCGTAAGCGGCTGCAAAGACGAAGCGCTGAAACGTATGATTGCCCGTGCCGGCCTGCCCGTGCTGGCAGAAGGTAAAGAGGCCAGACCGCAAGCCGCCGCGCCGCAGCCGATACCAGAACCTCTGCCGGCTGTAACCGAAACGGTAGCAACGAAAACCCGCATCGTGAACACTCCGGTGCGCTCGGGCCAGCAGATTTATGCGCGTGACGCCGATTTGATCATCACCAGCAGCGTCAGCGCCGGCGCCGAACTGGTCGCCGATGGCAATATTCACATTTACGGCATGATGCGCGGTCGCGCCCTGGCAGGTGCCAGCGGTGATCGCAACTGCCAGATTTTTTGTACCAACCTGGCTGCCGAGCTGGTCTCGATTGCCGGAGAGTACTGGATCATGGATCAGATCCCGCAAGAATTTTTTGGTAAAGCTGCGCGCCTGTGCCTGCAGGATGGCGCGCTGACTATCCAGACACTTAATTAGGCCCCTTTTCTTTTGTTAAGGAAATCAACATTTATGGCACGCATTATTGTAGTTACATCCGGTAAAGGGGGCGTTGGTAAGACCACGTCAAGCGCGGCCATCGCCACCGGTTTAGCGCAGAAAGGCAAAAAGACAGTTGTGATCGATTTTGATATCGGTCTGCGTAACCTGGATTTGATCATGGGCTGCGAGCGCCGTGTGGTCTACGACTTCGTTAATGTGATCCAGGGCGATGCCACACTGAACCAGGCGCTGATTCGCGACAAACGCACGGAGCAGCTCTACATTCTGCCTGCGTCGCAGACCCGTGATAAAGATGCGCTGACCCGAGAGGGTGTCGAAAAAGTACTGAACGATTTGGCTAAGATGGAGTTCGATTTCATCGTCTGTGACTCACCGGCAGGGATTGAAACGGGCGCACTGATGGCGCTCTACTTTGCCGATGAAGCCATTATTACCACCAACCCGGAAGTCTCTTCTGTCCGCGACTCCGACCGCATCCTCGGCATCATCTCATCAAAATCCCGTCGCGCTGAAAACAGTCAGGACCCGGTGAAGGAGCATCTGCTGCTGACCCGCTATAACCCTGGCCGGGTGAACCGTGGCGATATGCTGAGCATGGAAGATGTGCTGGAAATCCTGCGCATTCCTCTGGTCGGCGTGATCCCTGAAGATCAATCGGTGTTACGTGCCTCTAACCAGGGCGAACCGGTGATTCTTGACGGCGAATCTGATGCTGGCAAAGCCTATGCCGATACCGTAGAACGGTTGCTCGGTGAAGTACGCCCCTTCCGCTTTATTGAAGAAGAGAAGAAGGGTTTCCTGAAACGCCTGTTCGGGGGATAAACCATGGCATTACTTGATTTCTTTTTATCCCGGAAGAAGAACACTGCCAACATAGCCAAGGAAAGGCTGCAGATTATCGTGGCAGAACGGAGAAGGGGCGACAGTGAGCCCCACTATCTTCCGCAACTTAAGCGCGACATTCTGGAAGTGATTTGCAGATATGTGAAGATCGATCCAGAAATGGTAACGGTGCAGCTCGACCAGAAAGGTGATGATATCTCAATTCTGGAGCTGAACGTGACGCTGCCGGAAACGGATGAAGTGACTAAATGACGCTGACCGTTTGCTGAATTTCCCCTGCGCTCTGGCAGGGGAAATTTAACCGGTTAACAACCCGCCAGAATCTCCTCAATGCCGGGTTTCAGCAGTTCGCCCCGCCATCCGGTGAGTAACTCCGGCTGACGTCCCTGTGGCTTCAGGCCCCAGTGCTGACTTAATACCTGATTAATCTGACGTCGTGACGCCAGCAGCTCCTGACTGAATCCACTCTGCTCGCTCACTTGCTGCACCAGCGCTTTCATCGCTTTAAACACCGGCTTGTAGTGCGGATGGTCAATCAGATTGCCCAGCGGAGCTGGCAGTTCGCTCTCATCCAGCGCCTCAGCTTCTGCCACCAGCGCCACCAGCGCTTTGCCGTGGAAACGAATTTCGTGGCCTGACAGCCCCAGATGATCCAGCTCGCCCAGTGAGCCCGGCATAAAGCGCGCCACTTTCCACAGGTGCTCTTCACGCACCACAAAGTTAACGGCCATATCTTTTTCACGCGCCAGCTTCAGACGCCAGGCCGCCAGTCGCTGCAACGCCGCCAGCTGACGCGGGCGCAACTGCCAGGCATTGGTAATATCCCGCCAGGCTTCATCCGGCGACAGGCTATCCAGACGACGCTGACACAGGTTATCGCACTCACTGAGGGCCGCCGCCATATTGCCGGCCTCTTCCGTATTGATCATCAGCTGACGCGCAATCGGCAACAGATAGTGAACGTCCGCCGCCGCATACTCGCACTGACGCTGGGTCAGAGGGCGTGCCAGCCAGTCCGTGCGTGATTCACTTTTATCGAGTTCGACCTGAGTGAAATGTGCCACCATTGAGGCAAAACCCCAGGAGAGCGGCTGGCCAGAGAATGCCGCCAGAATCTGGGTATCGATCATGGGCGTCGGCAGCACGCCGAAACGGTGCAGGAAGACTTCCAGATCTTCACCCCCGGCATGCAGGAATTTGGTGACGCTGGTGTCGGTCAGCAAGGCAATAAAGGGTGACCAGTCACGGATATTCAGCGGGTCAATCAGCACCAGTTGCTGATCGTCGAACAGCTGGATCAGGCCAAGCTGAGGGTAGTAAGTGCGGGTGCGGACAAATTCGGTATCCAGGGCCACCGCCGCGTGCTGACGCGCTTTCTGACACACGTCTGCCAGTTGATCATCCTGGTCGATAAGGGAATAGTTCACGTCTGATTTCCACCGCAGCCAACAACGCGCGGCGCTCCATGTTAAAAACAATAAAAACGCCGGACATGCCGGCGTTCAACCTCAATTTCTGCCCGGATTCAGCTCGCGCCGGGTTTCGCCTCGTCGCGCAGCTCACGCCGCAGGATTTTGCCGACATTGGTTTTAGGCAACTCATCACGAAACTCAATGATTTTCGGCACCTTGTAACCGGTCAGCTGACGGCGACAGTGATCGAGCACCTCTTCTTTGGTGAGCGATGCATCTTTTTTCACGATGCAGACTTTTACCGCTTCGCCAGAAAGATCGCTGGGGACACCGATAGCCGCGGCTTCACGCACTTTAGGATGCTGCATCAGCACGTCTTCGATTTCATTCGGATAGACATTAAAACCTGATACCAGAATCATATCTTTTTTGCGGTCAACGATGCGAATAAAGCCTTCCTGGTCAACGGTAACAATATCACCACTGTGGAGCCAGCCATTTTTCAGCACTTCCGCTGTCGCTTCCGGATGCTGCCAGTAGCCCAGCATCACCTGCGGGCCGCTGATGCAAAGTTCGCCCGGTTCACCCGGAGGAACTTCATTGCCGGCGTCATCCAGAATCAGCACATCGGTCGAGGGCACCGGCAGACCAATACTGCCGGTATGACAGCTGATGTCATAGGGATTGACCGACACCAGCGGAGAACACTCTGTCAGGCCATAGCCTTCCAGCAGATAGTGTCCGGTCAGTTTTTCCCAGCGCTCGGCCACCACTTTCTGCACCGCCATTCCGCCACCGGCGGAAAGACGCAGCGTTGAAAAATCGAGTTTATTAAACTGCTCATCGTTGAGTAGCGCGTTAAACAGCGTGTTCACGCCGGTAAGGGCGGTAAACGGAAATTTCCCCAGCTCTTTAACAAAGCCGGGAATATCGCGCGGATTGGTGATCAACAGATTCTGACCGCCCAGCTCCAGGAACAGCAGGCCATTCACCGTTAAGGCAAAGATGTGATAAAGCGGCAGCGCGGTGACGACACACTCTTTACCGTCGCGCAGCACTTTACCGTAGGTCGCGCGGGTCTGCTCAAGATTCGCCTGCATGTTACGATGGGTCAGCATCGCCCCTTTGGCTACGCCGGTGGTGCCACCGGTGTATTGCAGGAAGGCGAGATCGTCATTGGAGACCGTCGGGCGTTGATAATTGAGCGTTTCGCCGACTTCCAGTACGTGGCGAAATGAGATTGCCCCCGGCAGATGGTATTTGGGCACCAGCTTCTTCACATACTTAACGACAAAGTTAACCAGCGTCGCTTTTATTGGCGCCAGCTGATCGCCCATCCGGGTCAGGATGACGTGCCGCACAGCGGTTTTCGCCACCACTTTTTCCAGCGTGTGCGCAAAATTCGAGACAATGACAATCGCACTGGCCCCACTGTCATTGAGCTGATGCTGCAGTTCGCGCGGCGTATAGAGCGGATTCACATTGACCACCACCATACCCGCACGCAGCACACCAAACAGGGCCACCGGATACTGCAGTAAATTCGGCATCATCAGCGCCACACGGTCACCCGCTTTCAGGCCCAGCTGTTGCTGAAGATAGGCGGCAAAAGCGCGGCTCTTCTCTTCCAGCTGACGATAACTCATCTTCTGACCCATGTTCAGGAACGCGGGTTGATCGGCGTAGCGTTTTGCGGCCTGCTCAAACAGATCCACCAGCGAGGTGTAACGATCTGCACTTATTTCGGCAGGCACATCTGCCGGGTAGCGTTTCAGCCAAACCTTATTCAAGGATCCACCCCGATAATTATGTTGTATTTCCATCGCTGCCTCAGCCAATCTGGTTTGTTAACAATATTTTAACTGATTGTACCAGTTTGCCTGTTTTGGCATGTTGAGGTTGCGAAGTGCATCACTAAATTTCGTGCTGATAAAACAGGCAAATAAAAAGCCCGGCAGCGGGCACCGCGACCGGGCTGATAGTTAAATGTTTTTGCACTTATTCGGTCAGAATGGTCTGCACCTCTGCCGGCCCACTATTCATCATTCCCCAGTAGGGATTCGGGCCCCAGTATCCGCCGCGATGGCGGGTCGGACCATACCAGATCCAGGGATCCATCGGCTGGGGTGGTGCTGTCACCTGCTGGGTAAGTCGCCAGCGCTGATAACCGCGCACATCGATGACCGCAAATTTATAATCTGCCTCGCCAATTTTGCCCTGCTCCGTCCCCTTCAGGGTACCCAGCACCGTCACATACTGGTTTCTGACATCCACCGGATCAACAAAGCCGCGGATATCCGCGTAAATCCGACCGACCGAGGCCGCACCCAGACGCGGTCTGGCGCTATCATCCAGCGGCTGCGCAGCAATCTCAAGCCGGGTTTTGCCGTTCAGGTTAGTGACATTCACTACCTTGCCGCCAAAGCGCGATTCCTGCCCGACAAAGAGCGAAGGATCGCTCATGACCCGCAACAGATCCTGCTGCGGCTGAGGTGAGCTGCCCTGCAGCGTGTCAGGAATTGAGACACAACCGGTTAACGCCAGCACACAGGTCAGCAGCAGACCTGAAAGCCCTTTACCACACATTGACGACATAGACGTTCTCCCGTTAGGTAAAGAGTTAGACTGGACGCATAACAATAAGTTGCGTGCATTTTACCGGCCAGGTAATTTTTTCCAGGCGACTTCATTACGCAGATAAGTGGGCTCCGCCGTTTCCGGCAGCAGCGTCTTCCCCTGCGCCAGCGCAAGGGTCGCCAGCGGCAGCATATCTTCTGCAGCGGGCAGCGTAACGTCACTGGCGTTCAGGGTAAGCTCGTGTCCCTGCTGCAGGGCAGGATAAGCCTGCCAGCCGGTGCCTGCGGTCATCCATTCGCCAGAGAGCGCCTGCATCCGGGCCAGTGCCGCTTCGGGCGACAGCACGCTTTCGCTGGCCTCACCCTGCCAGGCACCCTGTTCATCACGCTGATATTCGGCCCAGTAGACCTCGCCCATCCGCGCATCAATAGCGGTTAATACGCGGGTAGCACCGTGCAGACGCCATGCGCCTTCCGCCAGCGTTGCCAGCGTGGAAATCGCGATCATCGGCAGTGAAGCGCCCAGTGCCAGTCCCTGCGCAATGCCAATGCCAATCCGCACGCCGGTAAAACTGCCAGGGCCGCGACCAAAGGCGAGCGCGTCCAGGTCGGTCAGTTCCAGCTGCTGTGCCAGCAGTAGCTCTTCGATCAGCGGTAAAATACGCTGGGTGTGATCGCGCGGGGCAATTTCGAATCGGGCATCAATCTGTTGCTGATTCAGCAAGGCGGCTGAACAGGCTTCTGTCGCCGTATCCAGCGCTAAAATTCGGGCTGACATGACTACCTCAGAAGAAAGAAAACGGCGCGCATCTTAGCATAAAATTACGCGTCTGGTTCGGGTTGCTGGCGGATAAAGGCGATGGCGCGGGCAATGTCCCGGGTGCGCGGCGTCGGTGGCAGGCTATTGAGAAACAGCGCGCCATAAGGACGAGAAACCAGACGCTGATCGCAAATCACCAGTACGCCACGATCGTCGGTATCGCGGATTAAACGTCCCACGCCCTGCTTCAGGGTGATCACCGCATCCGGCAGCTGCACATCCGTAAAGGGATCGCCGCCACGAATCCGGCAATCTTCCATTCTGGCTTTCAACAGCGGATCTTCCGGTGAGGTGAACGGCAGTTTATCGATGATCACCAGCGACAGCGCATCACCCCGCACATCCACGCCTTCCCAGAAGCTGCTGGTCGCCACCAGCAGGGCATTGCCCTTATCGATGAACTGTTTCAGCAACTGACCCTTGCTGGTTTCACCCTGCACCAGCACGGGCAGCGTCATTGAGGCGCGAAATTCTGTGGCCAGCTCACGCATCATCAGGTGCGACGTGCAGAGAAAGAAGCAGCGGCCTTTATTGGCATCAATCAGCGGCTTCATCATTGCGGCCAGCTGGCGTGCACCGCCGGGACGGTTAGGCTCAGGCAGATTGCGCGGAACGCAGAGCAGCGCCTGCTTCGCAAAATCGAACGGGCTGTTCAGAATCAGGCTTTTTGCTGCATTCACACCCAGCCGTTCGGCGAAGTGTGCCATTTTCTCATCCACCGCCAGGGTGGCTGAGGTGAAGATCCAAGCAGCCTTACGATTATCCATTACTTCACGGAAGCGTTCTGCCACCGAGAGCGGCGTCAGCGCCAGGATAAAGTGACGTGAGGTACATTCATACCAGTAGCTGTAGCCCGGCTCGTTAATCGCCCGCAGCCGTTTTAACCGGCCACGGTAGAGCGCGGCTCGCTCGAAGGCGGCATCCAGCAGGGCTGAACGGCCCAGTGAGAGTTTGATAACGTCGTAACAGAGCTCAAGCGCATCATCCAGCAGCGTAAACATCCGCAGGATGTTGTTATCGCTCAGCAGTTCACGCAGGTTACCGCGATAGCCGGGATCGCCTAATGACAGGCGAAAATCCTGCGCGCACTGCGCCAGGCGGTCAGCGGATTTCTGCAGCTGCTGAGCATCACGCACCTCGGTGCGGTAGGCGGTAATAATATCTTTGGCGAGATCGAGTAACTGGCGGCTGGAGAGCTGCTGACCAAAATACTGACTGGCGATATCGGGCAGCTGATGGGCTTCGTCGAAGATCATCACATCAGCTTCGGGAATGAGTTCGCCAAAGCCGCCCTCTTTCACCACCAGGTCAGCAAGAAACAAGTGGTGGTTCACGACCACCACATCGGCGTCCATAGCGCGCTTACGCGCTTTGACCACAAAGCACTCTTTATAGCGAGGGCAGTCAGTGCCGAGGCAGTTATCGTTGGTGCTGGTGACCAGCGGCCAGACCGGGCTGTCTTCGGTCACGCCCGCACAGCTGCTGATGTCGCCATCTTCCGTCTGCGATGACCAGCTGCGCAGCGTCACCAGATCGGTCAGCCCCTGCGCGGTGAGATCGCCGCCCGCCATCGATTGCTGTTCCATGCGTTCCAGGCAAAGGTAGTTGGAGCGTCCTTTCAGCAAGGCCGTTTTACCTTTGAAATCCAGCGCCTTGATCATCGTAGGCAGATCGCGGCCATAGAGCTGATCCTGCAGCGCCTTGGATCCGGTGGAGACAATGACTTTTTTACCGGCCCGCAGAGCGGGAGCCAGGTAGGCATAAGTTTTTCCGGTGCCGGTACCGGCCTCGACCACCAGTTCACCCTGCTGTTTTACGGCTTCAGATACCGCCTGCGCCATCTCACGCTGTGCTTCACGCGGCTTAAAGCCTGCGATCGCGAGCGCCAGCGCGCCATCCACTGCAAAATCGTCTGCCACATACCCTCACTAAGAACGGCAAAAACACTGTAATTATGTCAGTATTGGATCAACAAAGCAAAATTGATAATTATCAATAGTTTATCTATTTCCAACCGTTGGGGGCGTGGCAGCTAAAGACTCTGGATCGCGTCTGAAAGATGGGGAAAAAGGCGGCAGGTGGCCGCCTGAAGAGAAGCGCTCGCAGCACCGGGATGCCTGATGGAAAAGTTGCACCGCGAAAGGCAGCAGAAATCGCTGTGACTACTCTACAATCATGCGCCCATTGAGATGCTGCAACGGACGATTATTGGTGGTTTTCAGCGCCTGTTTAAAGGCGTCGAGCTGCGCCTGAGAGAGCGAAACCGGCTGTTTCAGCACCAGCCAGCGAATCCCTTCGCTGCAGGGCGGCGTCGTCAGGGAGCCACTGAAACGATAATAGTGCAGATCTTCCGGGAAGAGATCGCGTAAGTTTACCTGGCGATTAATGGTTACCTGCTGGTTTTCCTGTTTCGGCATAGCGTCGATCAACGGTGCCAGCGCCGGATTCTCTTTACCGACCTTAAACATCACCGCGACCACGGCCAGATCGCCATCCTCTTTGCTGTGTACAAAGTGGGCTTCCAGGGGAAAGGTGTGCCCATTGATCTGGTTCTCACTCGGCGTATGGAAGTGATACTGACGCAGCGTGAACTTTTCCCGATCCAGTACAAAATCATCTTCTTCATCAACGGTCACCTGAATCGTGTGGCCGTTGTTGATCACCTTCTCAGCCGACGTATGGTAGGCCAGATCGAGTGCCTGTAAATGTCCCTCAATCGGATCTTTAATATTGATAGGCGACTGGGACTTACCTTCGTGGCAGATGTGGAAGTCGCTGGTCAGTTCGCTCCAGTGTTCCGGGCCAGCTTTGCCTTCGTACGTCCAGTGCGGTTCCGCCGCACCGGCTACGTTGAGGGTAGAAAGCGCCACAACCAGACTTAACATTTTTGGTAATTTCATTTTTATCCCTGCTTTATAAGCTTATTTGCGGCAGGGATACTATTCCGCTGACTACTGAATCAACAAGGTGACAAAATGCGTTAAATAAAAATCAGAACGAATAAAGAGTTTATAATTACAATCAATGTTAATTTAATTAACAAACATCACGATGTGACGTTTTTAAGCACTTCAGGAAAGGGTTGATATCAATCTCTCTGAATAAAAGAGTTTCATTTTTCTGTATTTATCATTTTGATCGTCGAAACGAGCCGGGAGGAAAATTTTGCACTAAATTCAGGCGACGTAAGAAACCGCAAAACTGCACGCAGGCGGTTTTGCGGTGCAACGCGATAACGCGTCATAAAAGATTATGCAGGTGACGCTAGACATCCTTTTCTAATGGTTCCTCTTCTTCATCTTCTTCCTCATCTTCAGGATAAATCTCAGCGTCATCGGGCAGCGGCTCATCGTAATCAGGGCGTTCAGACATAATTTCCTCCGGTGTCAGATAGCAATTTTGCTATGCCCTTTGAGTGTAGCTTACTCCTGCCATCTGTTTTGCAAGGCTCGCAAAAGATATCAGAAATGCGGGCGCTGCCGCAGACTCTGCTTCGCCACTGCGTGAAACAGCCTTGCGTCACAGCCGGTGCTGATAGCGTACCGGTTAATCGGATGCCCATTCGCCTCCCCCAGCCGCGTTATCATTGACGTCAGTCGGATAGCGGGTTTAATAATTCGCCGTTTAAAAACCTCTTTTTTCAAAAAAACCTCTTACTCGTTTAATGAATAAAAGGCCGGAACTTAACTGCCTATAATATAGGGACACGAAAAGTTAATGATGCGATTCAAAGCACAATTATGCACAAAGAAAGGTAACATTAAATAAAAACTCAACAGAAGTAGCATTAAACATCGTTATGTTGTTATAAGAAAAAATCCCTGATATAAAAGAGACAGAATTTAAACGTAACCTGTGAGCATTAGCGGATTGAATATTTCCTCTGATGCAGCCAAGCTGACTTAACAGATGGTAGCGAGGTAATTAAAAATTCAGAAATTATGTTATCTTTCACAGGCAATAAAAAATTGTCGCCGGATGAGTCACATCACAATAGAAACCATGCCCCACGGCATCCGTCCTCTTTAAAAGGCCGTTTAAGACTATCTCGCTAAAGATATCCGTTAATGTAAATGAAGTGGGGTTTTATATTATAAGTTAAGTGGGATGTAATCTGGCTGTTGCTGCCCTGTTGCATCCATCTGTCAGTCAGGACACAATTAAATCAATAAGGAGAAATATCATTGTTCCCAAAATTACCCCGGTATAGCTTAGTGATTCTGACGCTGAGCGGTTGCGTTACCAACGATGAGGTCAAACTTAACCCAGTTGGTCAACATAGTGAACCTGTCATGCCGCATATAAACCAGGGGATCAGCCCTGCACAGCGGCGCGCGATTATGTCCGGCGAACAACCAGACTGGTCTGACGTTTATCCTCAGCGAATCAATAAAAACTCGTCAGCTGTCAGGAAATGATCTGCACGTCGTAGCAGTTAACGTCGTTACTCCACCACTCACATAGCGTAAAAAACACTGTGGAAAATAATCAACACGTCGATGATGTCTCCCTATGGGATTGGATTGTCACATTAATTTTAACCGGCATACCCGTATTAAATCTTTTCATGCTGCTTTACTGGTCCTTAAACCGAAGGACTAAACGTTCAAAGAAAAACTACGCCAGAGCGAGTTTATTATTGATATTCATCGTACTTATCTTCTATATCATCACCCTGGAAGTTACAACGGGCTATTTTCTTTTTAAACATTACTGATCCTTAAACTGACAGCGTCACACCCTTAAATGGAGTTTTTATGGTGCGTTATTTCACTTTTCTATTATTGGGCGTCACTTCCGCTTGCTGCATAGCAAAAACGTCAGTGGTGATAAATAACACCCTGAAAGCGCAAGAGATAAAATCGGCAAAAATCGTTTACATTGGCGAGGTTAATGGCACTAAAGTGGCAGAATTGATGGCAGGCATCGATGATATTAATGCAAGTTACCCCGCTGTAAAAGAAATATCGCTTTATATAAACAGCTTTGGCGGCGACATGGAAGCTGGCTATATGGGCGGCCAGGCCGTCAGGGGGTCAAGGATTCCGATAAAAACCATCAATGCCGCAATGACGGGTTCGGCGGCTACCCTGATTTATTGCTCAGGGGCGCAAAGGGAAACATTACCCAGCGCAACATTTTTAATCCACCCTGCAGCGAGTCAAAACATTCAGAGCAACTATCTGAAAAAAAATGAAGTCATTTTACTCAGCAGAGATATCGATAATGTCAGTAAAATATTCAGGGACACCTATGCATCCTGTTTCAAAGATGACGGGATAGAGATAGATAAAGCCTTATTCAGTGAAGACAACCGTATTTACCTGCGTTTTCCAGAATCTGTAAAACAGGGTATTGCACAAAAACGTGTTGAAGGAATCGCCCCCACTGATATCGCTTATTACATTTTCACTTCAGAGGCCAGCGGCTAGCAAAAATAATGTTAATCATGCCTGCTGGACGAATACTTTTTATCAGATATGCGCCGCCTGGACAGATGGGCGTGCTGGCGGGGAGACATATCGAGCCGTTAGCGGGTAATCCAGAGAAGAACATAATGCAGACGACGTTCAGATGGGACGCCGCAGGATCTCACCATCAATATCACGGTGGATTTTCGCAGTAAGCGCTACCCTTGCATGGTGAGTTTTTTGAGCAGCAATAGCAGGGTTGATTCAACACTGGCCAGATAAAAAGCGCGAGATAAAGCAGGCCGCTCAGCCAGATACGGCTCATTCTGGTACAGGGCGTTTATCTGTTTCTGGCTGGTGACCTGATATCACGATTATTGGCGACGCTGCTCTTGCGACCTGCTTATAAGCGGACGTACAACGCACCCGCCAGCATAACGATGAACAGAATAGCGAAGGTAATAAAGCCCTGCTTACTGCCACGGGACAATCCAACAAATGCCGAAACCACAATAAACAGCAGCGTCAGTGCGCCGACCATCACCCAAAAAAGATACTGCGTATTCGCCATGCCTGAATCCTCATCCGTAGCGCGATTTATCTGCTGTTTTATAACATTTTTATGCCGCGCGTGCCCTCACTTCTCCCGCTCTTTCGACGCTTCATGCTGCTTTAGCGCAGCAGGGCTGCAACAGTGACAACGTCCGCGGCTCATGATCATGATGCAGACAGTGTGATGCAGTTAGCAAATGCAGAGGAACGCAGCGAGTAAACAAACGCGCGGATTATAATGATTAAATCAGCTTACCGTTGGGATGTGGCACCCGTAGGCTGACGTGCTGAGACTGGTTTAACATTGCCGTTCAGGCGGTGTAAAACAGATGGCCTTAACCCGACTGCCTGACTCAGGCGGAGGAATGTATGAACTGTTTCCGCATCGGCTCTCTGGCTGGCGTGCTGCTGCTCTGCGGCTGCCAGGCACCCACGCCTGATCAGGCTCGTCTGCAGCAGCCTGTTTTTCAGGGTCAAAGCACCCGCACCGTCCCTCAGCTCAGCGACTGTATTTATCGCGGCTGGTCCACCACCAGCGTCATTGCCAGAGATAACACCACCCACACCCAGCCCAACGGCAGCGAGATCAGCGTTTTTACCTGGGAAGATTCGATTTTTGCGGATGTGTCGCCCCGCCGAAAAGGGGCTGAGGTGAAATATTTCACGACTTTCCGGATGGCGCCTCAGGTGATGGCGGACAGACAGGCGATTGTTGAGCGCTGCCTGTAAGGCGTAAGGGGTGACAGCGATGTCGGGAGTGTGCCAGGCTAATGCGCAATTAACCAGGGAGAAACCGATGAGTATTACCCGCATTGACCCGGAACACCGTATGTCCGAAGCCGTGATCCACAACGACACGATCTATTACACCAGCGTGCCTGAGAATCTGGATGCCGACGCAGAAGCGCAGACAGCCAATGCGCTGGCAGTGATTGATGCGATTCTGACACGGCTCGGTAGCGATAAAAGCAAAATCCTTGATGCGACGCTGTTTCTGGTGGATAAGGCCGATTTCCCCGCGATGAACCGCGCATGGGACGCATGGGTCTCTCCAGGTAATGCGCCGGTGCGCTGCACGGTACAGGCCGGGCTGTTGAATCCGAAGTACAAAATCGAAATTAAAATTATCGCTGCACGTTAAAACGCCGGGCGTTATTCCTCTTCGTTTTCTTCATCTTCGTCTTCGAATAGCGCCCGAATCCGTTCGCCCTTGAAATTTTGTCGGATCTCCTGCGCCACCTGGGTGATCGCTTCACCGCTCGACAAACCTCCCGCCATCAATTCCTGAATACGTTCGACGGCCTGCTGCTGCTGCTCATGAGAGAGAGCCGGTATTCCAATAAACATGTTTCACTCCTGCGTTGGGGCAGACAGTATCCCACGCGGAACTAACAGGTGCCAGTCAGGAAAAAATATGGCAGTCTGACCGCCTCTTTGCTCTCTGATTTCTCTGCCCGATGATTGTTGAAACCCTCAGTCTTGATTATACCCCGGATGCGCTGACTCAGCGTTTTGCCCCGATTGCCCATCTGCCCTGGGCGATGCTGCTCTCCTCCGCGCAGGCGAACCACAGCGACAACCGCTTTGATATTCTGACCGCCGATCCCCGCGCCACCCTGGTGACCCGCGGTGCGATGACTACCCTCAGCGACCCGACCGGCACGACCGAATCAACCGCCGATCCTCTGCTGCTGGTACAGCAGCAGTGTGATGCGCTGGGCGTGACGCCGGCTGCCAGCGATGCCCTGCCGTTTCAGGGCGGTGCGCTGGGCCTGTTTGGTTATGATCTGGGCCGCCGGTTTGAGTCCTTGCCTCAGCAGGCCGCAGCCGATCTCACCACGCCTGACATGGCGGTGGGTATCTATGACTGGGCATTGATTGCCGATCATCAGCAGCAGACCCTGACGCTGGTGGCGTTAAAGAACGCAGAAGAACGCGCCGCCTGGCTGGCGCAATGGCCCGCGCGTGAGGCCGTACCCTTTTCACTGACCAGCCGCTGGCGCTCCAACCTGAGCTATGAAGATTACGCTGCGCGTTTTGCGGCGGTTCAGGCCTATATTCAGGCGGGTGACTGTTATCAGGTTAATCTGGCGCAGCGTTTTCAGGCCGGTTACCAGGGTGATGAGTGGCAGGCGTTCAGTATACTCAATGCGGCTAACCGCGCGCCGTTCAGCGCTTTTCTGCGTCTGCCCGAGAGCGCGATCCTCAGCCTGTCGCCGGAGCGCTTTCTGTCGCTGAATAATAAACAGATAGAAACCCGACCGATCAAAGGTACCCGGCCACGCTGTGACGATCCGATTGCTGATGCGCAACAGGCTGAGTCGCTGCGCCATGCAGAAAAAGATCGGGCCGAAAACCTGATGATTGTCGATTTGCTGCGCAACGATATTGGCCGCGTGGCGCTACCCGGTTCGGTCACGGTGCCTGAACTTTTTGTGGTTGAACCCTTCCCCGCCGTGCACCACCTGGTGAGCACGGTGCGGGCGCAGCTGCCTGATACCCTGCAGGCCACCGATCTGCTGCGCGCCTGTTTTCCGGGCGGCTCGATTACCGGTGCGCCCAAGATTCGGGCGATGGAGATTATTGATGAACTGGAGCCGCAGCGGCGCAATGCCTGGTGCGGCAGCATCGGTTATCTCAGCCTGTGTGGCCGGATGGATACCAGCATCACCATTCGCACGCTGATCGCTGAAGGTCAGCAGCTCTACTGTGCGGCGGGCGGCGGGCTTGTTGCAGACAGCGATCCCGAAGCGGAGTATCAGGAAACACTCGATAAAGTCAGCCGGATCTTACCGGCACTGGAACAAACCGGAGGTTCAGTTGGCCCTGACGCTTAATGATTTCCGCAGCCGTTTTCTGTTGCAGCAGCCTGCCCGCAGCACACAATTGCTATCCGGGCGCCATGCGGCGGTGCTGGTGCCGATTGTGGCACGGCCTGAACCCGGTCTGTTGCTGACGCAGCGCTCACACGCCCTGCGCAAACATGCCGGACAGGTCGCTTTTCCCGGCGGGATGCAGGATGACACTGACGCATCGCTCATCGCCACAGCACTGCGTGAAGCACAGGAAGAGGTTGGCATTGAGCCGCATCAGGTCGAGGTATTAGGCGCACTGCCCGCCGTGACCAGCAGCACCGGCTTTCAGGTGACGCCGGTACTGGGGATCATTCCGGCCGATCTGCGATTAACGATTAATCCGGATGAGGTGAGCAGCGCCTTTGAGATGCCGCTGGCCGAGGCTTTGCAGCTCAGCCGCTACAGCGCGCTGGAGGTGCATCGGGCTGGCGTTCGCCACCCGGTCTGGCTGTCGCGCTATCAGGATTATCTGGTGTGGGGCATGACCGCGGGTATTATCCGATCACTGAGTGCTCAGATCGCATTCTGAGACCTTTCTCGTTTTTTCCTCTCTCCGGCCCGTCAGGTTACTGGCGCGCTGCGCTATAATTTTTTCTATGAGTTTTGATAAGTTTATTTCATGCGAAAAGCTGCTCTTTCCTGGTGCATGACCATTACTATGGGCGCCATAAACTGCCCCGGCAGACTGAGAATAATTGTGAGGAGTGTCACCTGTGATTAGTGTTTTCGACATGTTCAAAGTGGGCATCGGCCCCTCAAGTTCGCATACTGTCGGCCCGATGAAAGCAGGTAAACAGTTTGTGGATTTGCTGTGCGAACAGGAAAAGCTGCAGGAGGTCACCCGGATCGCCGTGGATGTTTACGGTTCTCTCTCTCTGACCGGCAAAGGCCATCACACTGATATCGCCATTATTATGGGTCTGGCGGGTGAATCGCCGGATACGGTGGATATCGATGCGATCCCCGCCTTTATTAAAGATGTTGAGCAGCGTGAGCGACTGCTGCTGGCGAAAGGCGCACACGAAGTGGATTTCCCGCGCGAAGGCGGCATGGTATTTCGCAGTGAGAACCTCTCGCTGCATGAAAATGGCCTGCGCCTGCTCGCGTTTGCGGGCGACCTGCTGATCCTGTCAAAAACCTATTACTCCGTTGGCGGTGGTTTCATTGTTGATGAAGAGCACTTCGGGCAGTCGGCACTGGATGAAGTCTCTGTGCCCTGGCCGTTCCACTCCGCCAAAGATCTGCTGGCTCACTGTCGTGAAACCGGCCTGTCACTCTCAGGTCTGGTGATGAAAAATGAGCTGGCGCTGCACAGCCGCGATGAGATCCATGCCTATTTCACTAACATCTGGCAGACGATGCAGGCCTGTATCGACCGCGGTCTGAATACCGAAGGCGTGTTGCCAGGGCCACTGCGCGTGCCGCGTCGCGCCGCCTCCCTGCGTCGCCTGCTGACCTCCTCTGACAAGCACTCCAGCGATCCGATGATTGTTATCGACTGGATCAATATGTATGCGCTGGCCGTTAACGAAGAGAACGCCGCGGGAGGCCGCGTGGTGACCGCGCCCACTAACGGTGCCTGCGGTATCGTGCCTGCGGTGCTGGCTTACTACGATCACTTCATTGAGCCGGTGACACCCGACATTTTCCTGCGCTATTTCCTCGCCTCTGGCGCCATCGGCGTGCTGTACAAAATGAACGCCTCTATTTCAGGCGCGGAAGTGGGCTGTCAGGGTGAAGTGGGTGTCGCCTGTTCTATGGCGGCGGCCGGTCTGGCTGAACTGCTGGGCGGCAGTCCGGAGCAGGTCTGCGTGGCGGCTGAAATCGGCATGGAACATAACCTTGGACTGACCTGTGACCCGGTAGCCGGTCAGGTTCAGGTGCCCTGCATTGAGCGCAATGCTATCGCCTCGGTTAAAGCGATTAACGCGGCGCGCATGGCACTTAGGCGCACCAGCGAACCCCGCGTCTCGCTGGATAAGGTTATCGAGACAATGTATGAAACCGGCAAAGATATGAACGCCAAATATCGTGAAACTTCGCGTGGCGGTCTGGCGATTAAAGTTCAGTGTGATTAAGCGAAACGATTAACTGATTAAAAAAAGTGCAAACGTAATAAAATCCGCATCCTGCGCTATCTCAGCGCAGGTTTAACCGGTAGAGTGATTTCCGCGCAGCCGTCCGGCTTACGCAACTTTCCAGACCCGCTTTTCTGCATTCCGGCCTCAATGTTGATCTGACCGTGCCGATACTCACCCCGTTGTGTTTTGCTTTTTACTGGCTTTTGGGAAGGTGGATACAGATGTTTATGGCCCAGCAAAATGTTGGACAATTCAGACGCAAGCGTGTGCTGATAGCGCTGTCGATCGCCACCGTGGTGCTGATATTAACCCTGGCCTTTCGCTATATCGAAGAGAAGTCACGTATCGAGCAGCAGGCGATGGATTTCGCCGATAAAGCGATTATGCGGTTTGACCGGATGTTTTCACCGCTGGAGGTTTCAGCCAATAATACGCTGGGTCTGGTCGGCGTTCCCTGTCAGGATGTTCGCTTTCCACTCATCGAAAAAATCTCCTCCCTGCAGACGGTCCGGGCGATCCTGCTGGTGGATAACGACGTGCTCTACTGCTCCAGTATCTACGGGCCGCGCACCATTCCCTTTAGTCAGACCTACCCTGATTTAGCCTTTAACAGTCAGCGTATGACGCTGGCAACCGATGAGTATCTGCTGAAAGGCTCGCCCATTTTACTGCTGTGGACGCCAAAGAGCCTGGATAACCGTTCCGGGATTTTGCAGGTGATCAACATCGAAATGATGAGCAATTATCTGCTGGAGCCGCAGTTGCCCTGGGTGGAGCGCGCTGTCTTTAACGTCAATGGAGAGAGCCTGGAGTATGGCAATCCGCTGATCGAGCCCACGGTGCCGTCTGAAGACGAAGTGAGCTATGAGCAGGGCTCGCTGCGCTATCCGTTTACGCTTACTCTCTATGGCCCCTCTCCGACCCGCCTGGCGCTGGCGACGCTTCCCTCACAGCTCCCGCTGGCGCTGCTGCTGAGTCTGCTTATGGGTTACATCGTCTGGCTGGCGACCGCAAATCGTATGAGCCTGAGCTGGCAAATCAGTTATGGCATTACGGCCCGTGAGTTTATGGTTTATTGCCAGCCGCTGATCAACACCAAAAGTGGTGAGTGCGACGGTATTGAGTTACTGCTGCGCTGGCATAATCCCCGTCAGGGCTGGATTGCACCGGATGTCTTTATTCCCCTGGCCGAGCGACAGAACCTGATCAAACCGCTGACGCGCTTTGTACTGAATGAGGTGGTGAGTCAGTTACCGCAGTTGCCCGACGATCCCGCGTTCCATATCGCCATTAATGTTGCCGCCAGCCACTTCCGCGACCACGCCATTCTGGAAGATCTGCACAACCTGTGGTGGCCTGCCAATCCGGTGCCGAAACTGGTGGTGGAGCTCACCGAGCGCGATGCCCTGCCGGTCGTGGACCAGTCGGTGATTGCGCAACTGCACGACATCGGTGTCCGGCTGGCGATTGATGATTTTGGCACCGGTCACAGCTCGCTCTCCTACCTGAAAGATCTGCAGCCAGATGTGCTGAAAATCGACAAGATTTTCACCGCAGCCATCGGCACTGACGCGATTAATGCCACGGTGACGGATATGGTGATTTCGCTGGCCCAGCGCCTGAATATCAGTCTGGTGGCCGAAGGCGTGGAGACGGCTGAGCAGGCGGCGTATCTGCGCGAACGCGGCGTGGATCATCTGCAGGGCTACTATTTTGCCCGCCCGATGCCGCTGCAGGACTTCCCGGCGTGGCTGGCGCAGCATCAGGCTGATGCCCGCAGGTGACAATCGCCTGAGCCCCGTTTCGCCCTGCCTGATGACCTTACGCCACAGACAAAAAAACAGCCGCGGCAATGAGCCAGCGGCTGTCAGAGAAATTCAGCGCGGCCGGTAAACCCGGCAGCGCCGCTGCATCAACGAGAACGATTAGCCCTCTTCATCCTCGTCATGCGGTTTATCTTTAGTGACCCGCACCAGATCGATACGGTAGTCGGTCGCTTCGATAATCTGGAAGTGCAGCGGAGTGATATCAATCACATCGCCAGGAAGCGGTAACTGCCCTTTCTGCTCAATCAGCAGGCCCGCCAGCGAGGCGTGGTCTTCTGTCGGGTCGACCAGCTCATGGAAGTCGAGCAACTGCTGCAGCGAGTGCAGATCGGTCCCCCCTTTCACTAACCAGCCATCACCATCCGCAATGATATCGGGCGTTTCATCTTCATCCGGGAATTCACCCGCAATCGCTTCCAGCACGTCCAGCGGCGTAATCAGACCCTGAACCACACCAAACTCATTGGTGACAATTACGAAGCTGCCCTTGGCACGACGCAGCACGCCAAGCAGGTTGATCGGATCCAGCGTCTCCGGCACCACGATGGTGGGTGTATTGGCCGCAAAAGTCGCCACATCCACACCGTGCTCCAGCGCCACCAGTAGCTCTTTGGCTCGCACTACGCCGACAATTTCATCCAGTTCACCCCGACAGACCGGGAACAGGCTGTGTGGGGTATCAAGCAGCTGACCGCGAATCTCATCTACCGGACGATTCGCATCGACCCAGGAGATTTCACCGCGCGGCGTCATGATGCTGCGAATCGAGCGGGAAGCCAGCGTCAGCACGCCATTAATCATATAGCGCTCTTCATCTTTAAACGCTTCCTGCGGCATCGCTTCCGCCAGCGCAGCCTCTTCGCTGCTGCTGGTGTTGCCATTGCTGGCGGTCTGGGCACGGTTGCGGCCCCCCATCAGGCGTAAAATCGCTTCGGCGGTGCGTTCACGCATCGGGCGATTTGACTGATGGCGGATAAAGTTACGACGTGCAACCTGGTTGAACAGCTCAATCAGAATCGAGAAGCCAATCGCCGCATAGAGGTAGCCTTTAGGAATATGGAAACCAAAGCCTTCTGCCACCAGCGACAGACCGATCATCAGCAGGAAGCTCAGGCAGAGCACCACTACAGTCGGATGCGCGTTAACAAAGTTGGTTAACGGCTTAGATGCCAGCAGCATCACACCCATCGCAATCACCACGGCGGTCATCATCACCGGCAGGTGGTTCACCATACCCACGGCGGTAATCACAGCATCCAGCGAGAAGACGGCGTCCAGTACCACAATCTGCGTCACGACAGCCCAGAAACTGGCATATCCCCGATTACCGGATCCGTCGAGCTGCCGGTTCTCCAGCCGCTCGTGCAGCTCCATGGTCGCCTTAAACAACAGGAACAGACCACCCGCCAGCAGAATTAAATCACGACCGGCAAAGCTGAAACCGCCTACGCTAAAGAGAGGCGTCGTCAGCGTCACCATCCAGGAGATCAGCGACAGCAGACCCAGACGCATGACCAGCGCCAGTGACAGGCCAATCAGGCGTGCTTTATCACGCTGCTTCGGCGGCAGTTTGTCGGCCAGGATGGCAATAAACACCAGGTTATCAATGCCGAGTACGATTTCCAGCACCACGAGCGTCAGTAAACCCGCCCAGATTGAGGGGTCGAATAAAAATTCCATTATTTATGACTCCAGAACAGGGAACAGATCGCGGTGCTGCTTATCAGCGCAGCAATGCGTGACATGCAGGTAGTCGGGAAAGCGGTGAAAACGCCGTGAGGCGAAGGGTGACGCGCCAGCAGGCGCAAAGAACAGATTAAGCGACGTCGGTGACGATCCATAAAGGTGGGCTGAAGCCCGTTACTCCTGAGTAATAAACAGAACGTTAATGTATCAGGTCGGCGAATTGCGTCAAAAAATTTTCTTATTTTTACAATCTGCCTGACGGATGATCGGGCGCATAAAAAGGGTTACTGGTCACTTCACAGGATGAATAGCTGACAGACATCACATAATTTATTTTTTCGATCACTAAAATAAATCGCGACTTTACCGCCTTGACGTAGTTAACCCATGTTTTTTCGACGCTATACCGATAATTCGAATCATCCGGTTAAACAGATCATCAAAGCAATTCAATACAGTTCATTGACTCAGATGAGCATCTCTAGCGAACGGAGGTAGCACGTGACCATTGCGATAGTAATTGGTACACACGGCTGGGCAGCGGAACAACTGCTGAAAACAGCAGAAATGCTGTTGGGCGAGCAGGACAATGTCGGCTGGATAGATTTTGTCCCCGGTGAAAATGCAGAAACGCTGATTGAAAAATATCAGGCACGACTGGCAGAACTTGATACGACGCAGGGAGTACTGTTTTTAGTTGATACCTGGGGTGGCAGTCCGTTTAATGCGGCCAGTCGCATCGTGGTCGACAAACCGCAGTATGAGGTCATCGCCGGGGTCAATATCCCGATGCTGGTCGAAACCCTGATGGCGCGCGATGACAATCCCGGTTTTGACGAGCTGGTCGCCGTGGCGGTGGAGACCGGCCGTGAAGGCGTCAAAGCCCTGAAAGCCAAAGAAGAAGCGCCGGCGCCAGCGGCGGTGAAACCGGCCGCTGCGGTGCAACCGGCTAAGCCGATGGCGCCTGGTGACCACATGAAAATCGGGCTGACACGCATTGATGACCGTCTGATTCATGGGCAGGTAGCAACGCGCTGGACCAAAGAGACCAACGTTCAGCGCATTATCGTCGTCAGCGATGAAGTGGCCAACGATCATGTGCGCAAGACTCTGCTGACGCAGGTCGCTCCGCCCGGCGTCACGGCCCATGTGGTGGATGTTGATAAGATGGTGCGGGTGTGGAACAACCCGAAGTATGGTCAGGATCGCGTGATGCTGCTGTTTACCAACCCCACCGATGTACTGCGCGTGGTGGAACAGGGTGTCGATATTAAAACCGTCAACATCGGCGGTATGGCGTTCCGCCAGGGGAAAACCCAGGTCAATAATGCGGTCTCGGTCGATGAAAAAGATATTGCCGCGTTCCGCAAACTCAATGAACGCAATATTGAACTGGAAGTGCGTAAAGTTTCCAGTGACCAGAAACTGAAAATGATGGATCTGATCGCGAAAGTTAACGCGTAACAGAAGCACTAATGCGCCTGCGTTTCCGGGCTCCTGGTTATCCTGCTGAGGACAAGAAGTATGATGGAAATAACCTCGCTACAAATTGTTTTGATTTTTATTGTCGCCTGTATTGCCGGTATGGGGTCGATTCTGGATGAGTTCCAGTTTCACCGTCCCCTGGTGGCCTGTACCCTGATTGGTATGGTGCTGGGTGATATGAAAACCGGCATTATTATCGGCGGTACGCTGGAGATGATTGCGCTGGGCTGGATGAACATCGGTGCCGCCGTTGCGCCTGATGCCGCCCTCGCCTCCATTATCTCGACCATCCTGGTTATCGCTGGCGGTCAAAGTGTGGGTGCCGGTATTGCGCTGGCGATTCCGCTGGCCGCCGCCGGACAGGTACTGACCATTATCGTGCGTACGCTGACCGTCGCCTTCCAGCATGCGGCTGACAAAGCCGCAGAGAAAGGTAATCTCACGGCCATCTCCTGGATCCACGTCTCTGCCCTGCTGTTACAGGCGATGCGTATCGCCATCCCGGCGCTGATTGTGGCGATTTCGGTCGGCACCAGTGCGGTTCACGCCTTACTCAGCTCTATTCCGGACGTGGTTACCAACGGCCTGAATATCGCCGGTGGCATGATTGTGGTGGTCGGTTATGCGATGGTCATCAACATGATGCGCGCAGGCTACCTGATGCCGTTCTTTTACCTGGGCTTCGTCACCGCCGCCTTCACCAACTTTAACCTGGTGGCGCTGGGCGTCATTGGCGTGGTTATGGCGGTGCTCTACATTCAGCTCAGCCCGAAATACAACCGTGTGGCGGGAGCACCAACAGGTGCTGCGACCGCAAACGATCTTGATAACGAACTCGATTAAGGAACAGGTGAGCACATGGTTGATATTACGAAAGTCGAAAAGAAACTGACTCCCGGTGATGTTCGCGCCGTCTTTCTGCGCTCTAACCTGTTCCAGGGTTCATGGAACTTTGAACGCATGCAGGCGCTGGGCTTCTGCTTCTCAATGGTGCCGGTGATCCGCCGTCTCTATCCTGAGAACAATGATGATCGTAAGCAGGCGATCAAGCGTCATCTGGAGTTCTTTAATACCCATCCTTATGTGGCCGCGCCGGTTCTGGGCGTGACTATGGCGATGGAAGAGCAGCGTGCTAACGGCGCCCCGATCGACGATGGCGCGATTAACGGCCTTAAAGTCGGCCTGATGGGACCGCTGGCCGGTGTTGGCGACCCGATCTTCTGGGGTACGGTGCGCCCGGTGTTTGCCGCGCTGGGAGCCGGTATCGCCATGAGTGGCAGTCTGCTGGGTCCGCTACTCTTCTTTGTGCTGTTTAACCTGGCACGTCTGCTGACCCGCTACTACGGCGTGGCCTATGGCTATCGCAAAGGGATCGATATCGTCAGTGATATGGGCGGCGGTTTCCTGCAGAAACTCACGGAGGGCGCATCGATTCTCGGCCTGTTTGTCATGGGGGCGCTGGTCAACAAGTGGACACACGTTAACATCCCGCTGGTGGTGTCACGTATTACCGACTCAACCGGTAAAACCACCGTCACCACCGTACAGTCGATCCTTGATCAGCTGATGCCGGGCGTGGTGCCGCTGCTGCTGACCTTTGGCTGTATGTGGCTGTTACGCCGTAAAGTGAACGCGCTGTGGATTATCGTCGGCTTCTTTGCCATCGGTATCTTTGGTTACTGGATCGGCCTGCTCGGTCTGTAATTTCACCCGGCCGGGAGCCTGCGCTCCCGGCTTTTAAGCGTGGTGAGCTGAGCCACAACCGGCTGAGCTCACCCTGTTTGAGGTAGATGTGATGTCATTAACCGACGCGCTGATTGCGTGTTGTATTGCCGCCCTGATGGGGTTTGCCATTTATCACGAGGCGATTCTGCCGCGTCGCCACGGTCCGACCCGCTTACGGGTTGCGCTGCGCAGGCAGCATAAGCTGGATAGCCTGATTTTCATCGGCCTGCTGCTGATCCTGCTGTGGAACAACGTCAGCCATCACGGCCCGCAGCTCACCACCTCACTGCTGATGGTGCTGAGTTTTCTGGCGTTCTGGCTATTCTGGCTGCGAAAGCCAACGCTGCTGATGAAAAGTGAGGGGTTGTTTTACGCCGGTGTCTGGATCGATTACCGGCGAATTCAGGGCATGAATCTCTCTGAGGATGGCATTCTGGTGATTCAGCTGGAACAGCGTCGGTTGCTGATCGCGGTACAGCAACTCGACGATCTGGAGCGCATCTATAACACCCTGGTCGAGGCGCGCTAGTCGCGCTGCCACACAGTCAGGGTAAAGTCTGCGTCGCAGCTGAACTGCTCGCTCTGCTGCAGGGTCTGCCAGACCTCTTCACGCGCCCGCCAGGCGAACGGCGTCATCTGAAGCAGGGTCGTCGCGGCTGCGCCGGTTAATGCCATCGGGTAACGCAGCGCATGCTGCGCCACCTGGCGGAATCCGGGATACGCTTTCTGCTCCGGCACATGCAACTGCACTTCGCGGTAAATCAGTGCCTTGAACTGCTGCAGATGATGCGGGCCCGGTGTCACGGTCAGTACCAGGCCACCCGGCTTCAGCACGCGCGCCAGTTCCGCTTCATTGCAGGGTGCGTAGATTCGGACAACCGCATCCAGGGCGTGATCGGCAAAGGGTAAGCGCTGGCTGGAGGCGACGCAGAAGCGCACCGCCGGATAGCGCTTTGCTGCCAGCCGGATCGCCATTCTGGCGACATCCAGTCCATAGACCTGCCCGGCCTCGCCTGCTGCGTCAGCCAGTGCGGCGGTGTAGTAACCTTCGCCACAGCCGATATCCAGGATTTTGCACTCCGGCTGGCTCAGCGCGGACGCAAGCAGGCTGACGACCCGATCACGCAGCGGCTGGTAGTAGCCTGCCTCAAGAAATTCGCGTCGTGCCTGCATCATCTCTGCACTGTCACCCGGTTCACGCGACCGTTTATGCTGAACGGGCAGCAGATTGACATACCCTTCTTTCGCCTGATCAAACTGATGGCGATTCTCGCAGCACCAGCTGCGCGCAGTAAAGGCGAGAGGAGAGTGACAAAGAGGGCAAATCAGGGACATAGGGTGCTCCGGCATCAGATAACGCGGCGCAGTGTAACCTTAACGTTTACGCATCGGAAGCATAAAGAAAGCCCCGGCTGAGAAGCCAGGGCTTTGAGATTTCATGTCAGGGTGCAATGCACCGAGGCGGAGTTGAATCAGATAGCCGTAACGTTAACGGCTGCCGGGCCTTTCTGGCCGTCCTGAATTTCGAACTCAACGCTCTGGCCTTCAGCCAGGGTTTTGAAACCATTGCCCTGAATAGCGGAGAAGTGTACGAACACATCTTTGCTACCGTCAGCAGGGGTGATAAAACCAAAACCTTTAGACTCGTTGAACCACTTAACCTGACCTTTAATCTTTGCCATTTTGCAAATTCCTTTAGATGTTTATTTAGCCCGAAGGCTGTCGTACAGAAAAACCAGAGACATTACTGCATGAGGCACTAATTAAGGTTCGGCAAGGAAGCGGTATTCAACGTCAACGTCTTTACTCGTTCTTCTTTACAGACTTCTTTACAGAAGATGCCATGCATAAACAGAACTGTACCTCGTTTAACTCAGGATTTGTTATCACATATCCTAAAAACAATGGCAAGCCATTTTTAAGGGCCTCAGCCAGCCTGCGCACATAATTGCCAGAAGGCTCACATTGCCTGTTCTGTGGCGTTTACAAATGCCGATGCAAATTAAGCCCGCTCTCTGGCCAGACCCCTCTCCGGCCTCTGTTGCCGGGTCTAACCCAATGGATACCATAAGAAATTAATATTTCACAAATATGGCAATAACAGAATGAATAAGCGAAGCGCGAAAAGTTGAAAATATCAATAATCCGGCGTCAATCCTGTACAGCGCCTTTTATTTCGTACAGATAACACTTTTTTTGCACCAAAAGCAGGAGCCAGACAGACGTCCTGCTCCAAATAAAAGCATTGAGCCGGATTTTACTTATTAAGAATTTAACTTTTGATTTGAAAAATTGATATCAGATAATAAAAACGGGCTTTTGTTTTAACTCTGAGGTTTTAGGATAATTCCTGGGCATCCTTATTCAGCCCGCGGCTTTCGCCTATTCGCCACGGTGCGAAACCGCCCTTTTGCTCGTTTGCCCGCAGCAGCGCATCCGCCAGTTCTTTGGGTGGTGCATCCAGCGACTCATCGGCCAGTTCGAATACGCCCCAGTGGATGGGCAGCGTCAGCGGCCTGCCTGCTGCCTGCCACAGCGCCACCGCCTGATCGGGATTCATATGTTGGCCCGCCATGAACCATTCAGGTGCATAAGCGCCAATCGGCAAAGCCGCCAGGCTGAACGGGCCGAGTCGGGCAGCAATCTCCGGCAGGCTATCGCTGTAGCCGCTGTCGCCCGAGAACCAGAAGCGCACGGAGGCAGAACGCACGACCCAGCCGCACCAGAGCGAACGGTTTCGATCGCGCGGCGTTCGCATACTCCAGTGACGTGCCGGCACCGCATCAAAACAGAGGTCGCCGACAGTAAACTGTTGCCACCAGTCGAGCTGATGGACCTGTTTCACGCCCCGCGCCCTGCACCATTTTTCCAGGCCCAGCGGCACAATGAAGGTCGCCTGCGGAAAACGCCGGACGATCGCTTTAACCGTCGGCCGATCAAGATGATCGTAATGGTTATGTGAAATAAGCACGACATCCAGACGCGGCAGATCAGCGATGCTAAGCGGTGCGGGCGTTTTTCGCTGCGGCCCGGCAAAAGAGAGTGGTGAGGCGCGTGACGAGAGTGCGGGATCGATCAGGATATATTGCTGGTTCAGCCGCAGCAGCACGGCTGCATGACCCAGCCACCAGATGCGATCGTCACTGCCGCTGATATCAGCGTGCTGCCACCACTGTTCGGTGAAAGCCCTGTAGCCCTGCTGCGGTGGCAGCGGCAGCCCCTGTGATTTGCGCTCCCTGCGCCAGCGCTGCAGATCGCCCGGCTTGCGCCGTTCCGGTTCAGGATTGCAGAATCCCTCGGGCGTGTGATGCGCTTTGCTGCTGTCATACCACGGATTTTTCCAGACCATCCCGCCTCTCTGCTGTGATTATCGTTCCGGAATCAACCGGATAAAGTCGCGTTTCTCGCGATCGTCATCGGTTTTTTTACTCTCTGCCCCTGGCTGCATCTCAATCAGACGGCGCAGCAGCTGATTCTGTTTCTTCTGCTCTTCCAGCAAAGACTCCAGTAAGCGGATTTGCTCACCGGCGCGCACGCTGGCACGGTTGACAAAGAACCAGGCGATAAACGCCACAATCAAAATAATGACCAGCAGGCCATAGCTGACCAGTGGGCCCGAATTTGCGGCTAACTCATTCATAACTGCCTCGTAAAACTCAGTGGAAACGCCAGAACATGGCAACCGCCTATTCTACCTGTCGCCATCGCAAAAGATAATGGGGTTAACATCAATGCAGAATTTGCCGTTTCAGTTATCTCTGATCGATCCCACCAGAAAAGCGAGGCATGCTGATATCATCATAACCGGCGGCACCAGGTGGAGCGCTGAGTTATCTTTCACAAGGAGACATAATGAAACTGTTTATTCGTACGGTAGGCTTGCTGGCGGTGATCTGGCTGGCGATGCTGTTTACCGGCTATGGCGTATTAACCGGCAGTACTAAAAATGCAGCCGGCCTTGGCCTGCAGTGCAGCTATCTGACCGCTCGCGGTGTGATCAGTGCGCAGTATCTGCATACTGACAGTGGCGTGGTGGGTGTGACTGATTGTCCGTTGCTGAAGAAAAGCGGAGAAGTGATCGATAATTAACAAAACAGCGGGCCACATGGCCCGCTGTTTTCAGAACGGATAGTCGTGATAACCCATCTCTGAGGAGAGCGTACGCGCCGCCCGATGCAGCATGGCCACGTAATCCTGACGGGCATCTTCTGAAAAGCGAATGGTGGGAAAAGAGATACTCAGTCCCGCAATCACCACGCCAAAACGGTCAAAGACCGGCACGGCAAGGCAGCGTAAACCCTCTTCCTGCTCTTCGTTATCTTCACCATAGCCCTGCGTTCTTACCTGATCCAGCGCCGTAATTAACGCCTCCGCGCTTAACAGCGTATTGGCCGTGCTCCGTTTGAATTCGACATCCCGCAGGATCTCCTCAACCTCGCTGCGATCGCGCCAGGCGAGCAGAACTTTCCCAATTGCGGTGGTATGCAGCGGATTACGACGGCCAATGCGCGAATACATACGCAGGTTGTAGAGGGAGTCGATTTTGTGGATGTAGACAATACTGTCCTCTTCCAGCGCCCCCAGGTGAATGGTCTCTTTGGTCAGACGCGAAAGCTCACGCATCTGCACATCCGCACTGCGGATTAAATCGACATTCTGCAGCGCTTTAGCGCCCAGTTCAAACAGCTTCAGTGTCAGTGAGTACTTCTCGCTCTCACCTTCCTGCGTGACATAACCCAGCGACTTCATGGTCTGCAGGAAACGGTAAACGGTGCTTTTTGACATCATCACGCGCTGCGCGAGCTCAGTAATACCGTGATCGCGCTCTTCACCCAGCGCCTGCAGAATGCCGAACACTTTAAGTACCGAAGAGACGGAATCGGGCTGTTTATCATTTTCAGCAGAGGACATCGCGCACCTTGTTAAACCTGTTTCAAAAAAAATGGAACGGACTGTCAGTATAGAGTGAGGCATACGAAGGCAGCAATGCTTTAACCATTACGTCATATTTAAAGACAGTTTTTTCTCCGTCCGATCGCTGTATTTCAGCGTTAATTTCATTAGCATGATGATATTCACCCTCTTTAGTAATTAACTTATGACACTCTCCCCTCCTCAGGATGGATTACCCGCGCGTCAGCGCTATATGGCAATCGTCACCATCGCGCTGGGTCTGACCATGGCGGTGCTGGATGGCGCGATAGCCAATGTCGCCCTGCCCACTATCTCGCGCGAACTGAATGCCAGCCCGGCGCAGTCGATCTGGATAGTGAACGCCTATCAGATTGCGATTATCGTCTCGCTGCTGTCGCTCTCGTTTCTGGGCGACATGCTGGGTTATCGCCGCGTCTATCAGGCGGGCCTGGCGCTGTTTATTGCCACTTCGCTGTTCTGCGCCTTCTCCACCACCCTGACCATGCTGACTTTCGCCCGCGTGCTGCAGGGATTAGGAGGTGCAGCGCTGATGAGTGTGAATACCGCGCTGATACGCATTATCTATCCGCAGCGTCATCTGGGACGCGGCATGGCGATCAACTCGCTGGTCGTGGCGGTTTCAACCGCGGCAGGCCCGACGGTCGCCGCAGCGATTCTTTCGGTGGCAAGCTGGAAGTGGCTGTTTCTGATTAACGTCCCGCTGGGTGCCATTGCGCTCTGGCTGGCGCTGCGCACGCTGCCTGATAATCCGCAGAAAGCGACGGCGCAGAAATTTGATGTTCCCAGCGCGATCATGAACGCCCTGTTCTTTGGTCTGATCATCTCTGCGCTAAGCGGGTTTGCACAGGGACAGAGTCATCTGCTGGTGCTGTCGGAGGTCATTGCTCTGCTGGTTGTGGGCTGGTTCTTTATTCGTCGTCAGTTAAACATGGCGGTGCCGCTGCTGCCGGTTGATCTGCTGCGTATCCCGATTTTCAGCCTGTCGATGGGAACGTCGGTCTGTTCGTTCTGCGCGCAGATGCTGGCGATGGTGTCGCTGCCCTTCTTTCTGCAAAACGTCCTGCAGCGTGATGAGGTGGCAACCGGGTTACTGCTGACGCCCTGGCCGCTGGCAACCATGGTGTTTGCGCCGATTGCCGGCCGGCTGATTGAACGGGTGCATGCCGGGCTGCTGGGCGGCATCGGGCTGGCTATGTTCGCCCTGGGGCTGTTTCTGCTCGCCTGGCTGCCGGCTAACCCGGGTGATGGCGATATAATCTGGCGCATGATGCTGTGCGGTGCCGGTTTTGGACTGTTTCAGTCACCCAACAACCACACTATCGTCACTTCCGCTCCGCGTCATCGCAGCGGCGGCGCCAGCGGCATGCTGGGCACCGCGCGCCTGCTGGGCCAGAGTATGGGTGCCGCGCTGGTCGCGCTGATGTTTAATCTGTTTGATGATCGCGGGACGCACGCTTCGCTGCTGCTGGCGGGCAGCTTTGCCGCCGTGGCCGCGCTGGTCAGTGTGTCGCGGATGACGCAGACCCGCGCCTGATGGCAGAAACAGAAAAGGCGACACAGGGTTAATGCCAGTCAGTTAAGCGACAGGTGATAACGCAGTCTGGCACCGTGCAGGGGCTGGCGGTCCTCGCGCCGCTGCGCGGTTCCTTCACGTCATTCCTCTGCCTGACGGACCGCCGGGGATGGCA